>CAIMWS010000342.1 GCA_903845125.1 uncultured Verrucomicrobiota bacterium
AGCCTTGGACGACACCGGTTTCCCACCACGGATTCTTATGCCAATCGTCCTCTTCTATTACTTTTTCCCGAATTGGGCAATAAAATTACGGTTTTAAAAAAGCGATATTTTTAAATGCCCAGCGGCGGCGCGGCGGCCGCCAATATTTTCGGCTGGCTCCCAATGGCTTCAAGTGGCATATTCCGACCCTATAAGAAGCTGGAAATCATGAACACGAAGCCATGGCGGCCTAAAGCGGGATTGCTCGTGCTGACCCTCGAGCTTTACGAAACCCTCGCTCCATCCTTGCGCCAGGACCGGGAGCAATGGGTGCGGCGGACATTGATGCCCGCTTTGCAGCCAGCCATGGATGCAGAGTTTGTTGGCGCGGTCTGCCGCTCCGAGGAGATTGCGGCCACCATTCGCCAATACGAAGGCGCCGGGGTGGATGCGCTCGTGGTGGTTATGGCCTCGTATTCGCCCAGCCAGGTGGCGCTCCGCGCGCTGCGGGATACGCGGTTACCCATAGTGATTTGGAATACTCAGGAGTTGTATGCGGTGGATTCCCGTTTTTCACTGGCCGACCTGTTTGCCAATCACGGGGTGCACGGAACCCAGGATCTCGCCAACGTGCTATTGCGCAGCGGTGTTCCGTTCCATTACGTCACCAGTCACCTGAGAGATCCAAAGGCGGTCGATGAATTGGCGGACTTTGTGCTGGCCGCCGCCGCTGTGCGGAGGCTGTCGAAGGCGCGGATTGGCCTGATGGGCTACCCGTTTCCCGGCATGGGCGATTTTGCCATCGATACGACCGCTATGACCGCCGCGCTGGGTTGTGCCTGGGTTAACCTGCCGGTGGAAGATTACATCCGGCGCAGCTTGAATGCGGAAACCGCCAAAGTCACTCAATTGATTGCTGAATACCACCAAACCTATGACGTGGCTGGCGAGTTGATCGCCCGGGACTTGGAAACGACCGCGCGAGCGGAACTGGCCGTGCGGGGAATGGTGGCGGAATACCATTTGGATGCGCTCACCTACCAGTTCATGGCCTTTGGCGAAGATGACCGCACCCCAACGCTGCCTTTCGTGGCGGCCAGTCGGTTGATGGCGGAGGGGATTGGCTTCGGCGGGGAAGGGGATATCATCGCCGCGGCCGGGACAACCCTGCTCAACTGGCTGAATCCACCCGCCAGTTTTGCCGAGATTTTCACCATCGACTTTGCGGGCAACTGCCTCTTCATGAGCCACATGGGCGAGGCCAACACGGCCATGGCCCGCCGCGGCCTCAAGATCCCCCTGGTGGCCAGAGCTGCCCCCATCACCCGCACGCGAGAGCGGCAACTGGCTTTGGTCACCACTTTTGAGCCGGGCCCAGCTACGCTGATGGCCTTGACCATCGGCCCCGCGCAGCGTTGGCGTGTGATTGCAGCCCCATTGGAAATCCTGGCTTTTGGCCCGTTGACGCCCTTGTGCGTCCCGCATTTCAAGTTGCGGACACCCGTGGATGTGCGGCGTTTTCTGACCGCCTATGGCCAGGCTGGAGGCCCGCACCATAATGCGGTTTGTTTTGGGGATGCCCGTCGGCGCCTGCGGTTTGCCGCCGGATTCCTGGGGGCTGATTATTTTGAATTGTGAATACTGAACATTCCTTGTTGTTGGGCCTGGATTTGGGCACCACCCATGTGAAAGCCTTGGTGGCGGATTGGCAAGGCCGGGTATTGGCCAAGCATGCGGCCGCAGTTCCGCTTTACCCAATGGGCGAAGGCGGCATGGAGCAGGATTTGGAGGAAATCTGGCAGGCCACGCTGCTCGCCATCCGGGAGGCGGTTAAGAAGGTTGACGCCTCCCGCATACGGGCCATCGGTGTTTCCAGCCAGGGCGGGGCCATGCAGGTTTTCGATCAGCACGGACATGCCTGGGGCCGGGTGATCAGCTGGCTGGATGGCCGCGGCGCAGCTGAAGATGAGCTGCTGACGAAGCGCCTCGGGCCGGAATGGTTCCTGGGCCGCATCCGCCGGGCCCACAGTGGACTGGCCATCGGCCAGTTGATGCGCCTGCAAAAGGAGCCCGCGTTTCCCCCCGGCGCGAAAATTGGTTTTGTGGGAGACACGATTGTGGGGCGCCTCTGCGGACAGGCGGTCCACGACGGCACCTCTTGTGCGCTGACTTTGCTCTATAATCCGGCCTTGCGCGATTATGATCCCGACCTATTGCGGGAACTGGGCCTCGAACGCTGGCGTTTGCCCCATCTTGAATCCCCCGCCAAGGCGGCCGGCGGACTGACGTCTGAAAGTGCCGGCCTGACTGGTTTAGTGGCTGGCATTCCGGTTTCCGCAGCCATCCATGATCAATACGCGGCGGCCCTGAGTTGCGGAGCAGTTCATCCCGGGGACGTGATGGTGGGAACCGGCACGGCCTGGGTGCTGCTAGCGGTCATGGACCGCCTGCTGGAGCCGGTAACCAAGAATGCTTTCGTGTGCCACCATGTGGCCCCAGGCTTGTATGGCCAGATATTTTCACTGCACAACGGCGGGTCGGCTTTCAGCTGGGCGCTTAACTTGCTGGGATGGGATAAATTAAGCGGCGCCGAAATCGATGCCAAACTTGAGTCCGTAAAACCGGGGAGCGAGGGTTTATCCTTCTGGCCGCTGCTGGCGCCCACCGATGTGGAGGGCGTGGCTGCCGGAGTGAAAGGCCGGCTGGACGGCCTGCAATTGTACCACACTTCCGCCCAACTCTTGCGGAGTGTGGTGGAGGGCCTGGTTTTTGAGTTGAACCGGTTCTTGAATTGGGTTCGCCATACCAATCTCCCACTGCGCCGATTGGTCATGACCGGTGGCGCGGCCGCGAGCCGCATAACGCCCCAGGTAATCGCCGACGTCACGGGCCTGCCCATCCATGTGCAGGATGGTTCGGAAGGCAGTGTTTGGGGCGCGGTCGTGCTGGCGCGCAATCTGGTGGGCTCCGATGAATCCCTGGATCAAATCGCAGTCAAGCTGTCCTCGTCCGGCCGCCTGCTTATGCCTGGAGATGCCGCCCCGATTTACCAGCAGTTGGCCGCCCGTTACCTGGAATACCTGCCGCCGCCGGGAGCATCCTTATGAACGAACCACTTTACCACGTTTGGCGTTATAACGAAAACGACCGTGCCTTTTGGGATCGACACCTGGAGGATTGGCTTCCACAGCGGTTGATCGATGCCCACATGCACGTGATGGATCCACGGTTCCGGCTGTTTCCCATGACGGAGGCCATGCGCCAGCAGTATTGGGTCAACGAGGTCTTTGAGCCGATCAGTTTCGCGGATGCGCGCCGTTGCTACCAGCTGGTTTTCCCCAACCGCGAAGTCCGCTGTCTGGCGTTCGGTGTTCCCGACCTTGCTTTTGATCTGGAAGCGGGCAACCGTTACGTTCAGGAAGGGGCTTTGGAAAGCGGTTGGAATAGCCTTTGTGTGGTGCGTCCCCAATGGGGTGTTGAACAAGTTCGGGCCTGGTTGGATTTGCCGGGCGTGCTGGGAGTCAAACCCTATTATGCTTTGATTGGCGCCAGCCGCGATACCCGGGATGCCCACCTGGAGGCTGGTATTTTCGATTTCCTTCCTCATTCACAGTTGGAATTGCTCAATGAACGGCACTCCTGGGTAACGCTCCATGTGCCTAAAGCGGACCGCTTGGGGCATCCGGCCAACCTGCGTGAAATACGCGAGTTGCGCCGCCGGTATCCCAACGTGATCCTGGTCATCGCTCATTTGGGCCGTTGCTATACGGAACCTCACGCATGGGAGGCGCTTCCCGCCCTGGCGGACGATCCGGGCATTTATTTCGACACCGCCGCGGTGTTGAACCCGGCGGCTCATCGGGCGGCCTTGAAGTGTTTTGGCCCCCGGCGAATCATATACGGATCGGATAATCCCATTTTGTTCATGCGCGGTCGCCGACAGTATGCTGGCCGGACCTATGTCAATCGCACCGATCACCCCTTTCATTTTAACCGGCAGCGCGAAGCGCCGGAAATCGAAGCCCAATACACGCTTTATCTTTACGAGGATCTGTTGGCTTTGAAACAAGCTTGCGGGGAATTGGGCATCACCGAACCCAGCCAGGTAAGGGCTTTGTTCCATGACAATGCCGCGAGCCTGTTCGATCACGTGATCCGCCACCAGCCCAAGCCATGAAGAAGATCCGTTTTGGCATCATTGGTGGCGGTTTGATGGGGCGCGAATTTGCCAGCGCGGCCGCGCGCTGGAGCCATCTGCTCGATTTGGATATCCAGCCGGAAATCATCGCTGTTTGCAGCCGCAGCCCGCAATCGTTCTCCTGGTTCACAACCCATTTCCCGGCCATCAGGCAAACGACGCTGAACTACCACGAACTATTGGCCAATCCGCAAGTGGAGGCAGTTTACGTGGCGGTTCCCCATCATTTGCATCAGGAAATCTACACCGCCGCCATCGCGGTTGGAAAACATCTGGTGGGTGAAAAACCGTTTGGTATCGATCTTCCGGCCTGCCAGGCGATCCTGTCCTGCATGCGCGCTCATCCCGGCGTATTCGTGCGCTGCTCTTCCCACTGGGCGTTTTACCCGGGCGCACAGCGGATAGCAAACCTCCTCGAAAAAGGAGCTTTTGGCAGAATCATTGAAGCCAATTGCGGATTCCTGCATTCCAGCGATCTGGATCCTGAAAGGCCGATTAATTGGAAGCGGATGGTTGAATTCAACGGCGTTTACGGCTGTCTGGGCGATTTGGGAATGCATGTGCTCCATCTGCCATTGCGGGCTGGCTGGCGGTTGAAAAACGTGCGTGCCATCCTGATGGATATTGTCAAGGAACGGCCCGATGGCCACGGTGGCCGTGTGCCCTGCAAAACCTGGGATAATGCAACCCTGTTTTGCGAAACCACGGAACCGGCCAGTGGCGAGCCTTTTCCTTTGACCCTCAAAACCAGCCGGATCGCACCCGGCCAGAAAAACACCTGGTATGTGGAGATTTATGGCACCCGGGCTTCCGCGCGCTATTCCACCGCTGAGCCCAAGGGCCTGGACTTCCTGAACTATACCGGCGGTGAGCAGGTCTGGGGCCGGCTTCAGACGGGTTACGAAACACCTTTCAAGACCATCACGGGCGCCAATTTCGAGTTCGGTTTCACCGATGGGTTCCTCCAGATGTGGGCCGCCTGCCTTTACGAGTTTGGCCATGGCCAGCCCTTGCGCCAGTTTGCCGGTTGCGTCACCGCTGAGGAAGCCGCTTTCAGCCACCGGTTATTCACGGCAGCCTTGGAATCACATCGTGATTCCCGCGTCGTGGATATCCCGGGTTGATCGACGGCCGTGGCCCGGCATGATTTGGCCGGCCGGGGATTCAACCGGTGTTGATCCCGAAAGTTCCCAGGCGGACCTGAAAATCTGGGTCACCAGTATTCCGAGGGTCCTCCGGGGGTA
This sequence comes from uncultured Verrucomicrobiota bacterium, assembly GCA_903845125.1. Taxonomy (GTDB): domain Bacteria; phylum Verrucomicrobiota; class Verrucomicrobiia; order Limisphaerales; family UBA1319; genus CAIMWS01. The sequence goes on from CAIMWS010000342.1 coordinate 5,422, forward strand.
GGCAATCCCTTGGGGACTGGCGCAGCAAGCGGGCTGAAAGAGGTTGCCAAAGGCCCAGGTTGGAAATTGGGTTTGAGGCACCCGTTTTCGTCCAGGAACTGGCTGCGCCATTCCAAATAATGGGCCATGATTTCATCGTATTCGGCGCGGGACGACAGCCGGACCACCTGCCGCGTGAACTCCTTGTTGGGGCCGAAGCGGCGGGCATACCAGGGAGCCACTTTGCGGAACATCCGGCAACCCTGGCTTTCTCCGAACACTTCCACCATCAACTCCAAATGCCGGCTCATAAGGGCGATCCGTTCCTCGAAGGAAGGCTCGGGAGGCACCCCCCCGGTGGCCAGGTATTCCCGGATATGATTGAATATCCACGGATTGTAAAAGGCGCCCCGGCCGATGCTCAGACCGGCGCAGTCGGTTTCGTCCAGCATCTGTTTGGCGGCCTGAGGAGTGGTGATATCGCCGTTGCCGATGACCGGGATGGCGCGCACCGCCTGGACCACCGCGCGAATGCCCGCCAGGTTAACCGTCCCCCCAAATCCCTGTTCGCGGGTTCGGCCATGAATGGTGATGGCGCTCACCCCGGCATCCTCCAAGGCTTGGGCGAGTTCGGGTGCCGTAATGTTGTCTGCATCCCAGCCCAGCCGCATCTTGGCGGTAACCGGAATTTTAACCGCCTCAACCATGCCCTTCACCAAGGAAGCAGTTTTTTTCAGATCGACCAGCATGGCGGATCCGCCGCCCACTTGGCAGACCTTGCGGACCGGGCAGCCCATGTTGATGTCCACCGCGGCAACGCCCCAGGTTTCCAGCAACTTGGCGGCATCCCGCATCTCTTCGGGCACTGAGCCGAATAGTTGAACCGCCAGGGGGGTATCGGACGGATGAGTCTCAATTAATTTGAACGCTTTGTCCCGGCGCTCAAGCAAGGACCGCGCATTGACCAGGTCGGTCGTGGCCAATCCCAAACTGCCCAGGCCGCGCAAAACCAGCCGAAAGGGAAGGTTGGTGTATCCAGCCAGTGGGGCTAGGGCCAGGTTGGTGGCCAAGTGCAGGCTGCCGATGCGCATCATTCAGTCTCCGCCCGCGGATCCAGCGCATCCCGCAAACCATCACCGATGAAATTCAAGGATAGCAACAGGGTGATCAATACCCCGCCCGGCAGCAGAATGAGCCACCAGTAAATCCGGATGGGATTGATCTGTCCCGCTCCATCGGCAATCAGCGAACCCAGGCTGGCTTGAGGCGGCTGAATGCCCAGGCCAAGGTAACTGAGGAATGATTCGCTCAACACGATGGCGGGCACCGTCAAGGCCACGTAAACGATGATGAGGCCATAAACATTCGGTAAAATATGGCGGAAGATGATGCGCGCATGGCTGGCCCCCAAGGCCCGGCTGGCTTCCACGAAACCGCGCGTTCGCAACGATAGGACCTGCCCGCGCACGATGCGTGCCATCGTCAGCCAGGAAACTGCCCCCAGCCCCGCGAATAAAAACACCATTCGGGTATAGGCTCCATATTGCGGTGAAAGCGCCCGCGCCAGCCAGTTGCGGAACAGTTGTTCCAGGGTGGTGATCAGGACGATCACAAAAATTATCGATGGTAATGAGTAGAGGATATCGACGATGCGCATCATCAGGTTATCCCACCGCCCGCCAAGGTAACCGGCCACTGCACCCCAGATCACACCGATTACCAGGCTCACCACTGCCCCCACCGCCCCCACCACCAGCGAAATGCACGTGCCATGGCAGACCCGGACGAGCAGATCGCGCCCATGAACATCGGTGCCAAAACTATGTTCGCTCGAGGGGGGGGAAAATTGCAGGTCTGAACTGGCATTGGGATGATACTGGGAGAACCAGGGCAACAAGATCGCGAGCAGTATGATCCCCCCCAGCACCAGGCTGCCGCCCACGGCCAGGCGATTGTGACAGAAACGCCGCCAAGCCCGCTGGTTGGGGGAGAGCTTGAAGACTGGAGGCTCAGCAGCCAAAGGGTGGTTATCCATGCCCGGGATCCCAAAGAAACGGCCGGTGATGTTGCCACCCCCGGCCGTTTTGTGAAACCGCGTTAATAGCCATTAAAAGGACTTGGTCCGGCCCGGCAACGCCACCGGATACCGGCCGTTATCTCCTTTTTTAACCGGAGGTTCGGAATCCATCGTCAGGGTCTCCAAACCGGGCGCTAATTCCAATTCTGACGCCATGGCGTCCTCCCAAGTAACCGTTTTTCCGCATTCACAAGCCATGCGGCCCATGATCGCCGTCATGCACGATTTAGCGCAGCGTTCCGTTTCATTATAGGTCTTGTTGTTGCGGATGGCGTCGAACAGCAAATCATGCTCATGCTGATAGGGGTTCTTTTCCTGGCCCTGATAGCTCCAGATCAGCTTGTCTTCAGTTTGCCTGTGGCCTTTGAAAATGCGGGGCTTGGGAATGCCTTCGCCCAGCACGGCGCTGCCCTTGGTGCCTTGGATGATATCGCCGAAGAACTCGTAACACCCGGTTTGGTGCCGGCCTTGAGCGGCCAGGCGCGTGCCGTCGGGGAAGGAGTATTCGGAAAAATAGTGGTCAAATAACTGGTCGTTTTCGGATCGGACCTGGCGGCCACCCATGCCTTGGGCGGATACCGGCCAGGCACCTTTGACCCAGCAGCACACGTCAATGTTGTGGATCAGCCAATCCACTATGAAGCTGCCGTTGAGCCAGGTGAAACAGCTATAGTTGGCGATCTGGTGGCCGACTTCCGTCATATTTGGCCCCCGCGAACCCAGACCCACCGGACCATGCATGCGATAAGCCCAAGCAGTGATAACCTCTCCAATCAAGCCTTGGTGGATTTGCTCCACCGCGGCCTCGAGCGCGTTGTAATGGCGGCTCATCAATCCGCCGGCCACTTTCAGGTTTTTCTGGGAAGCCAGTTCGCCGGTTTTCAGCACCCGCCGGATGCCGGGGGCGTCAACCGCGAACGACTTCTCCATGAACACGTTGCGGTCGTTTTGAACCGCATATTCAAAATGGATCGGCCGGAAAGCGGGGGGGGTGGCAAGGATGACCACATCCCCTTTATCCAGGGAATTAATGGCTTTCTTGAAGCCATCGAAGCCGGTGAAACGCCGTTCCGGCGGGACTTCCACTTTGTCGGGGAATTGTTTGGACAAGCTCTGGTAACTGCTTTCCAGGCGGTTTTCGAAAACATCGGCCATGGCCCATAATTTAGTGGGGCCGGCGGTAGACAAGGCATTAACGGCCGCGCCGGAACCCCGGCCGCCGCAGCCCACCAAGGCCACCTTGATGGTATTATTTTCGGCGGCATAGCTATTGACGGCGATGGCCTGGGTTAAAGCCGCTCCGGCGAGCGCTTTACCGGAACTTTTTAGAAACTCGCGCCGGGTTGTGGAGGTGGTTTGTCCGTTTTGTGAACTCATACTTAGGGTCCTTTCATTCATGGATTGTTCAGTGCGCCCAGTCTTTATACCCCCAGCGAGGGCGTCAAGCAGATTAAGCGTTTAAATATAGGAAAGGTTCATTGCTGCCGGCCGTCAGTTTAAAGGCGATGCCAAGGCCCCTCCGTCAAACCGTCACCTTGGAATAAATCACCCAGCGTCGCCAGGTTCTGGAAGGCCAAATTGGCAATTGGCCTCTTCCAGCAGCCAATCAGGGGATTCCTGCTTTTTGACAGGGGCTATTTTTGGCTGGATTTACCGCCACCGCCGCCTTTTGAACCGCCGCCGCCGCCGGCGGTCAGGACTGTGCCAGTGAAAAAGCCCAATGCAAAAAAAGCGAAGTACATTACCGCCGCCTTGCCTTCCACAGCGCGGTTGATTAGCGGGGGCAGTTTGAATTTCACCGGATCGAGATTGTTCATGCCCATCAGCACCAGCAGGAACAGGACAACAATCACAAACAAAGTTTTGAGGATCAGCTTGGCGTTCATAATCTGAAACGGGGCCTACTTTAGGGGAAAACTCTTGCCAGCGTCAATCCCGGTGTTCACCTTATGGGCGATGAGTACGGCCACAAAAACCGGTGATCAGGGTTTGACCAGCCTGATGTTCAACCGCCGGGTCAGCAAAACGCATCCCCAAGTGGAAGCTTTGGGTGGATTGGATGAATTGAACAGTGCGATCGGTCTGGCTCGCGCCAGCAGCGCGTACCCATTCATCCGCCAGAATTTGGAGATCATCCAGAAAGACTTGGTGGGTTTGATGGGCGAATTGGCCACCTTGGAAGAGGATCGGGTGAAATATGAGCAAGCCGGCTTCGCCCGGTTGACTGGCCAACAGACGTCACAATTGGACGCCTTGGTCAAAACCATCGAGGATCAGCAAGGCTCATTCCGGGGTTGGGCCACCCCCGGGCAATCCATGGCCGCCGCCACTTTGGACCTGGCCCGGACCGTCTGCCGGCGCACGGAACGAAATGTGTGCGGCCTGCTGGAAAAAGGGTTTTCAACCAGCCCCGAGAGCCTGGTTTATCTCAACCGCCTGGGCGACGTGTTATGGCTGATGGCGCGGTGGTCGGAATCCCAAACCGGAACTTGACCTGACCAACCAACTCATGAATCCCGACCTGCAACGTTCAAAAGCCCGGGTGGCGCTGCTGTCCGTGGTGTCGAATTTCTCCTTGGTGCTGCTGAAATTGGTGGTGGGTTTGATGATCGGTTCCGTATCGGTCATCTCCGAGGCCATCCACTCCGGAGTTGATCTCATGGCCGCGCTCATCGCCTGGTTCGCGGTCAACCACTCCGGAAAACCGGCTGATGAAACGCATCCGTTTGGCCATGGCAAGGTGGAGAACATTTCCGGTGTGGTTGAAGCCCTTCTGATTTTCTTCGCCGCAGGGTGGATTATTTTTGAGGCGGCCCAGAAACTGGTGCATCGGGAACCGTTGGAGGCGCCATTCTGGGGCATCGTCATTATGTTCATTTCCGCTGCCGCCAACACTTGGGTTTCTGCCAGCCTGTTCAAAGTCGGCCGGGCCACGGAATCCGCCGCGCTCGTGGCCGATGCCTGGCATCTGCGGACCGATGTTTACACTTCCGCCGGCGTCATGGTGGGGCTCATCATTATCGGTGTCGGCAAAATACTGGCTCCGCACGCCAACCTGGATTGGATCGACCCGGTGGCGGCCATGGCCGTAGCTTTATTGATTTTCAAGGCCGCCTACGATCTGACCATCGAAGCCGGGAAGGATCTGCTGGACACTAAACTGCCCCCCGCCGAGGAACAAAACATCAGCGAGTCCCTGGCGCTTTTCGGTCCCACGGTCCATGGCCTGCACCGGTTGCGCACCCGCAAATCCGGGCAGCACCGTTTTGTGGAATTCCATATCCGCGTGGAACCACTTATGACCGTGGAGCAGTCCCACCAGATTACCCACCAAATTGCCGATGCCATCCGCCGCAAATACCCCCACACCAGCGTGAACATCCACGTCGAACCTTGCCATGGCGCTTGTTCACCCGAATGTGCCGCTCGCCAGCCCAAGGCCTGAATCAGCCGGCGGGCTGGCGGCAGAGGTTGAGGCAGGTTTGAAATTCGGTGCATCCGGCAAGCCGTTTATGATCAGCAATATTTCAAAACGGTGCGCGCCGGCCTGGATGGCTGCGGGTGCGCATTCATAAATCCAGTTTAAAATGATTGCTTGCATCCCCTGCTTGGGTGGTCGAAAATAGCGACGTTTCAACCGGCTTGGATATGATTATGAACAATGGTGCCAACTTGACTCTCAACTTGCCCAACGGGCTTTTGCTTTCAAACGAGCCCTCGGCCAAAACTCGCCACCGCAGTGTAATCCGATGGGGCACGATGGCCATCCTGCTGGCCGGCTGCCAGGCGATGAGTGCGAGCGATGCCAAACCAGCCGGGAGCCAGCCCTTCCCGAATGAAAAAGTGCGGTTCCAAGCCCATCGATTGAATACTTTCCGGAGTGAATCCTGTTGCGTGGGGGACTTCAATGGCGACGGCAAATTAGACATTCTGGCCGGACCGTATTTATACCCGGCGCCCGATTGGAAACCGATCAAAGTGCGCACGGTGCGCGGCACGGTTGATGAGCAAGGCAAGGGGTATTGTGATGATTTCATGAACCTGCCGCTGGATGTGGACGGGGACGGCAAGTTGGATGTGGTCACCTGTTCCTGGTTTGAGAAATCCATCAGCTGGTGCAAGAACACCGGCGCCGCCGGTGGTGAATGGCCGGAAACCGCGGTGGAAAAATCGGTGAACTTTGAATCCGGTGATTTGTGGGATATCGACGGGGATGGCCGGAAATTGGAAATTTTGCCCCACTGCCAGCCCACCATGTGGTTTGAATTGAATCCTGATAAAAATGGCAGCCCCCGTTTCCTCAAACACCTTATTTCGGCTGGAGAATCCATCTTTGGCGGCGGCGTTGGCGATGTGAATGGCGATGGCCGGCCGGACATCATCCGCCCCAATGCCTGGTTTGAAGCGCCCCCAAATCCGCGCACGGGAAAGTGGGTGGAACACCCTCTTCCTCTGGGCAAACAACGGGATGAACAGTCGCCGGATACGGCTGAAATATGTGTGCTGGATGTCAACCGGGACGGCTTGAATGACCTGGTTTGCACTTCAGCCCATTCCCGCGGGGTGCTTTGGTATGAGCAGTCCTCTTCAGGTGGGCAGACGGCGTGGAAACCACATGTGATCGACGAGTCCTGGACCCAAGCCCATAGTTTGGTCCTGGCTGACTTGAATAATGACGGGGAGCCGGAGTTGGTCACCGGCAAACGGTTCATGGCCCACAATGGCAGCGATCCTGACGAATATGGTCCTTTGGGTGTCTATTGGTATGATGTCCGGCGTGGCGCCAATCCCGTTTGGACCAAGCATGCCGTTTCCTCAGGCGAAGGATTTGGCTCCGGCGTAAATATCGTGGTGGTGGATCTGGATGGCGATGGGGACCTGGACATTGTGACCACCGGAAAATTCGGCGGCCCCGTCTGGTTTGAAAACCTGGCCCGCAAGAACTCCCGGTGAAACGCCTGACCGTGCGAAAGGGCAGGGGACCTGGTCCGCCTGTTACCTGTTAGTTTGGAGCTTGGAACGCGTTGGCACTGCCGGATTTTAATTTTGCCAAAAACCTCAAACAATTAATTGCATGATGAAACCTAAAGCTGCTCCTTGGACCCGGCGGAAATTCCTGGCCGCGTTGGGATTGTCAGCCGCCACCCCCACGATCCTGCCGCCTTCTGTTTTTGGATTGGATGGGACCGTGGCCCCCAGCAACCGGATTGTCATGGCCACGCTGGGCGTTGGAAACCGCGCGCAGGATATTCTGGCTCATTTCATGGGCAACCGGGAAATCCACATGCGGGCGGTGTGCGACTGCCGGGCGGATCGTCTCCAGCGCGGCAAGGAAAAGGTGGACGGATTTTATAAAAACCAGGATTGCCAGACCCACCGGGATTTTCGGGAGTTGCTGGCGCGGCCGGACATCGATGCCGTCTTTATTGCCACCGGAGTGCGCTGGCATGGAGTGGCTTCCTTATACGCCGCCCAGGCGGGGAAAGATATTTACAGCGAAAAACCGGTGACCCTTTCCATTGCGGAAGGCCGGGCGCTGGTTGAAACCTGCAAACGACTCGGGACTATTTACCAGGCCGGCCACCAGCGACGCAGCGTGGACTCTTATAAGTTCATGGCGGAGGTGGCCAGACGCGGGCTGATCGGCAAAGTGCATACGGTGCTCATGCAGGTGTGGGAAGGCCCCGCCATTCCCTACCAGCCTTGCACTGCGGTGCCGGAGGGATTCGATTACGAAATGTGGCTGGGGCAATCCCCGTGGCGACCCTTTAACTGGGCTCATGTGAACGGGTTCATGTTTTTTTGGGATTTCTCGGACGGGGTCCTCACTGAAATGGGCTGCCACTATACCGACTTGATGCAATTCGGGCTCGAAACCGACACCACCGGCCCCATCGAGTTTGAGGGAACCGCCGAGTTTCCTGATCCGAAAACTGCCTACAGCGAAACTCCTTTGCGCGGCGAAGTCCGCTGCCGCTACGCCAATGGGGTTACCGGGATCATGCGGCAAACCGGCAAGTTTGAAGACCGTTTCATACGGTTTATCGGGGACCGGGGCTGGATCCAGGTGGACGACCAGACCGATGTGGTTACGGCGGAACCCAAATCCCTGCTCGGCCTGCGGCGGGATATGGGTGACAAAGGCTGGGCCGACACCAGCGGCCATATTGGCGACTTGGTCCGCGGCATCAAGACCCGCACTCCCACCATCTGCCATCCCGAGACGGCGCACCGGGCAAATAGCATCGGGCAACTAATGAACCTGTGCCTGCGCCTGGGCCGCAAACTCCAGTGGAATCCAGCGGCGGAAAAATTCATCAAGGACGAAGAGGCCAACCGTATGCTCGCACGGGCCATCCGCCCCCCCTGGCACTTGTAAAAAGCGTCCCCCCAGGAATTTTGAACCATCTGAATCAGCCATGAAAAAACATCTTTCCATTTGGTTATTAGGCCTGGGTTGCAGCCTGGCGATGACCGCGCTGGCGGCGGCCCCTGATTTCGCGCTCGACGATGTGGAACAATGGGTCGTCACCGCCTCCCGTTACGAGATCGGTGCTTCGCGCGAGGCGTTCGCACGCATCGAGCGAATGATCAGAGATACCCAACCTGGCCAGCCTTTGCGCCAAAAGCTGGAGCAAAAGATCGTGGCGGCGTTACAGTCCAACTCCACCGCAGAAGCCAGGCGCTCTTTCTGTCGGATTTTGTGGATCATTGGCACCGACGCATCGGTGGCGGTTTTGGAACCGCTTTTGGCCAGCGAGGATACCTGCCACATGGGTTGCTACGCCTTGCTGAACCATCCGGGGAAAATGGCTGATGCCGCGTTGCTGCGCGCCCTGGATAAAATGCCCGGGCCATCGAAACTAAACTTGATCAACACCCTGGCCGAGCGCCGCTATGAACCAGCCACCGGCCGCTTGAAAAAACTGGCGCAGGAAAACGATCCCGAGATTGCCCTGGCAGCCATTGCTGCGCTCGGGCGCATCGGGAAATCAACCGCGGCTGCGGCCTTGGAAAAAATCAACTCTTCTGCTCCGGAACACTTGCGTTTGGCCATCTCCCTGGCCCAGATCCAATGCGCCCAACGCCTGGCTCAAGCGGGTTCAAAAGACCAGGCCTTCCGCATCCTCAAACGGCTGCATGCGCGGCCCGTTTCCCCACGCGTTGCCCGGGCTGCTTTGGTGACTTTGGTGGACTTGGGGTTTCCGGACAGCACCTCCTTGGTCCTGGCGTCGTTGAAGCAGGAAGATCCTGGTTTGCGCGCCGCCGCCATTGCCCAAGTTTCCCGTCTGAACGATCCCGCGGCGAGTTGGCGTTTCGCGGAATGCCTGGCTTCCGCCGCGGATTCCGACCAGGTATTACTGGTCGAGGCGCTCGTCAAGCGCAATGATCCCAGTGTCCGGGCCGCAGTTGCCATGCTGCTGGAAAGCCCGAATCCCGAGGTCGTGATGGCCGCGATGCGCGCCACCGGCAGGTGGGGTGATCCTTCCTCCGTCGCGCCTTTGATCAGAACCGCGGCACGGTTTGGTTCGCGCAACGTTCTGGCCACCCTGTGCACCAGCTTGCGCCTGTTGCGAGGGGATGCCGTGGACTACGAAATTGTCAGAGAATTGGACGGCACCCAGGCCGAATTGCGCGCCCGGTTATTGGAGGTGCTCGCCCAGCGGGAATCGCGCATGGCCTTCCCAGTCCTGGTGGCCGAGACAACCAACGCTGACGACCAGGTCAGCCTGGCGGCTTTTCGCGCCCTCGGCCAGTTGGCCACTCCCGGGCAATTGATGACCGTCACCCGGTGCCTGACCACCCAGGCTCGCCGCCAGATAGTCGCGGAGGCGGAGCAAGCCATTCTGCCGGCCTTCCTAAGGATTCCGGAAGCGGCTGATCAGGTGGAACCAGTGCTCAAGGTTTATGCCGCCACACCCAAGACGGCCCCGCGCCAGGTCTTGTTGCGCTTGATGGGGACTTTGGGTGGGGCCAAAGCGTTGGAGACCGTTTTGACCGCCACGCTGAACCGGGATGCAATGGTTCGGGAAACAGCCTTGCGATCCCTGGCGAATTGGCCTGATGCCTCGGCCGTTATGCCCATCTTGGACAAAATCCGGGCGGTTAAAGATCCCACTTTGGACATTCTCCTGGTGCGGGGCGCTTTGCGGTTATTGCCCTCGGCCACCGATTTGCCAGCCTCGGAAAAAATCAAGGCTTACGCTGGATTGATCGCCCAGGCCCCGGGAACCGGTGAGAAAAAACTGGTTTTGTCGGGATTGGGTGAGTCAGCGATTCCGGGATCAATGCAATTAGTGCTGCCTTTCCTGGAGGACAGTGAAGTCCAGGCGGAAGCCGGTTTGGCTGCTCTTAAAATTGCCAAGGCGTCGCGCCCGGTAGCCGGCGATGTCCAGGCGGCTCTGAAAAAGGTCGTGGCCACAACCAAGGATGAAAAACTCAAGAAGGAAGCCTTGGATTTGTTGTCCAAGTAAGGCGCCTTCAGGGTTTGGTTGGCTGTTGTTCAAGCCGTTCGGCAGTGGCTGATGCCCTTTGGGCTTTCTCTGGATCGGACAGGGAATTCCACAAATCCGCCGCCGCCCGCCACTGCACTGCGGCCGCCTTCGGTTGCTCCGCGGTTTCCAGCCAGGCGGCCCGGTTTGCGTGCGCCGCTGCGAGGCTGGCTTGCGTCTCGGCAAGCGGCTGGCCGGCCTTGCGCAAAGCGGTGATCAAGCGCTGGAGAATCACGATTTCCTCGGCGGGCCGCTGCTGAACGCGAAAGGAGCGCGCCGCTCGCTCAAGAAACTGGATTCCTTCCGGCGACTTTGGATTCTCCGCCAAAAGCGAATCCCCCAAGCCGGTGAGGGCGGCAGCCACTCCGGCCGGGTCAGCCATTTTTTCGTATTCGTGGAGAGCCGCTTGCCAATCCTTGAGGCTTTGAGGGTACTGGGCCTGCTGCATCGCCAGCTTGGCACGATTAACCAGAACGGCCGCCGAGCCTCGACGATCCGCCGCCTTGGAAAATTCCAGCGCCGCCTGGCCGAAGGCCTGCTCTGCGGCGGCCCAGTTGCCTGAACGAATTTGCCAGCGGCCCCATTCCAAAAGGAAAAGACCATGCAGTTGAGCGGATGGCTGCGTTTCAATTTCTGGAGCGAGACTGGCCAACCGCGTGGCCAGGGCATTGGTATTACCGGCCAACTCATCCACCTGCAGCAGCACCAATTGATTGCGCCACCAGGTATTCGTCTGCCCCTGGCCACGGTTCAAGCCGGCGGCTGTTTCCAAGTTGCCCCGGGCTGAGTCCCAGCGTCCCAACTCCTTTTGGGCCTGGGCCAGGTTGTGCAGGGCCATGGCTTCCTGCACCGGATCGTTTAAAGCGGTAAACCAATCGGCTGCTTTTTGCCATTCCCGGGCGGCAGCCACCCAATTGCCGGCCTGGGATAAACGGGCAGCGGTTTCCGCTGCTTGAACCGACACCACTTTGGACAGCGGAGCTGGGGGCGGAGGGGGAGTGGAGGAGCACCCAACCAGGATCATGTGCAGCAACCCGGCCAGTCCAGCCAGCCAGTGGCGGGTCCGCAGGAATTGGAAAACGGGATGGTGATCGATCATGCGCGATTTATTGGTTAATGCCAATGGAGGGGCGAACCACACTTTCCAGGGGGGCATTGGTCTGCGTCCCGAAGGCCGCTTTCAGGAGCCAGTGGCGCTTCAAGCCTTGCAGGAATTCATCAGCGCTGATGACCAGGCTGGAGACTTCGCTGAGAATGAGGCTGTTGGCCCGCACCTGCGCGTTGAGGTTGGCGGTGATATCAGCCAGATTGTCCAGCGTGCGGCTGAGATTCACTGCCAGTTGGTTCAGATTGGTGCGGACGCTGCGCACGGTAGTGTCCGCCGAATCCACGGTGAGCTGGATCTTTTGGTTGATTTGCGTGGGGATCAGCCATTCACCCAAGGAGCCGTGAGGATCCTTAAGCTGGGCGGTAATGACCGTCAAATTGGACAGCACCGGTTGCGTGTTGGAGGCGGTCAGCTTGAAGGCGGCCATCAGCTCGACGGAGTTGCTCAGCGAACCTGCGACCTGATTAGTCAAATTGAGAATGCCTGGCAGCGCTTGGTCCACCTTTTGCAGGATATCCGCAACCACTTGGCTGTAAGGGCGCGGTTCCTGCGCGGCCAGGTAATAGCCGTGAATTTTTTGCTTCGTTCCCCGCAGAAAACTCAAATACTGGGGGAGAGGCACATACTGTTTTTTACTGTCCGATTTGAGGAATTTCATCACCTCCTCCTGCTCCTTGTCGGATTTCACCAGAACATAGGTCACGTTATTGGTGGTGTAGTAGGTGGCATCGATTTTCTTCACGCTTTTGTCGGCCATCGGGATGACTTCCAGGTAGCGCGAGGATCCAAAGCCCAGTGCCTGGAGGCGGACTTCCGCATCGGTCCAAATATACCCCTCGTAAGGACTCTCAATCTGGAACTCGATGGACAGGGCTCGGAAATTTTCCATGATTTCCGGGGCGTTCAATTGGATATTGGAGACGAATCCAACGTCGAAGCCCATCATTTTGACGGGCTGGCCCACAAAAATCCCTTCGGTGGAATCCACCATCGTGAAATAGGGCACTTTGGCCGTGCCCCATCCTTTGCGTTTGGCGGTATGGTAAACATAATAGGAAACTCCGGCCAGGAGGAGCAGGGTGGCGGCGATGACAAACAGCCCGATAATCCGCTCGGTACGGTTCAGCCGGGTGCGCAAGGTGGGTGTCAAATCATAGAGTGCCATAGGAGGTTCTCATGCGGTATTCGTTCGGACGAGCAATTCGCTGGCGATGGGATCGCGGCAATTCAATAAATCCTGCGGGCCGCCGATGAAACACCATTGGTTCTGGTGCAGCAGGGCGAACTGCTTGCCGATCCCCAGCCAGGCGCTGAAATTCTCCGTGGAGGCGATGATCGTCATAGGCCGGCCGCCGGCCACTTCATGGCCGGCCGCAAGCTGCCTGAGGAATTCCACCCACCAGGCGACATGGCGCGGATCCAGGCCCGCCAGCGGATTGTCCAGCATCAATATTTCCGGGCGCAACATAAGGGCGCGGGCGAGCCCGATGCGCTGGCGCCAGGGGTGGCCCACCTGGGATTCCGACAGGTGGGCGTAAGTTCCCAATTCCATCAGATCCAGCATGTGCCGGGTGCGCCCATCGCTTTCCGGCAAGCCCTGGTTTTGATGATAGCGCCACGGCAAGGATACATTTTCCGCCACGGTCAAATCAGAAAACGGCCGGATGCCGGAAAATAAAAATCCGATTTTCTGGCGCAGTGCAACCACCTCGGTTTCCACCATTTCCGCCAGATCCCTGCCGAATAGAAAACATTTGCCACGCACCGGTGGGGCAAGCCCGGCGGCGGTGGCCAGCACCCCGGTTTTGCCGGACACATGCATCCCTCCCACCACCCAGAAATCCCGGGGCTGGATGCGCCAATTAATGCCCTTTAATAGCGGGGTATCCCCCCGCGCTGAGGCCGTGATGTCGGCATCGATTAACTGGATGACCGGGGGCTCGTTCATGGGGTGGGGGCAATGGAGATTGCGGGTTGTCCGGCCAGTATCAAATACACAAACAGCACGATGAAGAGGATGTCCAGCACCACGCACAATTCGATCCCAAACAGCAGGGCCCGGGTGGTGGAAATGGAAATATCCTCCACCTGCAACGGTTTGGCCAGACCCTCATAGCAGATGATCAGGGCAATCAACACCCCGAAGCAAACCGTTTTAAGCGCCAGCAGCGGGAAATCTTCCCAGTGCAGCGCCAGCACCAATTGATTGATATATTCAGCCTTCGATAACGGCACATCCTGGAGGAACGATATGAGATAGCCGCTGGCGAGGGCGATCGCGATCAGGTAAACCGTCAGGCAAAAAATGGAGATGGACAGGCCCAGCACCCGGGGGATGACCAGGTAGTGGACCGGATCGATGCCCAGCGATACGAGCGCGTCGATTTCCCCGTGAGCGCGCTTATAGCCCAGGTCGATGGCGGTGGCGGTTCCAATCCGGACCAACACCAGCCACGCAGTGACCAAGGGGCCCAGTTCCCGAATGACCACGGTCACCATCACCGTGCCAACGTAATTGGTCACGCCATATTGCGACAGAAAGGCCATCGTTTGGGCGATGACCACAAAGCCGAGGGCGAAGGCCACCAGGCTGATCAGCGGCAGCAGGCGCAGGCCGCACAAAAATACCTGGTCGCGGATCAAGGGCCGGATTACCTGGTCCGCGATCCGCCATTTCCGGAACAGAACGCCGGCGGTGATCAATGAAAAAAAGAACAGGCCGACAACCAATTCACCCAACCGCAGAAGCTTCCAGCCCACAAAATTGACATAGGAACGTGGAATGGGCCGGACCAGGATTTGAAACGGCTTGGAAAATATGGCGGCGGCGGAGGACTTGGTATTCATGGCCGATCAACCGGGTGCGGGCATTGCCGGCGGCATTACCGGGGATTTTGGGGGCCCGTGCCAGGCCGCCAGTTCTTCGCGCAGTCTTTCAACCGGCAATCCCACCACATTGGAATAGGATCCTTCGATTTTCTCGAGGATCAGGTCGCCATGCTCCTGGGCGGCATAGGCGCCGGCCTTATCCAGGGGCTGAATAAGCCCCAGGTAATGCTCGATCTGTGCGGGGGGTAATTTTTTGAAGTGAACGGTCGTGCTGACCGCAAACAGCCGTTGCCGGAATGGTTTCCAGCGGAGGAGGCAAACCCCGGTGATCACCTGGTGGGTTTTTCCCTGCAGTTGGTCGAGCATGTCCCGCGCCTCGTCGAAATTGTGCGGTTTGCCAAAAACCGTGTTGCCCAGGCAAACCACCGTATCGGCCCCCAGCACCAGTTCATTGGGATGCTGAACGGCTACCGATTTGGCCTTGCCATGGGCGTTGCGCAAGGTGATTTCAACCGGCGTAAGAAAAGGGGGTTCCGCCTCCTCCAGGTTGCCGGGGATCACTTGGAATGAAACGCCCATTTCCGTCAGCAATTGGGAACGCCGGGGCGATGCGGAAGCGAGAATTAAAGTGAATTCAGCCATTCAATTCAGCCAGGATCACAGTTCCTTCGTGGCGCGCTGGAACAGTTCCGCTATCAGGCAAGCTTTCCGTAGTGGCCGCCACCCACCGGCCTTGCTGATCGGCGCAGGCCACAATCTCCAATCGATTCCGGCATTCATTCCACTACTATAAATAAGGCGGATCAAAATTCAACCGACGTTCAGGGGCCGGGAACTGCCATGACGGTTGCCTCCGTTAATAAAATCCCCCCGAATGGGGCACATCCGGGGGAAATCAACGGCCGCGTGCTTTTACCAGTTGGGCTTCTCTGGCAGTCCGGCTTCAAACTCATTCACCAGGCCGGTTTCGTAATCCCCGGCATAGGAGCCCGCGAAGAAACGGGCCAGCGCTTCATTGTGAAATCGTTTCCAGGAGGCGTCCTCCTGCCCGGGAATGATGGGATAAAAGAGCGCTCCATTCGCTTTGGCGGCCTTGAAGTCGCCCGGAGCATCCCCGATCATAAGCATCTTTTGGGTGGGATATTTCCCGCCTGCGGCCAGCTTGATGTGGTCCGTTTTGCTGCCCAATTCCTGGCCGGCGATCATCCGCACGTATTTGGCGATGTCGTGTTCCGCCCATTCCCGCTGGAGGGCGTCGGTGGGGGTTTGGGACACCACGATCACATCCGCCTTTTCCACCATACGCTGCAGGCTTTCCCGGAACAGGGGGAAGGGCGGCACGCCGTACACCAGGTCTTCCACGGACTTGTTGACGGCGGTGGACCAGGCCAGCACGGTCGCCAAGGCTTGGTTGCCTCCTTTGACTTCTGCTGCGAGCGTGGAATTGGTCAGCTTGCTCTCTTTGGCCAGCCAGGCCTCGATGGGCGCCGTGTCGAACACCTTGGTTTTCCGGGCCACCACTTCCGGGCGCGTCCGCAGCAGGTTCAAGGTCCGCACCAGGGCTGGGAAGCGGTTCACCCCGCGGGTCTTTGAGTAAAGGTTGACGAAATCCCAGGCCTCCCGGGCATACTTGCTCACCGCCTGGAGGTTGAAGTGCTTGATGAACATGGGCGTAAAGCACTCCTTGTGCTTGGTCTCCATGGTGTCAAATACGCATCCGTCTGAATCGATGCCAATAAAAAATTCCTTGGCGGGTTTGAGATCCTGCAGGGCCTGAACAGATTCACTCATAATATTTTGGCATTAAAAGGGCGGGGATGCAAAATCCCCGCCGGTTTGCGATCCGCTCCGCTGTTAAACCGTGTAAGTGGAGGAAGCCACTGAACCGCCCCGGCCGGTCCAATTGGTATGGAAGAACTCCCCCCGCGGCTTGTCGAGCCGTTCATAGGTGTGGGCGCCGAAATAATCCCGCTGCGCCTGCAGCAGGTTCGCCGGCAGGCGGCCGGAGCGATAAGCATCGTAAAAGGCCAGCGCTGAGGAAAAGGCCGGCACCGGGATGCCTTTTTTGACCGCCGTGGACACCACGTTGCGCCACGACCGCTGGGCATCCTTGATGGCCTGCTGGAAAAACTTGTCGAGCAGCAGGTTGCTCAACTTGGGATTGGCGTCAAACGCCTCCTTGATTTTTCCCAGAAACACGCTGCGGATGATGCAACCGCCCCGCCACATCAGCGCGATGCCGCCGTTGTTCAGGTTCCACTTATACTCCTTGGCCGCTTCCCGCATGAGCATGAAGCCTTGGGCATACGACACGATCTTGGAAGCGTAGAGCGCTTTCCGGATGTCCTCCACTACTTTCTGACGATCCCCGGCAATCTTGCCTCGCGGGCCTTTTAATTTTTTGGCGGCGGCCACGCGCTCGTCCTTCAGGGCCGAAACACAACGCGAATAAACGGCTTCGCCGATCAGTGTTACCGGGATGCCGAGGTCCAGGGAAGCGTTGACCGTCCATTTGCCGGTGCCCTTTTGCCCGGCGGTATCGAGGATCTTATCGACCATCGGCGTGCCGTCCTCGTCCTTGAAGGCAAGAATGTCGCGGGTGATCTCAATGAGGTATGAGTTCAGTTCCCCGTCATTCCAACTGGCGAATGCCTGGTGCATTTCATCGGCAGTCATGCCCAAGCCCGCGCTCATCAGGTGATAGGCCTCGCAAATGAGCTGCATATCCCCGTATTCGATCCCGTTGTGCACCATTTTCACAAAATGCCCGGCGCCGTTTTCGCCCACCCAATCGCAGCAGGGGGAGCCGTTCTCCACCTTGGCGGAAACCGCCTGGAAAATCGGCTTCACATGCGGCCAGGCCGCCGGCGACCCGCCCGGCATGATGGAAGGCCCCCGGCGGGCGCCTTCTTCGCCGCCCGATACTCCCGTGCCAATATACAGTAATCCCTTGGATTCCACATAGCTGGTCCGCCGGATGGTATCCAGGTAAAGGGAGTTGCCGCCGTCGATGATGATGTCGCCCGGTTCCAGCAGTGGGATCAATTGCTCGATGAATTCATCCACCGCCTTGCCGGCTTTGACCAGCAGCATCACCCGGCGCGGCCGTTTGAGGCTGGACACCATTTCCTGCAAAGAGTGCGCGCCAATCACCTTGGTTCCCTTGGCTTCCTTGTTCAGGAACTCGTCCACCTTGGCGACGGTGCGGTTATAAACCACCACGGTGAAACCGTGGTCGTTCATGTTCAAAACCAGGTTCTGTCCCATTACGGCCAGACCAATCAGAGCAATATCAGCAGTAGCTTCCATTATTTCAAAATATTCAATTTTAAACTAAAAAGAAGGACCCACCTTACAGGGAAACCGGAAGGTTGCTAGCACTTTTTCAGCCGTAAAAACGCGTCATAACGGGTCCGCAGCGCCCGGCGCCAGGCACGTGGCCGGGTCCGCCAGAGGCTGTCGTTGGGGTAATTGCCGGCCGTGGATTATAAAGAGTGTGGTGGTTGATTTCCCGTCTGCGACACAGTTTCCAGGACCGCCCCGGAAGTGGGACTTCCGGTGGAACTTGCGGTTAAAAAAGAGAACCGGCGCGCAAAGGCGCCAGGGCGCAAAATGAAAACGGGCCAGGCGCTTCAGCGGTCCGGCCGGAAAGGGACTTTTCCTGGTGGGAAACCATTTTGCAGCAAGGTTTCAGCCCGCAGGATTTGCGTATCCCGGCCGGCCAGAAGATCGCGCTGGTCATAGGGGGTTAACTCGTGTGGCGGAATGCCCAGTCCTTCGATGCCACGGCCTTGGTTTAACCGTTGCATATTGCTGGCGACGGAAAACCTGACTTTGAACAGGCCGGAGGGAGGCGAGATTTCCGTTTTCTGGGAGGACGTGCCGGCGGTGGCGCCGTCGCCGATCAAATATGCCCGGCCATCCTCCTTGAGCATGCCGGCCACAGTTTCTCCGGCCGACCGGGTGCCGGAGTCCACAACCACCACCAGCGGGCCGGAAAAGGGATGGGGGCCGGCGCTATGGTATTGGCGCCAGCTTTGGCCGGCGGGAATGAACCGGCCGAAGACGGCCGGGTGATCACATCCTCCGCCACCATTGGCGCGCAGATCCAGGATCAAGCCGGCTGGACTGCCCAATCCTTCCAGCATGGTGTCCAATTGTTCGGGCAGGTTCCCCGGGATATCACGGAGGTGGATGTATCCCATTCCGCCGGGTGTTTTTCCGTAGGACTGCCGCCCGATCCGGAGGCTGGGCTGGGGTGGGAAAAGCGGCCCATCCGGAATATAATTGGCTCCGCCGCGCCGGGGGATTTGGATGCTTTGCATGCCTTCCTCCCGGCGTAATTCCAGGGCCAACAGGCTTCCCTCATCGCCGGCCAGTCCCCAATGGCAGGCCGCATAGCGGGCCTGGTGAGCGGTGGAATAACCTTGATCCTCCCGCATTAGTTCCGTTTGGCGGTTGATCCACTCCAGCGCTGGCAGGCCATCGATCCGGCACACTTCCTGGCCGATGCGCAAGCCCAACTGGCGCGCGGGAGCATACGCCTGGCGGATGAAAACTTGCTGGTCCGCCACGAGCAAATGAAGGTTTGGACCGGATCTTTTTTTCCCCCGCGATTCATCGGGAGCCGGGATTTTGACCTCCAGGAACGTGGCATGCCCGTCGCACAAACGGGCCACCAGCCGCTGGCACAATTTAAGATGCCCGGCATCGGTCTTTACCTCCTGAACCTCCCGGCGGAACTGAGCCGCCACTTTGGACCAATCAATGCCTTTCTGCGGGAAAAAATGTCCCGCTTGTTGCTCCAACTCAAGGAGCAGGAATTCAACGTCCGCCGCGTAGTTTGTGGGGCCAGCTTTGGGCTTTATCGCTGGCACTGGGGCGGGCATCGCCGTGGAATCAGCCAGGCGCTCCGGAAAATCATAGTCCAGCAGGACCAGTTCGTAAGGCTCGCGATGCCTCAGGATGCGGACGATGAGGTTGCCTTCCACCACCCAAAACTCGGTGATATGGCCGGCGCGTTTTTTGAACCAGGTATCGGCAGTGGCCGTCTGGGTAATGGTCACCCGCTCCGCGCTGAAGTCCCCGGCCGGCACGTGGACGGTTTCGCGTCCAGAGCGCAGGACTTTGAGCCCGTAGCTGACCAGTGCTTCGCCGGCGTTGTCCCAATCGTAAACGGCGAATTCCCGGGATTCGCTCGGCGGTGGGGAAAATGCCAGGAGCAGGATGTTGGCGGTGGCATAAGTGTCGGGACGGGTATTGGGATCGAACCATTGGCCCGGTGGAAGTTTCAGTTCCTTTCCGTCCTGGTCCTGGCGAATGCCTTGGCGCCAGAGGCGGGCGGATTCAGCCTGGATTTCGAGGGCAGCGTGGAAACCCGGCCGGCCGGGCGGGGGATTGCCCCACAAACCGTGGAAGGCAACGCGGTGATCCGGGGTGCCAGCCACCAATTCAGTGAGTCCGCTGGCGGGCAGGCTGGCCAAGGCCAGGCGGCTGCCATCGGCCAGCTGTTTGATCCACAATTCAGAGATCATACCGCTGCGACCTTGATGCTGATAACGACCGTGAAAGATCAACCTGCCGGGCAGGTCATTGGTTGAAGGAGCCGCGGGCGCCTGCCGCCAGGCGGCCCAGGGAACTGATTCTGGGAGCACGGATTGCGGGACGGGAGCATTAATCGGGAGCCCTTTCGCCACCGGTTCGTGGGCCTGCTTGATTTGGGATTCAGTCAGTTCCTGGAGCAGCCGGTCCCGGCCCGCCACTGCGGTTTCGTCCGCCACGCTGGCTGCCTGTAAATACCAATGCAGAGCAGCCACTTTATCCACCGGCACTCCCAGGCCTCGCTCAAAACATTCACCCAAACGGGCTTGAGCTTCCGGGGATCCCCACTCAGCGGCGGGCTGGAGCCAGGAAACCGCTTCGGAGGTATTGGTGGCGTGGCTGGGATAACGCATTAAAAGCGCCCCCAGCTCGGACTGGGCATCGCGATCCTGCTGGCGGGCAGCCCGGCGCAGCCAGGTGACAGCCTCAGCCATATTCGTAACGCCAGTGAGGCCTTGCGCATGGGCCAGGCCAACTTCAAACTGGGCGCTGGCCAGGCCTTGTTCCGCCGCTTTCCGATACCAAACCATGGCCTCGGACCAACGGGGCGACGGCTCGGCTTGGGCATGGTAACGCCCGAGCCACATTTGAGCTTCCGCCGATCCATGGTCCGCCGCGCGTTGGAACCATTGGAGGCCAGCCGGGTGGTCTGATGGCATCCCTTGCCCTTCCCAATAAGCCACCGCCAGGTTGTATTCTGAATCGGCATGCTTTTGCTCTGCTGCCAGGCGATACCAATGCAGGGCGTTGGTCAGGTTTTTCTCCACGCCCTGGCCGGTGGCATGGCAAACGCCGAGATTGTGCTGGGCTTTGGCAAAACCCTGGCTGGCCGCCTGCTCAAACAAATGCACCGCCAGTTGGGTGTTTTGCCCGACCGTTTGGCCCAACAGATAAATGCTGCCTAATGAATTCTGGGCGGCCGGCCAATTTTGTGCGGCGGATTTTTCCAGCCAATCCAACGCTTCCTTGGTATTCCGGGCAGTTCCCCGCCCATCCCAGAGGCAGGTTCCCAGGTGGTATTGGGCTTCCGCCAAGCCTTGCAGAGCAGCCTTGCGGAACCAGCCGATCGCTTCCGCATCGTTCCGGGGTATGCCTTCGCCCGCCAGCAGGCAGATTCCCAGGGAATTTTGGGCGGTCGCCAGGCCTTGGCTGGCCGCTTGCCGGAACCATTTGGCTGCTTCGGCATAATTACGAGCCACACCCAAACCTTGATAATGGCAGAGGGCCAGGTTCATCTGGGCTTTGGCCAAGCCTTGCCCGGCTGCCCGCTCATACCATTTCACTGCCTCGGCGTAATCTTGTGGCAAGCCGTGCCCAAAGTAATAACAAAAGCCGAGCTTGGACTGCGCTTCGGCGTAACCTTGCTCCGCCGCCCGGCGGAAAAACGGAACTGCTTCGGAGTAATTCTTTTGCTGGAAAAACTCCACGCCCCGGGCGGTCAGATTTTCGGGTGATTCCGCAGCCTGGGTCGGAGCCGGGGAGGGATCCGCGGTCGTCCTCGCTTGAGACGGCGCTGCACAGGAATAAAGAAAGATGATGCCTGCCAGGAAAAAATGGCCCGCGGAATGGTGGCTGCTGGCGGAACCCGAAGTGTGATTCAATGACTGCCGCATACGGGGAAGACTCCCATATTCCCGGCGGGCAGTCACTTGTTTTCAGCCAGTCGCACCGCCGGGAAACTTACCTTCCGGGCTGGTAGATCTGATCGAATAACCCATTGTCACTGAAATGGATTTTCTGTGCTTTTTGCCAGCCACCGAATAATTCATCGATGGTGAACAGCTTCAGCTGGGAGAAATTTGCGGTGGCGGCAGCGGCGGTTGCGCGCGGTCGGTAAAAATGCTTCACGGCAATCGCCTGGCCTTCTGCCGAATAAAGGTATTCCAGGTAGGCCTTGGCAATGTCCTGGGTTCCTTTGCGCTTGGCCACCTTATCCACGACGGCCACTGGCGGCTCGGCCAGGATGCTGACGGAGGGGACAATGATTTCAAATTTGCCGGCCCCGGTTTCCTTGGCCACCAGGAAAGCCTCATTTTCCCAGTTGATCAGTACGTCGCCAATGCCCCGTTCCATAAAGGTGGTGGTTGCCCCGCGCGCACCGGAATCCAGCACCGGTACGTTCTTATACAGCCTGGTCACAAATTCGCGGGCTTTGGCCTCGTTCCCACCCGGCAGACCCAAAGCGTAGCCCCAGGCTGCCAGGTAATTCCAGCGCGCGCCACCTGAAGTTTTCGGATTGGGGGTGATCACCGAAACCCCCGGTTTCACCAGGTCATTCCAGTCTTTGATGCCTTTGGGATTCCCCTTCCGCACCAGGAACACAATCGTTGAAGTGTAAGGGGAACTGTTGTTCGGCAAGCGCTGCTGCCAGTTGGCTGGCAGAAGGCCACCCTTTTCGGCAAGCGCGTCGATGTCGTAGGCCAGCGCCAGCGTAACCACGTCCGCATCCAAGCCATCGATCACGGCCCGGGCCTGCTTGCCTGAACCACCGTGGGATTGGTGGATCGTGACTTTATCCCCCTTTTGCTTTTGCCAATACCGGGCAAAGGCGGTGTTAAAATCCTGGTAAAATCCACGCGTGGGATCGTAAGACACGTTCAAGAGAGTCACATTTTTTGCGCGCGCCGCAGCGGTTGCGCCCATCAAGAAAGCGGCGATCAATATGGAGTAAATCCATCGGAATAGTTTCATAGTTCAGGTTTTTAACGGCTCACATTCAGGGCGGACACAGCTAATGGTTTAGTTCAATTAAATCTGGTGATTGTTCAAGCCGGGATTTTTCCCGGCCCAAAAAGATCCACGGGCGGTGGAGGGCGGCAGCCCCTTGATGGCACAGCCAATTGCCAAGCCACCGCCACGTGGTCCCTTCCTATACACTAACTTTTCTGCGAACAGTTGTTCTGCGCGACCATTCGTAAACAACCGCCTTTTTCTGGATCTGGTCGATAACGGCGCGAACTGAAAATTCCGTGCCACCCGTGTCGTCCCGATGGGATCCGGCTTCTGGCCGGCCCATCCCTGGGTCGCTAATTTTGACAGTTGCGGGCCAAAATCCATTCTGTTGCTTTGGTTTTTGTCAGGGGATTCAAATTCCCATTTCTTGGTGCTGCCCCCCAACCCGCCGGCCTGGTGATTCAACACCTGGCCAAAGTGCCCATAACCAACCGCCAAGGTCAGGTTCCTGGTGACCACGTAGGCGGCGTCAACCGTCCACCAGTCCTTTTCCTGGCTGATCAATCCGGGGTGTGGTTTTGTAGGCGCTAGGCTCTTGATTGTATTCAGCGGCCAGCGCGAGCCGGTCAGTGACAAACAGGAGAACCGCACTGCCTTCAAACACAAAGTCGTATTCATCCGTGAAACCTAACAACCCAATATGGGTCCCCTGGGTGGCCCGCCCGCCCGCATTCAGCAGCAATGGGCGCGGCAAAAAGGTCAGCAGTTCGGACACATAGGGAGTGTAAACGACCCCTTCGTTATCAGTGATTCCGGTTCCGCGCTGTTCCCAGTTTGAAACAAGGTTGCGATGAGCGAGATCAGAATACCCCCCCGAAAAGTCTGCCCGTTATTGGTTATTTCCCAATTATTCGATTTGATTGGTTGATTCATAATTTCTGGTTTGGCCAGCTTCCGGTTTTCCGGTTAATAGGCCGCTTTGTTTTATTCCCTCCAGTGGTCTGGTTGGTTTGAAAAGAATTGGATTGTTGGCGGGTTTATCCGCACCCGCTCCGTGCGGTCGATTTGGGTCACCCGTGAATTGTGGACGGTGATTTGCACCACCCCGTATTGGAGCGAATTCACCTGTCTGCGAACCACTTCCAGCCATTGTTCCGTGGCGGTCAGGGCCTGCTTTTGATTCAACTCATCCATACACTTTTTAAAGACGATTAAAATAGTCGTTAATAAGTTCCTGCTTGCTCGGTTTTGCGTTCTGGGTGCTATTAAACCTGAATAACGATTAACATAGTCGTATATTGAAGTGGCAAGTTCGAGCTGTCAAATTTATTTTACATTTCTTTTGAATCGCCCGCTGAGGCATGGAATTCGAGGTTGCAGGAAGCCCATAATGGCTGCACTCCAATTGGTTTCGCCCCCGTTCCGCATCGGTTTGGAAGGTCCACTTTTTGGGCCGCCTGGGTTTTCATTTCATTTAGTAAATCGCTGGTAACCAGCACTATGAGAATTATTTACTGACTGTTTGTTGGATCCTGCCGAGTAATTTTTTAGCCACGCTTCCTGGAGGCGGCCAGCGTTTTAGCCTATGGAATTAAACAAAAAGTGAGGGAGTTCCCCCCGCCTCCATAACCAACCGCACCACGAGGGTCCCGTCCGGGACCCAGCGGCCCTCTTTCTTCTTCTTTCTTCTTAATGGAATTGGGATTGTGATGGGTGTGCGGCCTCGTTAGCCTGAGCGCAAGATGAACGAAGAAAGCCCGAATACCCACGCAGTAAAAGGCATCCGGTTTTTAGACAATTTGGAGACCCGCATTCCCTGCTGGATCCGCCGATTTTGGGCGGTTTCAATGTTGTTGGTCCCTTGGTTGGGTTTGGCAGCGCCGGACGTCGAGCCTCCGGCGCTGAAGATCGTGACTTCCCATAAGAAACTCGAGGCTGCATTCAACTGGGCCACCGCCAAAGCGTTGTCGTATGTCCAAACGGGGAAGACCGGTGTGGTGGACGGGCATGAGCGTCAGCGCCAAGGTGCTGGCAGCGTGAAATATATGCCGTGCTATTGGGCTGGCTACACCTGGCGAACGGCGTTCTATTCCCGCGACTACTGCCACCAGGCAGCCGGGGCGCATCTGCTGGGATTGCAGCGGGAGAATCTGGCCATGCTCCAGGCTTTTGCCGCCACTGCCACCGCGAGCCGCAAATGGTATCCGTTGTGGGCGCTGAACTTCGATGGCAGCCCGTTCAAGCTCGATTATGGAGGGGACAACTCTTTCGTGCGCGAGGTGCCCGCAGTTTTCGAATTGGTGGAGCAATGCCACCGCCAATATTTGTGGACGGGCAATCCGGCTTACCTGCAGGATCCCGTCTTGCGTGGGTTCTGTGGGAAGACAGTGACGGAATTCATCCAATTGCACGACACGCGCATTCCGAATGGGGTGGCCGAAGGTGACGGTTCAGGCGACATCTTCCGTGGTTCGGCCACCTATAATGAGATCCGTTCTCCACTCATCGAGGCCGGGGACGGCATCGCTTGCCAATACCAGGCAATGATGGCTTATGCGCGATTGCTGGCCGCGCGAGGGGAGGCGAACGAGGCCGCCGTTTTTGAAAAGCGGGCGGAGCAACTGAAAAATTTCTTCAATACCCAATGGGGTGTGAAGCAGGAGGCTGAAACTTATGTCCGGGGCTATGATGCGCGCGGCCAGGCCCGCACCGATTTCGGCCTCGAGAATAGCTGGTTCATGCCGATGAAATTCATTACGGACCCCTCGCCCAAGACGGATGCCTACCTGGATTTCATCGCCCGGGCGGTAAACTCCAAGGACCGGCCGTCCAACTTGGAAGCGATTTCTTACCTGCCGGGAGTTTTCTTCCCCTATAACCGGGTGGAAGAGGCTTGGAAGTGGCTGGAATTTATTATGAACCAGCCCAACCGCGAATATCCGGAAATTTCTTATACGTTGATTGGCCATGTGGTGGAAGGCCTGCTGGGAGTAGAACCCAACGCACCCGAGGATGCTTTCCTCACGGTGCCGCGCCTGCCCGGTGCCGTTTCCGATGCCGGCGTCCAGAATATCCCTTTGGGTGGCCACCGGATCCATGTGGTGCACCACGGCGCCGGAAAATCGACCGCGACCCACGTTTCAGGAGACAAACCACTGAAATGGCTGGCCTGTTTCTATGGCGACCACCCTGGAATCACCGTGAACGGGGAGCGTAAACCGGCTGCGAGCCGGATGATCCATGGTGTCAAAGCCAGTTTCCTCGCTCTTGATCTGCTTCCCGGCAAGAACGTGACGGCGGAAGCAACGAGGCGGTAGCTCAAAGCAGTAAGCCGTGCGGATGCCAGCGAATGGACCAAGCCATAGCAGCCTTATGGGCCGTGCGGGGCGCGCTGTGCGTCCCGGATGAAGAACCGGGCGGCGTAACCGGCGGTGGATATCTGGCCAAAGTTCTTTCAGTGGACGGTGGCTAAGGCTGAATCCGGCCATTTGGCAGCTTAGCTCTGACCTTGAATAACCTTTTGAAATCGCTTGGCAGAAAACAGCTCATTTGGCCTACCGCCGGGATCATCATCGGCGTGCTGGCACGGACTAATCCTTTTTATGAGCCGCATATCACGCTCGAAGCTGGGATTGTGGCTTGGATCATCGAGATAGTTCTGGTCCTGATCCTGTCCTTGCATCCAGGTGGTGCGCGGATAGGTGTCCTGGTCGCCGGGTTGTTTCTGACCGTTCCCTGTTTCCTGCGGGCACTGCCCATATTCCGCCTCCTTCTGATGTGCAACATGGCATTTGCATTCGCTTTTGCCGCCTTGCAGTTGTTCTCTTTGCCAACCGCCGGCTTTCGGGGGCGGTTGGCCTGGATTTTTACCTGGCTGGGCACCCGGGAGGTGAAAGGGTGCGCGCGCAGTTTTGATGCTGCCTCACTGCGTCAGCTCCTCGCCGCCACACTCGTGCTGGCCGCCACCGTTGCGGTTGTGAAATCTACTCCCGCCACAGGCTTTTGGCTCCTTGTGCGATGGCTGGTTGGGGGAATCCTGTTGCTGGCGTTTGCTGAGATGGTAACAGCCGGCCATTACTTTCTGACGGCGTTGCTGGGTGTCAGCGCACCGGCCTTGATGCGATCCACCCATCGATCGGCTTCGCTCCGGGAGTTTTGGGCCGAACGCTGGAATCCGGCGGTTTCGGCGCTGGTATTTGGCAGGTATTTTTTCGCGCCACTGGCCAGGCGCAGTTCTGGTTTGGCATTGTTCGCCGCTTTCTTTGGCAGCGCGGTCGCGCACGTATTACTTCTTTATATGGCGGCCAAACAGTGGGGAATTTCCCTGATGTGGGGCGCCTTCTTCCTGGCCCAGCCACTGCTCCTGGCTCTCGAGCGGTGGCTGAAGGTGCGGCGCTGGCCGCTGGCGGCGGGGCGGGTTTGGGCACTTGCGGCCCTGGCGATTACCTCGCCGTTGATAGTTGAACCGGTTCTTCAGCTCTCGGAGCCGACTTGGGGTACACCGGACGAGGTGCTGCTGCCAGCCGCCAGGGTGCTTGGTTTGGCGCTTTTTTTGGATGTGTGTGTTTTGCTGGGTTCACTGGCAGCCATCCGGGATCAGGGAACTCAACCCGGGCCGGCAAAGCCGCGTCGAACACGATGAATAGGTGGGTTGCATCGTGGATTATGGTTTTTCTTCCTTGATTTGTGTGGTGGCTACAGCGTCGAGATCCGCCAGCACCAACGCCTGCTCCTGGCGGATCCGGCCGGCGGGAATGGAAACATCGGCATCCTGAAGGCGCCGGAGCATCCCCGCCTTTTCTGCCCCGGTCACCAGCCAGAGAATGCGCCGGGAGCGGTTGAGCAAAGGGTACGTCAGGGTCATGCGCCGCCGTTTTTGGTATACGCCGGTCAAGGCGACATCGTGGTCCGTTACCTCGAGCACCGGATCGCCCGGCACCAGCGATGCCGTGTGGCCATCCGGGCCTAGTCCAAGGTGCACCAAGTCAAGCACCGGGGGAGCGCCCGCCAGTTGTTGGAGCGTGCGGGCATAACTCCGGGCCGCGGCTTCGATATCCATCTCTTCCACCGGCATGGGATGGATTTGATCCGGCGGCAATGGCGCGTGATTAAGCAGGCTTTCCCGCAAATGCGCCAAATTTCGGTCCGGATCACCGGCCGGGGCGATCCGCTCGTCCACCTGGACCACATGTACCCCTGGCCAGGGAATCTCCTCATCCGCCAGCGCCCGCAGCATTTTCCACGGAGTCTTGCCGCCACTCACCGCCATGACGAACCGTCCGCGAGCCCCTACAGCGGTGCGAGCTTCCGCTGCGATAAACCTGGCCGCCTGCCGGGCGGACTCCTCTGCATTCAACAGGGCTAGAATTTTCATTTCACGTCTGGCGCGGCTATCGATGAACACTGAGCGCCGGGGCCACCAGGCAAGCCAAAGCCGGGAGGCAATCCCCCAAGCGGACGGATTTTGGCGGTTCTGGACACTTGTCCATTTCCGCCAGAACATTCCTTCAATGATACCTCCTCCACCACCGACACCCTCGGGGATTCAAAAGCGAAATCGTGTCGTATTTGTTTCGGTTGTTAACAAGGGTGCCCTGATGGATTACACCCAAGAAAAGTTGCCCGTTTGCACATCCTTGCATCATCCTGAATTTTGGAGCCAATTGCCTACGAAATGCCTACAAATTTTTCGGGATTCAATGTCGTAAATTCCAGATAACGCTTTGTTTTGCAATGGAATACGAGAAATTGGCGGAAGGGAGAGGATTCGAACCTCCGGTAGGCTTACGCCTACGCCTGATTTCGAGTCAGGTGCCTTTAACCACTCAGCCACCCTTCCAACGCCTCATTATCAATCACTTACGATTGAATAGAACTTTCTAATTTGACAATCTGATACTGCAATCTGATACTGTTCGCATGGAAAAAGGCAAAACAGCACCGAATTCGAGCGAGTCTCATTCGGATTCAAAGCGGGAACCTCTATGGGCAAAGTCCCCGTATGCCAACTTATACCGTTACGTCCCATCGCAGGTATACTTCGCAAAGATTCGCGTTAATGGCAAGCTAGTTCGTAAGTCATTGCGCACAAAAACCCTTTCCGTCGCCAAACTCAGACTCGACGATTTCGACAAAGGTCTGCGGCAGCGGGCAGCAAGCCAAATAGCGGTCGCCACCGGGAAAATGACTTTTGGCAACGCATTAGAGGTTTATCTGAAAAGACTCCGTGGTGACATTTCGCTAAAGCCACGCACAAAAACATACCGGGAGGAACGCATAGCCGCCTTGCTCAAATCCTGGCCCTCATTAAAGGACATGGACGCGTGCAAAATCTCCAAAACTGACTGCCTGAATTGGGCGGCGGACTATCAAACGAAATTTTCCGCCACGAACTTCAACAATACCGTTGGTTCGCTAAAACTTGTACTTGATGTCGCTGTTGAAGCAGGAGCTCGTTACGACAATCCCGCCAAGTTCATCAAAAAGGCTCGGATCATCCTCAAGGAACCGGATTTGCCAAGCCAGGATGCCTTTGAAAAAATACTGGGCATGATCAAGCACCAAAGCGTTGCTGATTTGGTGCGGTTTCAAGCCTATTCCGGCATGAGGATTTCGGAAACCCGGCAAGTCACCTGGCAGGATGTGGATTTTGAAAAGGAGCAAATCGTTGTCAGGGGAGAAAAAGAGACCGGGACTAAGAACTGGGAAATTAGACGTGCCCCTATGATCCCGGAGATGAAAGCCCTGCTTGAACGCATCCGAGATGAACAGCCAAATCGCCAACTCTCCGATCCAGTTATGAGCAAAAAAGAGTTTCGCGGTTCTGTAAAGACGGCTTGCCGCAAGCTGGGTATTCCCAACTTTAACCACCATGCAATGCGCCATTTGTTCATCACTCGGTGTATGGAGTTAAACCTCAACGTGAAGATGATAGCGGATTGGGTGGGGCACAAGGACGGTGGAACGCTGATTTTAAAGCGTTATGCACACTTGCGCCCTGACTATTCTTGGAAAATGGCAAAGAAGGTGACCTTCTCAAAAACGGCAACTCCTCCTTCAGACAATGGCGAAAATGTCTGATAAAACTTTGCTGCAACCACCAGAAACTACGCCCGAAGGTGAAAAACTACTTTAATACCGCAATCTGGAAATAAATCCCATCCCCGGCGCGGCGGTTTTCGCTCCAGAATGCCCTATAAATGATTTCTCCGTGGCGAGTGGTATGTGGTGATGGTTCACGGCCCAGGAATTGTTACAGGGCCTTTTACGCGCATCTCCACGCATTCACCTTGTCTGGCGGTGAAAAATAAT
>CAIMWS010000343.1 GCA_903845125.1 uncultured Verrucomicrobiota bacterium
ATCGCTTCAACGGGGCCGCGCCGGTTAAGGCGCGGAGACTCGGTGGCTACGATCGAAACACTACCAACACCGGTATGCTTCAACGGGGCCGCGCCGGTTAAGGCGCGGAGACCCGGCCATATGTAACTGGTTCTGGCCGAGCCGGTCAAGGTCCGATTTGCGAGCGCCGCCGCCCAGGGGGGTGGCAGCGGGTGACGGTGGTTTGAGTATTCAGTCATAAGTTGCTGCGGAGGAGAGGGATGTGGTTTGCGAGCGCGTGTAGCAGGGTGCCGCAGCACCGCGCCGCTCGCGCGGCCCCATGACAGTATTTCAAAGAGCAGCCTGATTTCAAACCACAAAGCAGGGTGCGTCCAGCTTGGAATAGGGCAATCCCAGGGAGCTGATCACCCGCTCCCCGCGGCCTTCAGACGGCCCCAAGCTGGCGAAAATCACCTGATCCTCGTCGTGTTTGATGATGGTATCGAGGGCGGTTTCCATGGCAATCTTTTCCGAGGGATTCAGGTCGCACTCGAAGACGGAGAATTGCAGGTGGTTGCCGAAATTGGAGCAGGTCTTGAATACCTTGCGGAGCCGTTTGTCGTCGGCGATGTCGTAGCAGACGAGGAAGGTGGTGCGCATGGCTCAGCGGGTGGTCAAAGGGATGTACTCGGGGATTTCGCCCGTGAGGAACCGCGCCAGCAGGCGTGCCTGCAGCTCCAGGGCGCGGCGGTAGCAGACTTTGTAGTCGAAGAGCGGGTGGGTGATGACGGCGCTCATCCGCTGCTCGTAGGCGAGGAAGAAACGTTTGCGCCCGGGGGCGTCGAGGTTGACGGCCTCCCCGGCGGAGACGAAGTCCTTTGCGGTGAGGAGGCGGTTGTTGACGCAGTTCAGGACAGTGGATTCGGCCACGAGGGGGCGGAATTCCTCCATGAGGTCCAGGGCGAGGGCCGGGCGGCCGAAACGGGGTTGGTGGTAAAAGCCGGCGTAGGGGTCGAACCCCA
The DNA here is from genome assembly GCA_903845125.1 of uncultured Verrucomicrobiota bacterium. Lineage (GTDB taxonomy): Bacteria > Verrucomicrobiota > Verrucomicrobiia > Limisphaerales > UBA1319 > CAIMWS01. The sequence continues at coordinate 981 of CAIMWS010000343.1, forward strand.
CGGCCAGGGCGGCGAGCAGGCAATCCTTGGCGAGCACGCTGTAGGCCAGGGAGAGCAGGGCGTTGACGGGGTCGGTGGGGGGGCGGCGGTTGCGGCCGCGGAAGTCGAAATTGAAGGCGGGCGGCGGGCGGGTGGCGGCCGCAGGTTCGCGGCCGGGATCCGCGGCGGGCTTGAGCATCCCGGCAAAGTGCTGGAAGTAGAGCGCGGCGGCGGCGCCCTCGATCCCCAGCAGTTCCCCTGGCGAAGCCGCGGCGAGGGCATCCTCCGCGGCCTGGCGCAGCTTCGCCAGGGCAGCCTCGGGCGGATCCAGGTGGTTGCGCATAAGCAGGGTGCGGTGGTTGCGGATCTTGCCCTGCACGAGGCGCCGGGCCACGGCGAGGCAGGTGGGGGCGTCGCGGGCGAGGCGGAATTGCTCGATCCGCAAAAAGATGTTCTTCAAGCCGTGCCCGCGGGTGATCCCGTAGAACCAGCCGCCGGTGGAGAAATAGGTGATCGGGATTCCCTGGCCGCACAAGGCCTGGATGGCCTGGGTGGTGAGCTGGATGTTGCCGAACAAGGCCACGTGGGAGACGTCCCGCAGCCGGATCTCATCAAGCAGGCGGTCCTTGTCACGCACCTGGAGCACCTCCCCGCTGACGCCCGCGCGGCAGCCTTGGGTGTTGAGGTAGAGGGGGCGGGTATCATCCCGGGGGGCCACGAGCCGGCGGGGCGCCCCGGCGGCCGGCTCCGGGGAATCCCCCGGCGCGGCGAGCAGGCGTGTCTCGTCCGGCAGGCAGACCGGGGCGAGGGAGCACCGCACACATTTGGGGGATTGCTCGAGCGGGGCGGGGATGGGGCCGCCCATCACCCGCCGGGCGTCGGCCAGGCACTCGTGGATCCAGGCCTCCAGGGCGGGGGTGATGGGCAGGCGCACCCGCTGGCGCGTGGCGCGGTAGTAGACCACGCCTTCGCGGCAGGTGTAGCCGTTGTCCCGCAGGATCAGGGCCTGCAGGCCCAGCTGCATTTTGTCCGTGTCCCACAGCTCGAGGGCGTCCGTCCCCTCCCGCGGCGCGCCGGCCTTGTAATCCACCGGGCAGACCTCCAGCACCGAGAGGAGATCCGCGCGGGCCGCCGACGCCTCCACCAGGTCCATTTTGGCCACCACGCCGAGCCGCTCCGAGCCCATCTGGACGGATCGGGAATGGATGATCTCCTCCTCCCCGGCGGGTGGCGCGGCGCCGGCCGCCTCCGGCGGGCGGGCCGGCTGGGGCAGGCTGCCCCGGCCCGCGTCCACGCGCAGGTGGAGGGCAGTCCCGCGCAGGGTGTCGGCGTTGTCCTGGAAAATCCCCTCCACATGCTCGTAGTAGAACAGGCGCCGGCAATAGACGAATTCGTTCATCATGCGCGCGGGCAGCGCGGGTGGCCCGGCCCCGGCAGGGGGGCAGGGGGATGGGTTTGAGATTTCAGATTTCAAATCCCGCCTGGCCGCCTGGCCGGTGGGCCAGGAGTTCGTAAGTCATAGGGGGGTGGATTTTAGAGGATTTCAAATTTCAGATTTGAGATTTCAAAGCACATCCTCGATGGGGGGGCAGCCGGCGGGCATAGCTGGATCGCCGGGCGCCTCTTCGCCGGCCACCGGGGCAAACAGCCCCAGGCCGAAGTGCGCGCCGTAGCCGAAGGCGAGCGGCCCCCGCACGGCCGAGGGGAATTCCATGGTGAAGGCGGCGCCTTCACCCTGGCCCCGGCTGCCGCCGCCGCGGTGGCG
>CAIMWS010000344.1 GCA_903845125.1 uncultured Verrucomicrobiota bacterium
ACTGTGGGCGCAGGAAACTTGAGGGGTTCATTCTCTAGTACGAGAGGACCGAGAATGACGCACTTCTGGTGTGGCAGTTGTTCCGTCAGGGGCAGCGCTGCGTAGCCATGTGCGGAAGAGATAAGCGCTGAAAGCATCTAAGTGCTAAGCTCATCCCAAGATAATGTTTCCCCGGCCGCAAGGCCCTGAAGACCCCCGGAAGACTACCGGGTTGATAGGCCAGGCGTGTAAGCGTCGTGAGACGTTCAGCGGACTGGTACTAATCGGTCGTGAGGCTTGATCTAAATCTTAAAATAGATCATTTTTTCAACAATTGTTGCGTGCGCGGACTGTGTGTAGATTTCAGGGAACAACTGTTCTCTAACAGATTTTCGGTGGCCTTAAAGCGGTGGTCCGACCCGATCCCATCCCGAACTCGGCCGTCAAACACCGCGTTGCCAATGGTAGTGCCTGTATAGCTTGCGCGAGAGTAGGTAGCCGCCGATTTAATTTTAACCAGTGATCAACCCCAGGCCCAGCTTGGGGTTTTTCGTTTCCTCCCCCCCCCACCCCTCCACCAGCTTCCGCCAGCCCCCCCCTCACACCAACTGCACCACCGCCTTCCCCACCCACACCCTCCTCCCCGTCCGCAAATCCTTCCCGCTCATCAACAATCGCTTGTTCCCGTCCAAGGAGCCAATGAAATCAAAAACATTTGTGGAAAGTGTGTTTTATATCAGGCACGTGAAATCTCCTTTGGCCCGGGAGCTTGCCTTGGGGAGGGTTCCCCAATCGATTTATTAGGGCCGTCAAAACTCCTTTTAAGATGAATGTGACACTCACCTTTTTTACATCCTGGATGCAAATCAGGTTGATATGCGTTATCTCGGGGGGGAACTAACTGGATTGAATCCGAGGCAGGGAGATGGTGACATTGGTGCCAAGAGTAAGCTGGCTGGTAATTTTGACAGTACCACCGTGGATTTCCGTCAAGCGCCTCGCAATGGTGAGTCCCAGGCCGGAGCCTTGCTGTTCGTAAAATTTTCTTTCAAACTGCATGTAGGCGCCGATGTTTGAAATGTGTTCAGGTGACATGCCGTGGCCCTGATCCTGGACGCTGAAACCCGCCAGGTTGTCCTGTGCCCAGCTGGTGACCAAGACACACTGGCCGGCGGCGGAAAATTTGAAAGCGTTATTGCACAATTCGTCGGCGATTTTTTGCAGATACTGATCCTGTACCGGGACATCTGCGCCGTGCAAATCGAGCATAAGATCCGCAGCTCGCCCGAATTGTTCAGCCGTGGCAGCACAACTATGGCGCAGCACCGTATCCAGGTTGGAGCGGTAATTCTTTCGCAGGGATTCCAGTTTTTGTGGATCGTTGGATAAAAGTTCGATTTGGGCGTAAATGACAAAATTTTCGATGTGCCGGTATAATCTTTTCGCGGAAGAAAAGATGGCGGTACCCATTTCCTGGATTTCTGCTGCCGACATTTGACTCACGTCACCACAAAGCAGTTCGGAGAAGCCCAGAATGCCACTGAGAGGTGTAAAAAACTCGTGCGGCAAGGCCAGGGTTATATTTGCCCGGAGATCCGCCAGTTTTTTCTCTGCCTGCTCCTTGATAATCAGCTGTTTTTTCAGGCGGGTTTCGACGGTGGCCAGCAATTCATGGATGGAGAACGGCTTGGGTAGGTAATCATCGGCCCCCATGGTCATGCCTTGGCGCATGCCGGCATTGTCCGGTCGCCCGGTCATCAAAATACAGGGAATTCCAGCGGTGATCGGATCACTGCGTAAGGTTTCGAGCACCCCGAAGCCGTCGATATCCGGCATCATCACATCGCAGATGATCAGTTCAGGCAGATGCGTTCGAGCTAGAGAAATCCCGGTATTGCCATTCGGGGCTTCCAAGGAAGTATACCCTTTGGTATTCAACGCCGAGGCCACAAGCATTCGCAATGGGGCTTCGTCGTCGATGATGAGTATCGATGGCATTTTATTATTTTTGTTCCCGGCATTAGACCAAATTAGGCTGGCCAAATCAAAAGGTTTTTATTGCGGGCAAACGCGTTGGTTGAAACGTGGCGGTGGGAGCGCGGATTCCTGGCAAAAGTTGACATAAAGGCGCTAACAATGTTAGTTTTTCAAGTCAGATAGGTCGTGGTATGAGCAGATTCCTCAGCCAACAGGTGCTTGTGCTCAACCGCCTTTGGCAGGCGGTCAATGTATGCACGGTCAGGCGCGCTCTGACTTTGCTGTTTCAAGGGCACGCCGAGGTCGTATGCAATGATCAGGACGGCAATTTCCACACCTTCGATTTCCGGGAATGGTCGGATTTTTCGAGAAAACAGCCGGAAACAGAAAATATTCTGACGGTTAGTTTCAAAATCCGGATTCCGAGGGTGATTTTGCTGCTGGTTTTTGATCGGTTGCCGAAAAAGGAGGTCAAATTCACCCGCCACAATATTTTTGAGCGGGACGCCAATACCTGCCAGTACTGCGGCAAGGTTTTTGAGCGCAGTGATTTGAACCTGGATCACGTGATACCGCGGGACCGGGGCGGACCGACGACTTGGGAAAATATTGTTTGTTCCTGCATTGTGTGCAATACGAACAAGGCCAACCGCACACCCCGGGAGGCAGGCATGAGGTTGGTCCGGAAGCCGAAGCGTCCCAAGTGGCGGCCCTTCATACAGATCAACCTGGGGATGCATTACCACGATAGCTGGAAGCATTTTATCGATTTGGCCTACTGGAATGTGGAACTGGGCGAAGATTCCGCCTGAGTTGGAATCAGGTGGTCCACTGGTTGGTGCACAACTTTTTAATCGGGATATCCGTGGCACGTTGCCACGGTTTTTCATGGGCGTTATCGCAGCCAATTTCCCCACCGGGATTTGCGTGCATGGAAATAGGTAACGGCTTACCCAATGAGCCAGGCTCGAGGCCCTGGCTGCCAGGATGGATTTGAATGATATGGTTTTTTTGACGGACATCAGTAAAGCTTACGGTGGAAAGGTGCTTTTTTCCGAAGCATCTCTCCAAATCAACGAAGGGGATCGCCTGGGGATTGTGGGGCCCAACGGGGCTGGCAAATCGACGCTTTTCCGTTTGATACTCAATGAAGAATCGGCAGATTCGGGCAAGTTGACCATCGATCGGCGCATCACCATCGGGCATTTGCCGCAGGAGTCCGCCGCCCCGGGCCGTGAAACCATTCTCGAGTTAGCCACGGCGGTCACCGCTGAGTTCGATCAAATCCGGAAGAAGTTGGCCCAATGGGAAACCGATCACGAAGCGCATCTGGAGGAATACCACGCCTGTCAACACCGGTTTGAGGAACTTGGCGGTTACCAAATGGAACCGCGCGCTAAGACCATTCTCAAAGGCTTGGGGTTTCGCGATTCAGATTTCGACCGTCCGGCGCGGGATATGAGCGGGGGGTGGATCATGCGTGCTTACCTGGCCCGTTTGCTGGTCTGGAATCCGGATTTGCTGATGTTGGACGAACCGACGAACCACCTTGATCTGGAGGCGCTGTTATGGTTCCAGGAATATTTAAAATCGTTTCCGGGCGCCATTTTGCTGATTTCCCATGATCGGGAGTTCATCAATCAGCTGGCTGGTTCAATCGTGGAAATCCGCACTGGGAAAATGATGCGTTACCGGGGGAATTATGACGAGTTCCTCGTTCAAAGGCGCGCCATTGTGGAGCAGCAGGAAGCGGCTTATAAAAACCAGCAGCGGGAGATCGCCCACCTCATGGAATTCGTGGACCGGTTTCGTGCCAAGAATACCAAGGCATCCCAAGCGCAGAGCAAACTCAAGCAGATCGAAAAAATGGATTTGATCGAAGCCCCCCCGGCTGCGCCGGATGCGTTTGAATTCTCCTTTCCACAACCCGTCCGTAGTGGGCAAAAGGTGATCAGTTTGTCGGGTTTGAGCCATTCCTATGGGGATAATGTGGTTTATCGCCGCCTGGACTTTGAGGTTCAGCGCGGCCAGCGCATCGTATTGGTGGGGCCCAACGGGGCGGGTAAATCCACCCTGCTGAAATTGCTGGCAGGAGTGCTGCCGGTGCAGAGTGGCGAGCGCTTATTGGGGCACAACGCCAAAGCCGGTTACTATTCGCAATATCGGTTGGAGATGTTGAACGCTGACTATACCGTGCTGGAGGAAGCCATGCTGACTCCCCAGCGGGTGACCGAAACTTTCGTGCGCAGCGTGTGCGGGGCTTTTGGATTCAGGGGGGATGATGTTTTCAAGCCGGTCAGCGTGTTGAGCGGAGGTGAAAAAAGCCGGCTGGCATTGGTCAAATTGCTGTTGGATCCGCCGAATTTGCTGCTCATGGATGAACCCACCACCCATCTGGATATGGAGGGTGTGGAAGCTTTGGTGACGGCCTTGGCAGAATTTGAAGGAACCTTGGTTTTTATCAGCCACGATGTGTTTTTCATCCGGGCGCTGGCCAGCCAGGTGGTGAATATCCGCAATGGCGAACTGACCGTTTACGCTGGCGGATATCAGTATTATTTGGACCGGATAGCGGTGCAATCCGACCGCCACGCTTTGGACGGGGTGCCCGAAGAAAAGAAAAAAACCGCAACTCGAACCGTTGATCAAGCGAAGGAAGATCGGCGGCTTTTGGTGGCCAGGCAGGATGCGCGTGCCAGGGAACGAAAAGGCCGCAAGAAAGCAGTGGATCAATTCGAACAGGAAATCACCAGCCTCGAGCATCGCCGCGAGGTGTTGACCGCCGAATTGCAGGATCCAACCACCTATGAAAAAAATGGCCGGATCTCCGAAATCAACATTGAACTGAGCGCTGTCGAAGCCCGTTTGCCGCAATTATATACGGATTGGGAGCAGGCCGCGCGGTATTTAGCCCAGTTGGATTAGTGGTTTGCCGGCCAGGTGATAGGCTCACCGCCTTCTGCCAATGCGTTAAAAGGGAAAAACTTGGGGAGGATGATCATTTCATGTAAGCTTCGGCGATTACGCTGGAATGCTGTTTATAGGCCCAACAATGGGTCATTTATTAACGGTGGTCTGTCGCCCAACAGACAATATATTGTTCCAGCAACTTCCACGCAAAGCCCACCTGCCTTTTTTACCATCCATCCCCAAGTCCGGCATCGTGAATTTACTTTGGACGGAAGGGGCTATAAAACCCGTTTTATCATTCCGGCCCTTTCAACTCACAACCTGCCATGCCATAGAGCAAGAAATAATCCTATTGCAGGAATGAGAAACGCCAGGAAGACCCAGGAAAAAGGCGTAAACTACTTGTAATAAGAGCTTTGTATTAACGGGAGTGGCGTTTGTGGAGAACGTGGCGATTATGCCCCCAGGCCAGGAATGACATTTGCCACTATTTATGGGTTTGCTGGGCGTAAAAGGCGGCGGCTTGTGAGCGGCGGGAGAAATGGAGTTTCTCCATGATGTGACTGAGGTAATTGCGGACGGTTTTATCGCTTAAACCCATATCCATCGCGATTTCCTTGTTGGTTTTACCATCCGCCACCAAGGCTAGCACCTTTTTCTCCTGGGTGGAGAGGGACTCCAGTTTATCTTTTTCATGGCCGTCCGCCATGGATTTCAAACGCTCAAAAACCTTGCGGGTTACCGCTGGATCCAGGATGGATTTGCCTTGGGACACATCTTGAATGGCTTGGACCAACTTTTCAAAGGCCACTTCCTTGAGGAGATAAGCATCTGCACCCGCCAGGATGGCTTCGGCTACGAATTCTTCGCTATCGTAACCAGTAAAGACCAGAACCCGGCTTTGGCTTCCGGTTTCGCGGATTTTGCGGCAGGCTTCAAAACCAGTCCCATCACCCAGGCGCGCATCCATCAAGATGACATCCGGTTTTAGCTCCGTAGCCAGTTTTACTGCGGTGGCCACGCTGGTGGCTTCGCCAACCACTTGGAATTGATGGTATTGTTCCAGCAAAGACTTCAAACCGAAACTGATCACCGGATGGTCGTCCACCACCAGAATCTTGATTTTTTCTGCCGAGGCCTCGCTCATAATTTTTTCTTTACCATGGCTTTGATCGTGATCAAGCCCAGCGTTAATGCACCCTGAATGAAACTCGAATTTCATGCCCATTCAAAACAGGGACAAACGTACCTATATTGCCTACGGTATCATTTAAACACATCCCAGTCAAAAAGGATTTCATTTGTCAGACATCGGGCGGGTTCCAATCAGCATGCTGCGCTCACCCATTTGACTCTGGGAGTACAGCCTTTGGACACCCGGTGCAACAGATTGAGACATGGTTCTGAGGCGGCAAAAGGCCTGGCCAATGAGATCTTTTTTTCCGGATTTGGCGGATAATCGAGACTTCAAGTAGTGATTCAGACCTCTTTCAAACAGTCAAACACCCCGGTGTTCTCACAATTGAGAAGGCGGAACGGTTTTATGGGGAGATTGGCGGGGGGGGAGGAAATGAAAAAGGGCCGCGAAGCGGCCCCGATGGGAACAATTCAAGCCAATGGGAAGTGGGACTCAGCCGCCCATGGAAATTTCCCGCCAGGAATTAATAACCACCCCTTTATACCCCCCCATCTTTTTTAGGTTTTCATCGAAGTGGAAATTAAACTTGCCGCCGAATTTAACGGTTCCCGTAACGCTGGAACCAATAAAATCATTGGTAACACTATTGCCACCGCCGGTCAGGGTGAAATCGGCTTGCGGAGCATAAATCGCTCCGATGAAGCTGGCGTTGCCGCTGAGGGAGAGGCTGGTATTGTTAGTCGTGCCGTAGTAAAAGAAGTTGGTGGCATTGCCTGCCATGTTGAAGATCCCCTTGCCGGCGATGCTGGCAGAGGCGCCGGCCATGTAAAGTTTGAGGGAGGCATTGGTTTCGATCAAAATATAATCATTGCCCGATATCTGGATTTGATCGGTCACCAACAGGACCGCGTTGACATTGCTGCGGACCACCAAGGTGCCATTTTTCAGGTCCGAAAGTTGATAGTTGCCGCTGGACGTTATGACGTACTTTTGGACGATATTACTGACTGTGCCGCTAACGGGCGAGGGCGCACTACTGAAGGGGCGTTGGATATCGTCAAAAAACACGTTCATGTCATTATTGGTCCAGCCCGGCTGAACGCCCGTATTATGATTCGTTTGCCAGGCCAGGCTGCCAATGGAACCGTTGGGGCCGATGGCGATGCTGCCGTTGGGGCCGGTGGCGGCATGACCCCAAATATTGGCATTCCCGACGTTCAAAGAATTGATCATTTCCGAATTGGTGGCCACATCGCCGCCATCTTTGACTTTGTTGGGATCGTATTTGCCATTGGTGCTATAATTGGGATCGCTGGAATCGAAGCTGTCCGTTTTGACATTGTTGCCCTTCATATCGATCTGATCCTTGGCCACCATGGCCTTAACGAACATGCCTTGCAGGCTGGTGGTGATGCGGACCTTGCGGGAGATATATTGATTGCCATCACTGGTGACAAATCCTTCAGCCACCACCACCGGCGCCGAGGCATTGGAGATGCCCACCACGTAAAAGGCGTTGCCCAAGGTCCGGCCTTTGATGGCCTGCTCGCTGTTGGCGGGCCATTGGTTGGTGACATACTGGCCGGTATTAAGGCTCCAATTGTCCGTGGTCCAATTGTTGGTTTTAGCCAGCAATTCCAGCGCCTCTTCAATACCTGCTTCGGCCGCCGACACGGCCAGATTCCAAGCCTGGGTATTATTGTTGAAACGGTAGGTGGTTTGCACCATGGTCAAGTAGCTGGCCAGCATGATGCCGGTGACCGTCGAGATGCATAAGCATAAGATCAGCACATTGCCGCTTTTTCGATTAAAACTTATTTTCATAGGGAAGCTCCGGTTTTTATTTTGCGCGGATCACGACTTTGGCCGATTGCACTATTTCCGTGTTCATTTTGAGGCCTAAAATGCTCCGGTAGCAGTGCCATGACAATTGGATCAATTTGCAGGTCGGCAGATCGGCGGCAGGATATTGGCCATAGGTTCCATTGGTGGTATTGCGTTGGAACATGGTGAAGGCGAGCCAGTCGCAGCCTTCGAGCAAGACGGTGGTTTCCCCGCTCATGGTGCGTTGCAGCGTCTCACTATTGGATAGGTATTGATAGCGGATTGTGACATTATTGGTATCCACCAGGGTGAAGTCTTGGGATGTGAAAGCGCTTACATTCCGGGCCTGGCGGATATCGCGCGTCATCACGTTCAGTGCGTTACGGCTTTCGCGCTGCAGATCGGAATAATTCATCAACCCGGAAAGGCTGCGTCCGCAATAGATTGCCAGGCTGCCCAAAGCCAGAAACAGCATGACCGATATGGCCACGGTGAACTGCAATTCCACCAAGGTGAAGGCGAGCTTTGTTTGACGGCTAATGGCTTTCATGGCAGCAGCGGAATCAATAGACGTAGTTATAAAGACCATTCTTCCCGACCAAGGTGGAGGTTTGGCGCTGGCGGATCATTTTTCCTGAAGGCCAGGAAATGCTGACGGTGACCAGTCTTAAGTTACCTGCATAGGACTCGGTCAAGGGCGCACTGGCGATCGTAACACTGCCGGTGTAATAGAAACCGACATCCACCTGATTCGTCATCGGGAAGAATGGTTCGGTAAAGGTGGCGGGTACGCCGTTAGTGATTATCTGCTCCCAATTGAACAACCGGAACTGCTCCATTTTTTCGACCAGAATCTGGGTGGCACGGAGGTTTTCGCGGCCCATGCGAACCAGCGAGAAACCGTAGGACATGCCCGACAGCAAGGCAATGAATAGAACCCCCGTGATGCCGGTGGCCACCATCACTTCAATCAGCGTGAACGCCCAGCCACCGTGGTGTTGAATAGCTCTGTCATTCCGGGTTTTCATACAATACAGCCTGCCGTCCTTCGAGGACTCTACTGATTTTTACAGCAGGATGCAAACCATCTGCACAACTGAAAGCGGCCGAAAAAGGAACCGCCACGGCGACGGTTAATGCAAGTGGTTTATTTATAGGTGCTTGCGCTGGCCATCGGCGCCTTTGGGGGAGGGCGTGTTTTATGGCCTTAGGTCTGAATCGTCAACAAGCTCTATACGGTAGATCTGTTAAGCTCTAACCAGTGGATCTGTTGGGCCCTATTTTTTGCTGGATTCCTGAATATAAAAGGCCGCCGCCTGGGTACGCCGGGAAAAATTCAACTTTTCCATCAAGTTGCTGAGATAATTTTTTACCGTTTTGTCGCTGAGCCCCATCTCGATCGCAATTTCCTTATTGGTCTTGCCTTCAGCGACTTGGGCCAGAACGCGCTTTTCCTGTGGGGATAGCAGGGTCAGTTTGTCATGGTCCGTGGTTTGGGTCTTGGTGACCAGGCGGGTGAAGACGCGGCGGGTGACTGAAGGATCCAAAATAGATTTGCCTTGGGCGACATCTTCGATGGCGCGCACCAAGACTTCCCCGTCAATCTCCTTCAACAAGAAACCATCGGCGCCAGCCTGGATGGCCTGGGATACAAATTCGTCGCTATCATATGAGGTCAGAAAAAGAATGCGGCTATCCAGCCCGCTGCGATGGATTTGAGCACAAGCCTCAAAACCGGTGCCGTCCCCCAAGCGGGCGTCCATGAGGATGACATCCGGCTTGGTTTCAAGGGCAAGCTGGAGGGCGGTGGAGGCATTGCTGGCATCGCCTACCACCTCGAACTGAGGGTGATGCTGGAGGAGAGTGATTAATCCCAGGCGGACGATTTGATGATCATCGACAAGCAGGATCCGGATTTTTCGGGGTGATTGGTCGTTCATAAATTAAATTCAAGAGGCTACGGGAATGGTCACGCTGATTTGGACACCTTGCCCCGGCTGGGAATGGATGACGAATTTTCCGCCCAAAGATTGAGCCCTGGCGGCCATGTTTTTCAATCCGTAGCCGGGAGTGGAGTTGGTATGCAGCCCGCAGCCATCATCGCGGATTTTCAGGATGAGATGGCCATCGAGCCGGTGCAGGGAAATAGTCACGGAAGCGGCCCGGGCATGACGCAAGGCATTGCTGGCCGCCTCGCGGGCGATATGGGTCAGCTGTGTGGATTGCTGGGGGGCCAGTTTTTGCATCGCTTCCGGATCAATATCCAAATTATGCCGTAATTTGCCAGCCGGATCGGTCAAATGCAAAATGGTATTGAGGTTTTGGGAAAGCTGGGGTGGCAGCGGAATCAAGCCGTTCTCCAGGCTGCCAATGAAACCGCGGATTTTCCGGATCAGGAGGTTCAAGATTTCGCAAGCTTGTTTCAATCGCTGACGGGTGGCGGGGACATCGCGTTCCAGACAGTATTGGGAATCTTCCAGGCCCAAACCCACCGCATAAAGGGATTGGATGATGTCATCATGCAAATCGCGCCCCAGCTCTTCGCGCTGGAGGAGCATTTGGCGCAGTTGGCTGGCGCTGGCTTGCAAGGCTTCCTCGGCTTGCTTGCGCTGGGTCATATTGCGGGCGATGCCACGAAAACCTGAGGGCTGCCCATCCAGGTAATCAGGGCGCAGATCGACTGCCAGGTGCAATCGCCTGCCGTCCTTGGCAAGGATCGTTATTTCCTCGTCATAAAACCGGGTGGAACCCGGGGCATTGGCCAAACACTGCCGCATGAGGTCACGGCTTTCCGGGCAGCAAACGGCCAGGATGTTGATGCTGCGCAGCTCTTCCCGGCGGTACCCTGTCAAGGTTTCGGCGGTCTGGTTGACGGCGGTAAACAAGCCCGTGGGATCCAGATTGAAAATCATGTCGTTGGCGTTCTCAAAAAGATCCTGGCAGCGGGCTTCCAAGGCCTGTTCCCGCTCGCGCAGGCGGGCGGTTTCCCGGCGGATGCCGGTGCGGAGCGATTTCAGCCATAGGATGCCGAGACCGAGCAGGCCCAGAGTGGCGAGGATGAGCAGCGCAATCCGGGTGAGTATCCAGCCTCCCGGGTATTGGGTCACCACGACATCCCGGGAGGATCGTAGCAGGATTGCCGGATGGCTTGGGGCGGCTTGGGGATCATAGATCCCGGTGATGCGAACCTGGCTCGCAGCCGGCAGTTGCAGGAGTTCGCCGGATGGGCGGAGGATGGCGTGAATGAGCTGGGAGTCGGCGGCTAGATCCAGGACCGTCACCTCGGGCTCCGGGCTGTAAATCCTCAGCAATTGGGCGGTTAAGGAGACCAGTTGGTAGGCGTAAAGGCCGGGGCGAAGTTGTTCCACGGAGACCGCCTTGGATTCGGGCACTTGCGTGAGGCCCTCCGTTTTAAAAAAAACTTGCTGCAAAGCCACCGGCCCGGGGACCGAAGCTAGAATACCTACGGCATCGATTTTTTGCCCGGGCTGGATGGATGCGACCTGCGGCGTGTGCAATTTTACGCCGCCAGTTGCATCTTGGATGAACAGAATTTTGCCGGGATTGGTGTAGGTGGCAATCCCTTGCACATGGACCTGCAGGCCGGAAATCCCACGCAAGGGGTGGGTGGCCAGCTGGGCAATCGGCTGGGCTGGGGCCGCCCAGTCTTGAGCCGGATTGGCATCCACCAGGCATACATTGGCCAGGTTTTGGGCCGCAATGCTGAACCCACTGGGCTTTTGGTTGGATTCATAATTGCTGATTACTGTGCCGGCGACGCGGACGGTCAGGTTCGAGAGGTTCCCCTTCCAATCCATGGCCGCCTCCAGCAACATCACCTTCAGTTTTTGGCCGTTTTGTTCCAGTTCCAACTGCGGATATCGCTGTTGCATCCATTGGGAGCTGACCCGGCCCGTCACCTCGACCCATTGGGAATCCAGGCTACCAGCCGCAATTTCAGGCAGAGTGACTGGCTTGGGGCCTGGCATCTGGCCCTGGCCCCGGGAGGTGATCTTGCTGGCCAGGATAATGCGGGAAAAGCGGCCAGGATCGGTAACGCCCTCCACATCCAAAAGGGTGGATTGGCGCCAGGAGGGATCAAAGGGGCTGAAATAGATGTAGATGCCCGCCGTTGAATCCTGGATAAATAACAGGGCGCTTTCTTTGCACACGCCGGTGACAATCCCTTGCAGGCGAACCGGGTATCCCCGCCGGGCCTCCTCGGGGGTGAGGTTAAGCACCTGGCGGGCAGAATAGAGGGCTGGCAAACCGGGCTGGTTTTGGGCCACAACCTGAAAGACCAGACCCAGCAGAAAAGCACCTATCCTCCAACCTATTGCCCCGGGATTAATTTTCCTGCGCGCTGGGCAAACTGGCCCAGGAGTCGCCAAGACCGCCGGCAATCCGCAGACCCCTGGCAGGTCGTTCACTGATGGCGGGCGTCTTCTTTCGCGAGGGTTCATTTCAGGGAGGCTTGACGGCAGGCAACAGGCGGAAACTAGTTAAAAAGGAGGTGAAATCACGCTGGTACTGGGAAAATTGATCCAGTGGGGCATAAAGTTGAATTTCAAGCAGATATCCAGGGATCGGGAATACGGCCAAACCAAGCCCCATGGCATAATCACTCGCCACGCGGTATTCCACCCAATAACCGTGACCTGAAAAATTGCCTGCATGGGCGTCAAACTCTTCACGTATAATGGTGCGTTTAAAGCGATTGGTCAAGCTTTGACGGTGTTTGTCCCAGTTGGCGCTGGTGGATGGTTGCCCGGATCGAGGCGCAAAATGACAGATCAGGCGAATCCCATCGGAGGGATGTTCCAAAGAAACAACCCGTTCAGCGGGCTGGGGCCTTACCCGCCAGTTTCGCGGCGGAAGGAAAACGGCGGTATTCGTAGCCAACTTCAGCTCGTAATAGGTGAGCTTGCCGGTTTCCGGAGGATATTCCGTCCGCTCCATCAAGGCGAAATCCTCGGCCAAGGCAAGCCAAGGGCAAACCATGCTGAAAAAGGCAAGCAAGGCGATCCGGAAGTGGCACATAATCAGTTAACGGTGTTTTTGGCGACGTTTTGCCAGGAACCGCGGATGACGGCCCGCACCCCGGGCGTGCCCGGAGGCAGTTTGGCAGCGTTCAGGAAATTGAGGTCAAAATTCCAATTGCGCGTGGGCGCATCGTAAATGCCGATGGTGCCGCCGGTGCCCCGCCAAAGACCGGTGGCTTTTTTGCTGGGGAACATGACCACCATGGACCCGTTGTAAGTGCTGGACTTGCCGCTCCAGGTTTCCAGGAAACGGAGGAAATTCTCCACCCCTCCGCTGTACGATGAACTGGTGGTGGGGACGATGCCGGAAATGATGGCGGTATTGACGGTGGTGTTGGCCGCCACCCGGTTGGCCAAGGCCTGGCTGCTTTTAGTGTCGTCCCAGCTCCCTGAGAGGATGGTAATGGCATCCGAGATGACCGAAGCGGGCTTGGTGGTGGTCGTGTTGGTGGTCCCCAGGTAAGCGGCGTCGGCATTATAATCGCCCTTGATGTAAAGGGGATTGGGGGTGGCGACCGTCAGTCCGGTATTAGGCAGCGTCTGGCCATTGACCAACCGCACGCCGGATTCAGTGGTGGAGGTTTGGGTCCGGAAGTCTCCCACATAGACCACCTGAACATCGCGGTTGCCCAGGACGGATCGCAGATTGGTGTTGGTTGAGCTCCAACTGCGCAATTTGCTCACGTCGATTTCGGTGGTTTGGATGTTTTTGCCTTCACGGGAATTCCAAAAGGTGACATTGGTCCTTACGAAGTTAGTCACTTGGTTGTTGGGGACGGTGACCGCTGAGAAAGCCGGCCCGCTTTTGGCGGTCAGCACGTTGTTGGATACCAGAATGACCAGGTCGGACCGGTTGTAATAGCGCTGTTTGCCCATGGGCGAATTGGCGTCTTCTCCGGCCGCCGGCAGGCCCATGATTTCATAGATCGCGTCGGGAGTGTTGTTGGTGCCGATGGGCATGGACATGGAACTGACTTTGGATTGTTTCAAAGATTGGTAAGCGATGTTGAAGGTGGAGGATCGGCTGCGCGGATCGCTGGGATGTTCACCATTAATGATATTCCCGACCGAGGTGACGTCCTTGCTAAAGGTTAAAGCGGTGCTGGATTCCGGCATGGTGTAAAGGTCGGCATTGCCGTGGACGCGGCCGCGGACCACCATGGCGGCGCCGGGTTCGATTTCGAGGTCGAGGTTGTAAAAGATGGCGAATTGGAAGAGGGGGATGGTGGCCACCTGGATTTCCTGGCGGACCGCGGCGGTGATGTTGGAATAAGCGGTATTGTTCTGGGTGGCGTTGGAAATGATGCGGAAAATGGAAGCGAAACCGTAGAGGCCTTCAAACTGGGAATTCAGAGCTTGGTAGCTCCAGCTGGTGCTGCCATTCACATAGGTGTGGCCGGGATTCCCCTGGCCATCCTCGAAGGTGAAATATTGCCAAAAAGGATGTTCGTTAACCAGGGGCACCATGTTCCGGTAACTTTCCAGGTTGGCGACAACCCGGGATTCGCCGCTTTGTTGGAAATCGTAGGCGATGTGGGCGAGCACTTTCTCCGTGGCGGCCTCGGCCGCGGCGAGGCTGGAGTAATACTGGTTGTGCCGCTCGGTTTGGATGGCATTGGACGAGCTCCAACTCAGGACGCCGGCCATCAGCAGCATCGCCAAGCCGGAGAACATGATGACCATCATCAGCGCATATCCTGCGCTTCGGAATGGGGTGGGGTGGGTATTCATAAGCTACTCCAAAACACGCCGGGTGATTTTGCTGCGGATATTATAATAATCAAACAGGCCCCCATTGCCGATCGCCACCGTGGGGGAAAGCAATTGATTAAATTGGAATTGAATGCCGATCACCCGGTTATTCTGGCTGTTGGTCAAAACCGTCCCCGCATAGGTTTCGGAAGTGAACACCAGCGTGTTGGTGACTGCATTCAAAACCACCTGTTCCAAGCCGGTGGCACTGTCATATCGGGAGATCGTATTCAGAGCGTTGTTGCGGTAGTAAATGATATAAGGTGAACTGTTGGTTGTGGAGAACAGTCGGATGGCGCCACCGCGCATGGTATTGCCATCGGTAATTTCAACGAAGCTGCCCGGGCCGCCATTGCCCACGTCGACGGTTTTGCAAGAGCGGATTTCATCCAGTAGATGGCTGATGCTCGTTCGCGCTTCATCGCTGGCGCCCAACTTGGCCTTGCTTAATTGGAAAATGCGCATGCCTATGATGTTGGAGCCGATCACGGTTCCCATCACCAGGACCATAAGGGTCATGGAGATCATGATCTCGGGCAGCGTCATGCCAAGGCAATGGCGTGGAGCGGCGGTGGCTTTAAGGACGGGATGGATTTTCATTGGTCAGGTGCGCGATAGGTAATCATGGTATTGGTGTAAACTCCCCGCGACAAAAACGGCCAGGTCCAGGTAACGGAAACCACCTTTAAAGGAGCGGTGGTGGGCAGGTTTGAGATGACGGTAAAGTTGGTGGCGTAAACCTTGTTGGTGCCACTCACCGGGATGTCCAACTCATCTATCGTAACCGGAAAGTTGGATGATATCAGTTCGTCCACCGCAGGATAAGCACTGGGATCCCATTTGCAGGCCCGGGCCTGCTCGATTTTTTGCATCGCCAGGGAATGCGCCGCCAGGGAGTAGGCGGAGAGTTCGGCTCTTTTGGCGGACATGACGTAACCATTGAGGATCCCCGCAAAAAGGAGAGCGGCGATGGCAATGGACATGACCACTTCCGTCAGGGTGAATCCTGATGGATGGTTGGGCAAATTGATCGGCACTTTCATAATGCTGACTTCTGAGGAGAATCTTCAAAATTGATAAACAGATCCATACGGCCCTAATAATAGAGCATAAAGCATTTATTTTGCCAAGCCTTAATGGGCCTACTGGTGGGGAATTTATTGGACAGTTGGCAATGAAACGAAGGCGGGGAAAGGGCAGGTTCTCATCGGCAAATAATTGAGAGCCAGATATTTGGGATTCGTGATCCAGTCTGGATCAGGTTCAGGGACGCGATCCGGATGGGGCCTTTATTGTGGCCATCATTTTAGGAATGTCTCAAGCATGGACATTGGATAATGGGAAATAGGCACGGTTAGCCCAGGCGGCGAATCGGTGAAAACCGACCTCCAGCCAGTTAAACAGAACCTGACAGAGTCTGTTTGGCTGAAAAAGATCCGATCCGGCAGGCGGCTCAACGAAAAACCGCCAACCAAGCGGTTTTGCCCCTGGCCTTAAATCCTTTTTTGCAATTCCGCCAGGCTGGCTGCCAAAACCTGCTGATGCAGGGAGTTGCCGTGGGAATCCATGGTGACCACCACCGGGAACCTTTCAACCTGCAGTTCCCAGATGGCTTCGGGCGAGCCGAACTCTTTTTCAAAGAAAGCGTTACGAACTTTGATGATACGCTCAGCCAGGACTTGGGCAGCCCCGCCAATGGCATGGAAATAGACACAGCCAAATTGCTTGCACGCGGCCAGAGTACGCTCTCCCATGCCGCCTTTACCGATAATCCCCCGCAAGCCGAACTCTTTGATCAGGTGGGCTTGGTAGGGTTCTTCGCGGATGGAGGTGGTGGGGCCGGCCGCCACCACTTTGCGTTCCCCACTCTCCAAGGTGAGCACGACCGGGCCGCAATGATAGATGATGCCGTCGCGGAAATTTACTCCGGGCGGCAGGGCGCCGCCTTCATGGAGATACTTGTGGGCGGCATCGCGCCCGGTAAAAACGATGCCGGTCAATTCGACTTCGTCGCCCACTTTGAGGGCGCGGATCTTATCCTCGGTGAAGGGGCAGGAAATGGAAATCATAAGCTAGAGGGGTTAATACAGCCAGCGGTTGATTTTTCCAAGTGCATCCAAGGCCACCCCTTGGCGGCGGAAGGCCCAGCACATATAGGATACGCTCACGAAGAAGGAAGCTGGAACCCGGTTGGCGGCGCAAATCTTGGCGCCCAGAAGGGTGGTTTTACCGCCGAAGCCCATGGGGCCGATCCCCAAGGCATTGGCGTTTTCCAGGATATCCTTTTCGAGTTGGGCCAATTCGGGCACCGGATTGGAATCATCGATCAGGCGCAACAGTTGACGTTTTGAAAACTCATAACCGGTGGCCCGGTCGCCGCCGATGCAAACGCCGATAATGCCCGGGCCGCAACCTTTGCCTTGGGCTTGCCAGACAGCATCCAGGATCACCTTGCGGCAGCCATCCAAATCCCGGTTGGCTTTCATCTTCTCAATGGGCAGGGAATACTGTGCCCCGACATTTTCACAACCGCCTCCCTTCAGCACCAGGCGGACTTCGGTGTCGGGCGAACGGTGCTGATGGATGTGTACTGTTGGGGAGCCGGGGCCGACATTCGTGCCATCGTTGAATCCGGTCAGGGAATCCACGGAATTCTGGCGCAAATAACCTTTTTTGGTGGCCAGGCGGACAGCTTCCCGGGCGCTTTCCTCAAACCCGAGCGCATCAAAGCCTTGGGGGGCATCCACGTAGAACAATACGCTGCCGGTATCCTGGCAGATGGGCTGGGATTTGGCCCGGGCCATCTTGATGTTTTCCTGGATAATCTGGAGGGCGGACTGGGCGATGGTTCCTTGTTGCTCCCGCTCCAGGGCCGAGAGCAGGACTTTCTGAACGTCGTCAGGAATTTCCGCCGAGGTCCGGCGTATCAATTCCACCAGCGAGTTTTGCAGCTCGTTCATATCTGGCCGTCAAATTAAAAACTTTCGGGCCCAGTGTCAAACAACCTCCGTCTAATTTTCATGATTAAAGTCTTTTATTGGGATGGATCCCCGCAAGCCCTGCGTTGACTTGACCTTTGGGATCTGCCATCGTGGCCCGAACCTATTCAACGAAAGTAACGGCTGTGGAAATAAAAAAGGCGATCATAACGGCGGCGGGGGGAAATCAGCGCACTTTGCCTCTGCAAACCTTGGTGGACCGGGACGGCGTACAGAAAACGGCTTTGCGGATCATTTTGGAGGAAATCCTGAAGGCGGGAGTGGAGACGATAGGCCTGGTGGTGGGGCCGGGCGACCAGGCGGCTTTCAAAGCGGCGGCGGGGGAGCTTGCCAGCCGCTTGCATTTCATCGAGCAAAGCGAGCCGAAAGGCTTTGCCCACGCGGTGCATTGCGCCAGTGGTTTTACCGGCCGGGAGCCATTCCTGCTCCTGGTGTGCGATCATTTATATGTCAGCCGGAGCGCGAAGAATTGTGCCCAGCAATTGATTGAATTGGCGCAGGCGGAGAATTGCCCGGTTTCCGCCGTCCAGGCCACTCACGAGAGCAAATTGCCATTTTACGGGGCGGTGGGCGGGCGGCTGGCGGCGGGGCGGCAGCGGTTATACCAGGTGGAAAATGTGCTGGAAAAACCGACCCCCACCCAAGCGGAGCAGCAGCTGATCGTCCCGGGTTTGCGCGCCGGTTATTATTTGTGCTTTTTCGGGATGCATGTCCTGACGCCTGCTTTCATGGATTTGTTAGGGCACGAGCTGGCGGGGGCGTCGGGGCGCCAGCCGGACCTTTCCAGCGTGCTGGCCAAGCTTTCGGCCCATGAGAAATACCTGGCTTTGGAAGTGCAGGGGCGCCGGTACGATATCGGGCTGCGCTACGGTTTGTTGTCCGCCCAACTGGCGCTGGCTTTGGACGGCAAGGATCGGCAGGAAATCCTGTCCAATCTGGTTGAATTGCTGGCTTTGCGCGGCGAATAAAGCCGGGCACCCGTTAATCATTATCCCTTTTCTTATCCCATGGCCAGCCAACTGACTCGTATCATTACCGCAGCGGATCCCGAGGTCCGCAATCAATCGCTGGACGCCTTTTGCCTGGCTGCCGATCTGGAGAGCCTTTTGGCAGAGTGCGACAGTTTGGAGGTGTTCCGCCAGCAGCGCGAAAACCTTTACGAACGGGTGCGGGCCCTGTTTTTCCTTTACGGCATCCATCGGTTCCACCTGCCCGGCAAGATGCAGGGGCGAGCGCCTGGCATGGTGTCTTTCGAAGGTTACACGCACCTCATGCAACGGCGGTTTGAGGAGGCGATCGAGGTCTTCCTGGCCCAGCAGAGCGGGGGAGGGCCCAGCGATGCCACTTCCAGCGCTCTCGCGGCTGCTTACCATGGGCTGGCCTTCCAAACCCTGGCGAACCAGGTCCGGCGCAGCGTGCGTTCAGTCCGCGGCAACCAATGGATGTTTCGGATGGGGCACCCGGCGGATCACCCGCTGCGGATCCGGCCGGAGTTGCTGGCGCGGGCCTCGGCCAGCGATCCCTACCCGGTGCTGCGGGAGCGAACGCCGGTGCGGATGGACCTGTCCCACAGCGGGTGGAGTGATATTTTTTTCCTGGGCATGGACTTCCCCGAAGGCGCCCGGGTGCTCAACGTGTCGATCGATCTGGGCGTGCACGGGCGGGATGCGGAGCCGCGGCCGCCGGTGGAAGCGTATCTCAGGGTGATTGATGAGCCCGTGCTGCGTCTCACCAGCGTGGATCTCGCGGCCACGGCGGATGTCACCACCCTCGCGGAAGTGTTCGATTTTGCGCGGGATTACCTGGGCTTGCTGAAAGCGGCGATCATCGCCGCCGGCCTGGTGCCGCCCGGCATTGAAGGCTCCGGGCAGAGCCTGGCGGATCTGCTGGCGCGCCTCGCCGGGCCGGGCCGGGGCCTGGAGATTGTCAGCAATGTCAACAACATCCCCAAGGGTTCGCGGCTGGCGGTTTCCACCAACCTTCTGGCCGCGTTGATCTCCGCCTGCATGCGTGCCACTGGCCAGGCCAGTTCGCTGACCGGGCCGCTGGCCGAGAGCGAGCGGCGCCTGGTGGCGGCGCGGGCCATCCTGGGCGAGTGGCTCGGCGGCTCCGGGGGCGGTTGGCAGGATTCGGGCGGGCTTTGGCCGGGGCTGAAGCTGATCCAGGGGGAACTGGCCCGGGAAGGCGATCCCGAATACGGCATCAGCCGGGGCCGGCTGCTGCCCAGCCACCACATTCTCGGCGAGGCGGAAGCCTCCGCCGAGCTGCGCCAAAAGTTGCAGGACAGCCTGGTCTTGGTGCACGGAGGCATGGCTCAAAATGTGGGGCCGATCCTGGAAATGGTCACCGAAAAATATCTTTTGCGGTCGCCCCGGGAATGGTCCGGCCGTGTGGAAGCCATCGGCCTGATGAAAGATATCCTGGCGGCCCTGCGCCAGGCTGATGTCCGGGCCGCGGGCGCGGCTACCACCCGGAATTTCCGGGGCCCCATCCAAACCATCATCCCGTGGGCCAGTAATTATTACACGGAAACCTTGATCCAGCGGGTTCACTCCGAGTTTGGCACGGATTTCTGGGGGTTCTGGATGCTGGGCGGGATGTCGGGCGGCGGCATGGGTTTCATGTTTGCCCCCGCCCGGAAGGCCCAAGCCCAGGCTCGCCTCCAGGAATTGATGACGGCCACGAAACGCGAATTGGAAACCGCGCTGCCGTTCGCGATGAATCCCGTGGTTTACGATTTTGCCATCAACCAGCACGGCACCTTTGCCGATCTGCTGGCCGGTGACCAGGCGTGGATGCCGCCCTCCTATTATTCCCTGACCATGCCCAAATTGCTGCGCGTGGAGCCTGCCCAGCTAAATCCCACCCGGCGCTCGGAGTTGGAGCGTTTTGGCGGGCAGTGCCGGACGCGGCCCGACCTGCGGGATATGGTCAATACGGTTTTCGATCAATTGATCCCCCGGTTCAAATCCGGTGATCCGGGCCAGCAAAGCCTCGGCGGGCTCCTGGACAGCCTGGGGTTTGACCGCGCCCAGCATGAGCAGATCCGGGCCGATCTGAAGGACGGCCGGATCGGGCTGGCGCAAAACCGGTTGCCCGCCAGCACCCAGATCCAGGATGTGCATCCCGGGGATGTGTTCGATGCCACCGGCGGCGTGCCGGCGGCGTGCCGGCAGGCGGGATTGGCGGCGCTGGCGGCGGGCAGCGTGGCCGTGGTGACCCTGGCCGCAGGCGCCGGCAGCCGCTGGACTCAGGGCGCGGGTGTGGTGAAAGCGCTGCATCCGTTTTGCCGGCTGGGCGGGCTCCATCGCTCATTCCTGGAAACCCACCTGGCCAAAACCCGGCGCATCAGCCGGCTGGGCGGGGTGCCCATCCCGCACCTCATCTCCACCAGCTATCTCACGCACGGACCTCTTGAATCCTATCTGCAACGCACCCAAAACTGCCGTTACACCGGGCCGGTTTTTTTATCGCCCGGTCGGTCGGTCGGTTTGCGATTGGTGCCGATGGTGCGGGATCTGCATTTCCTTTGGGAGGAGATGCCCCAGCAGATGCTCGATGAGCAGGCCCAAAAGGTGCGGGAAAGCCTGCGCGCGGCCTTGATCGGGTGGGCCCGGCAGGCCGGCGAGGGCGCCGATTACACGGACAACCTGCCCCCGCAATGCCTGCATCCGGTGGGGCATTGGTTTGAGATCCCCAACCTGCTGCGCAACGGTGTGCTGGCCCGCCTGCTGGCGGAACGGCCTCAATTGCAGCATCTTATGCTGCATAACATCGATACGGTGGGCGCCGATGTCGATCCGGGAGTGCTCGGGGCGCACCTCCAGCTCAAGGCGGGCTTGAGCTTCGAAGTCATCAGCCGCCGGCTGGAGGATCGGGGTGGCGGACTGGCGCGGGTCAACGGCCATCCCCGCCTGGTGGAGGGCCTGGCCATGCCCCGGGAAGAGGATGAGTTCCGCCTGAGCTATTACAACACCATGACGACCTGGATCTCCATCGACCGTCTCTTGGGCGCCTTCGAGCTGACCCGGGAGGATCTGGGTGACGAGCCGAAGGTGCTGGCTGCCATCCGCCAGCTAGGCTCCCGCATGCCCACCTACATCACCTTGAAGGAGGTCAAAAAGCGTTGGGGCTTCGGCCAGGAGGACATTTTCCCCGTGGCCCAGTTCGAAAAACTCTGGGGTGATATGACCGCCATCCCGGAAATTGAATCGCGGTTTATCGCGGTTCCCCGGCTGCGCGGGCAGCAGTTGAAGGATCAGGCCCAGCTGGATGGCTGGCTCCGCGACGGCTCCGCGGCCTACGTGGAATCGTTGTGCGAATGGGATTGAGCCTGGCCGGTTGAAGCCATCGGGGCAACCCGGCTCTAAGCTCTCCGCTCTCCGCTCTAAGTTCGGCGTTTTCCTGGAACTGGCCTCTCTCCAAGGCCTGGCAAAATGATTTCGTCCGCCCAATGGCGGCTCAGAAGTTGGCGCAAGAGGCGGCCCTGGCATTGACCGAACCGGCCCGAGCGAACCAATTCCCGGGCCCTGCTGGGCACCAGATTGCCACCGGGTTGGCTGGCGATCCGCATCAAGCGGGAAAATCCAACTGAGGATGGGCGAATGCTCCGTGGAATTAGGTTGGCTCGTTTTACTGTAAAACTTACCGGCCCGCTTCCATCAGGATTCGAGCGCCACTCTGTTTGGGGGCATGTTTTTTCGTAAAGAACTTTCTCAGAGTTGTTTGTGGCTCGGATGCCTTTTCCAAATCAGCACCCTCCAACGCTCCCCAAAACCCGGACATTTTGTGAATTCCACATACCTGCTTAAAGGCCTGTAATATTTTCAGGGGCAGGGCATGGGGCACTGTAAAATTTACCGTCGGGGTGGGATTCCCATCCGGATCAAAATCGGGCATGGAGGATTTATTTATATTATAAACACCTTGTTAGCATCGGTTTGCATTTTCTTAATGATTCCATCCCGGCTGGTGGCACGTTGAATGCATGGCAGCTTCCCACAGGTTCGCCCGATGGCGGATCATATTGGCGTAACTGGAATCGAAAAAATGAATGCCCTCGTATCATCGAGTTTTAGGCCACAGTCTGGGACAGTGGTTGCCGCAGAGCATCCAGTTCTCAAGGTTCCAGCTTGGAAGCGCGCGTTGGATCTGGCATGTGTCTTAATGGTGCTGCCTGCGCTGTTGCCTTTGATGTTGATGATCGCCGCCCTCATCAAAGTGGTTTCTCCTGGCCCGGTCTTTTTCAAACAGGAGCGGATTGGATTTCGCCGCCGGCGGTTCTTGTGCTACAAATTCCGGACCATGAAAACCGGAGCTGATACTCAAGTGCATCAGAATCATTTTAAGGATTTGATAAAGTCAGACGTGCCCATGACCAAAATGGATGCCAAAGGGGATTCCCGGCTGATTCCGTTTGCTTCCGTGATCCGGGCCATGGGCTTGGATGAACTGCCGCAAATCATCAACGTGGTATTGGGCGACATGAGCCTGGTGGGACCGCGGCCCTGCACCCGTTATGAATTTGAAAGTTATCCCGCCGTTTATCACGCCCGGTTTGACACCCTTCCGGGATTGACCGGGCTTTGGCAGGTGAGCGGAAAAAACAAGACGACCTTCTCCGAAATGATGTCCCTGGATATCCACTACGCCCGGCACAAGACGCCGTGGATGGACCTGAGCATCATGCTGCGGACCTTCTCCGTGCTGGCCGAACAGTTGCATGAATCCCGCCAGGCCCAAGCCCAGGCGAGAGCCAGAGAACTCGCCTCGAATTAACCGCTCTCCGGGCCTCTGGGCTGGGATCCTTGAAATGCAGCGCCCCACCCAATTCGCGGTTTATTTGCCGAAGGCGGGGATGACTGGACTGAAGCCCGCGATCAACGCAGCCCCAGACGCGCCATTTTGTTGTAGATACTTTTCTCCGTGATGCCGAGTTGCCGGGCGGCTGCGGCTTTATTGCCTTTGCAGAGTTCCAGTGTCTGCTGAATGGCGAGCTTCTCTATCTCTTCCAGCGTCATTCCGGCAATGGTGGGGATGGTTGATGATGCGGGAGTTTCCGCCTCCGCCGGGACGAGGGCGTCCGGCTTGGCCAGTTCCAGCGGCAGGTGGCTTTCCTCAAGGACGGGGCCATCACAAAACGCGGAGGCGCGTTCCAGAATGTTTTCCAGTTCCCGCACGTTTCCCGGCCAGGAATAACGCGCCATCCTGGCCAGCGCCGCTGCGCTCAGTTCCAAGGGGTCATTGGCGCGGGCCTGGGCAATGCGCCCCAGGATCTGGCGGCTTAACGCGGGCAAATCGATCAGCCGTTCACGCAGGGGCGGGATATGGATGGGAATGACATTGAGGCGGTAGTAGAGATCTTCGCGGAATTCTCGGGCGGCAACTTTTTCCTGCAAGTCCACATTGGTTGCCACCAAGAGGCGGACATCTGAGGCCAGCGCTTCCGAGCCGCCGAGCCGGGTGTATTGGCGGTCTTGCAGCACGCTGAGCAGCTTGGGCTGGAGCAACAGCGGCAGATCCCCGATTTCGTCGAGGAACAGGGTGCCGCCCTCCGCCATTTCGATGCGCCCCAGGCGCCGCTGCTGCGCCCCGGTGAAGGCCCCTTTTTCATGGCCGAACATTTCCGATTCCAGCAATTCGCGGGGCAGGGCCGGGCAGCTGGTGGTGATGAACGGCCCCTCTGCGCGCCGGCTGGCGCGATGGATCATCCGCGCCAGCATGCCTTTGCCGACGCCGCTTTCGCCCGTTATCAGCACGGTCGAATCCAGCGGGGCGATGCGCACCACCGTCTCGAGTAATTGCCGGGCCACCGGGGATTCGCCGGCGAAATCGCTGTCCGGCGCGGGCCGGGCCACGGTTTCCCGCAGCTGCCGGTTTTCCAGCAGAGCGCGGCCCATCCGCGAGGCGGAGGCCATGAGGGCCAGCAATTCATCCAGGTCAATCGGTTTGGTGATGTATTCAAGCGCGCCGGCCTTCATGGCGGCCACGGCGTCTTTTACCTCTCCCGCAGCCGACATGATGACCACTGGCATGTCGGGAAAATGCTGTTTCAGATGCTTCAGCACCTCCATGCCGTCCATTTCAGGCATGCGGAGATCCACCAGCGCACAGCTAAAACCACTGTGCGCGAGGGTGATGGCCTGCTTGCCGTCGCAGGCGAGCACCGGCTCAAAACCAAACCGGAGCAGGTTGTAGTCCAACACCCGGCGAATCGTTTCGTCGTCGTCAACAACGAGTATGCGTTTATTATGCTGGCTCAAGCTGGCCATGCGTCCGCCTATTGCATCCTGTGTGGTGGATTTTTACCAGCCAATTATGCGCTTGAATGAGGATTTTAACTCCCTAGCAATAGGTTCAAATGCCCCTGGTGGATTGCTTCCCGGCTAAAAAGCCTGACCTCGGCGGCCCGACTTTGGCCCTATTTGCCTCCGGAACCACCTGGCCGCTCTTCCAGGAGGGATGGGGATGGAGCAACCACCGCTTGCCGGACCTCCTCGATGGTGCGGGCGCGGCTTTGAACCAGTTGCCGGATCATGGTTTGGCCATGTTTAAAATGGCTGGGATCCACCAGTTGGGAGGCTTCGAGATGGAGCCTACCTTGATGGTAAAGAAGGCGGTGGGGCTGATCACCCTGGCTTTCCCAAACTTGAATCACTCTCCTGGGGCCAGACCAACCGGCGGTGTGCAGAAACAGGACCAGGTTCATCCCCACAAAATCCGCCTCCGGCACGCCGTTTTCACCGCAGATCTGCGCCCGGGCTTCCTCCAAGGTATTCGCATGGAGGTTGGTGGCCAGAAGGTGTCCGTGCCGTTTCAATTGGAAATAAGCGCGTAACTCACCGCCCCAGAGGTAGGCGTAATAATCGCCGGGGCCAATCTCATGGCAAAGATGGCAGGCGCGTCGTTTTTCCAGGAATCCCCGCTGGATGGCGGCCATTCCGTCGGCGGGGAGCAATTCCACCCCTTCGGGCACAAAGTTCAACAAGGCACCCATGACCGTGGTCTTGCCGGCTCCGCCCGGGCTGGCGCCCACCATGAAGGAGGCGCCCAGTCGCAGAGCGGCGGCCAGGTAAGCCGCCAGATCCTCCGTCAGCGTGCGGGTCTCCAGGAGGTCCACCATGGAGAGCATGCGTCCCCCCCGCTGGTTGCAGCGGTTGATCTCCCGGCAATGTCGCTCCAAGGCGTTTGAGCCGGGCTCAGGATTTTCCATTTTGGAGGTAAGGGATGGTCAGGGGGCCTTGCGGCAGCACAGCCACCCGGGCGGCCGGGCCCAGGCGGTCCAGCCGGCGGGAAATTTCACCGCTGATATCGTGGCACGGTTCCAGCAGTGCGGCCCGCACGGCGCCGTCCGGCAGGGAGCTTTTGACCAGCACCCCGGCCTGGCACTGGATTTGCGCCTGGATCTGGATTTGCCACAGGTCGGGGGCTCGGAGCCCGTTTTTCACCCGCTCCAGGAATTCCCGGGGACTGCTCACGGAGCGCAACAAGCGCTCGTAGTGGCTGCCGGCGGGCAATCCCTCCCGGCATTCCGCCGCCAAAATAATCGTGCCCCCTGGCTTGACCACCCGCGCGGCCGCACTCATGCCCTTGACCCCTTGATACAGGTTCAAGTCCAGCGGATAGCCGCTGTTGGTGGTCACCACCATGTCGAACGGCTCCGGCACCGCCTGCATCGCCGAACGCCGCACAAAATCGGTTCCGGCCCGGTGCGCGGCCAGCAGATCCCCGGCGAACACTCCGGTGATCTCCTTCCGCGAATTCAGGGTGACGTTGAGCAGGAAACTCTCCCCCGCCAGCAGCGCTCCGTCCCGCATCTCCTCCCAGAGCGGGTTGCCTTCGGTGACTCCGAACGCGGCGTTGGGATGGCTGATGGGCCCGGCCCCGTGGTTATGCATCACGGTCTGGAGCCCGGCCACCCCCGGCAGGATGGCCTTGGGGCCGCCGCTGAACCCCGCGAAGAAATGGGGCTCGATGAAGCCCGTAAGAATCCGCACCCCGGCCTCCACCAGGTGGCGGTTGAGCAGGATGGGGGTGCCCTGCCGGGTGCGGCCGACATTCACCAGGGCGGCGGGATTTTCCGGTTCGTGGTTCAGCACCCGCCAGCCACGCACCACCTCCGGCGTGAGCATTTTCTCCAGCTCCGCCGGCGTGTTGGGCCGGTGCGTGCCCAGGCCGTTGAGCAGGGTGATCCGCTCCCTTGGGATATCCTTCAGATATTCCAGGAGCCAGGGGATCAGCCGGTGGTTGGGGGTCGCCCGCGTGATATCGGTGAAGACCACGCAGACCCGGCTATCAGGCCGGAGCCATTCCCGCAGCGGCCGGCAGCCGAGGGGATGTTCCAGCGCTTCCCGGACGGCAGCCTGCTCATCCCCCAAGCCGGGCCAATGGTTCGGCTCGATCACCGTCGTCCGCTCCCCGGGGACTTCTATGGGCAGCCAGCCCTCGCCGTAGGCCAGGTTCACATTCATCGGTTTGTGCGTGTCGTGTCTCGTTTATAGCTCCAGCAAACCATGGATTTCCCCGCCGGTCAAACCTGCACCTGCCGGCCATGTCAGCGGCGGCACCTTTTTCCCAGCCGGCGCCTGGGTACGTATAAAATACGCAGGTGAGTCTTTTGCCAACCGGCTGGCCCCGGCTTACTGTGTCCGGCAGGAGCGGGCCTGCGCAGTAGCTCTGCCCGTTCGTGAAAAAAACCGAAATCCCAAACCGCAAGAACCCTATGACAAACCTGCACCGTCTGGCCCTCCTGGGCCTCGCCCTGGTGGGCGTCAATCTGCAACTTCCCGCCGCCGATCCCCCGGCGCTGGATGATAATCTAAAAAATGTTTCCAAGTATCTGGGCCAGTGGGCTTACAAGTGGAAAAATGAAACCAACGGCCAGTTTATGAAAGGGGAGTTTTTGTTAGAACCCGGACTGGGCGGAAAAATCATCCTCTACCGGGAAAGAATGCTCGATGGCGATAAAACCGCCCTTTCCTGGATTGGTTTCACTTATTGGCATCCGCGAATGAAATCCCTCCTGTTTTGGAATTGCGCCTCGGATGGCGGCTATGCCTCCGGGTTGCAGACCAAGCGCGGCGATGATTTCACCTTTTATTGGCGCGGATTTGATGCCAAAGGCGAGCTGGCAGCCGGCCTGGGAACGGATGAATGGAAGGAAGACGACACCTTTGTGACGCAGGGAACCCACACCGTCACCAACGGGATTCCCAAGCCGGACAGCCAGAAAATGATTATGAAGCGGCTTCAAAACAAGGGGATTTCCGTGTCAGTTCCGGCCCCTTTGCAGGAGCACCTGAAGCCGATGGAAAAATACCTGGGCAAATGGAATGTGGAATGGGCCGAAAAGGGGAACACCGGGAAAGCGGTTTACATTGCGCAAGCCGAGGCCGGTGGAGCCGCCATTTATGGCGCCCTCTACAGCTCATTGGATGCGGTCAATGAACCGGCCTGGCTGGCCAGTGTCACCTATTGGCGGCCGGAGATTCAGTCCCTCGCCAGCATCACTTTCCTGGGGGACGGCGGAGGCGCCGAAGCCCTTGTAGCCAAAACCGGAGAGGAGCAGTTGGAGCAGACCGTTGGCTATGATCCCCAAGGCAAGCTCACTACCAGCATAACGCGGACGCAATGGAACGGTAAAGACACCTTTACTGTCCAATCCCTCCAGCTTGTGGTTGGCGGCGAAGTCCAGCCGGACGGCACGAAATATACTTTAACCCGCATTAAGGAATAGGCGCTCCGGCCCGGGCATACTCAGAACAAACCGAAAGAACCCTATGACAAACCTGCACCGTCTGGCCCTCCTGGGCCTCGCCCTGGCGGGCGTCAATCTGCAACTTCCCGCCGCCGATTCCCCGGCGCTGGATGATAATCTCAAATTCTTCACCAAATACTTGGGCCAGTGGGCCTACAAGTGGAAGAATGAAACCAACGGCCAATGGATGAGCGGATATATTTCCACCGAGATTGGGCTGGGCGGAAAAACCATAATGTTTAAGGAAAGGCTGTTCAATGGGGACAAAACCGTCAGTTCATCGATCGGGTTCAATTATTGGCATCCCCGTGCGAAAACCGTCCTGGGGTGGGGATGCGGAACGGATGGCGGACATGCTTGCGGGATTCAGACCCGGTATGGCGAGAATTTATCAGGCCTTTGGTTGGGCTGGGATGATAAGGGCCAGTTGGGCGCGAACCTGGGAATCGATGAGTGGAAGGACAACGATACCTTTGTCTGGCAGGCAACGCTTTCCAGCACCAACGGAATTGCCAAACCGGATTCCCAGCGGGTCATCATCCAGCGGGTGAAAAAACAGGCCTTCCCGCCTGAGGAAAAACCGGCCTTGCGCGACAACCTGAAACCGATGGAAAGATACCTCGGCCAATGGAATGTGGAATGGGTTGAGAATGGGAAGGCCATGAAAGCGGTAACCAGCGTGACGGTGGCCGCCGGCGGAACGGCCACTTTGGCCACCATGTCCAATATCGTGGACTCCGTCCTGCAGCCAGCCGGATGGGTCGGCATCACCTATTGGCGTTCGGAGTATGATGCCATCGCCACCCTGGATTTGTATGGCGATGGCGGGTTCTCCGAATCCATCCTGACCAAGGGCGGTGATGAAGTGGTATGGCAGGAAACGGGCTTCACTGGCCGGGGGAAGTATAAGACCAGCGTTTGGCGGGACCAGTGGCTCGACCAGGATACCTTTGTCAGCCAGGGCACCCAAACCACCGAGGGTGGCGAATTCAAGCCCGATGGCCCCAAATTCAGCAATAAACGGATCAAGCCATAGCCGTCATCTTCGGGATACAGGAAATCCACCAGAGGCACAGGCCGGACCGGAAGCTCCGGTTCCGCCTGCTTTGCGTTTGCGTGGAAAGCCGGGGGAAACCACTCCTTCCGCCTTCTACCGCCCAGGCCGGACCCGGCAGGTTTAGCCATAAACCGCTGATCCCGCCCATGATTGCTGCGACCGTGCAGCCCGCTATCCTACGGTGCCGTCCCACGCCGAATGTCCCACGCCGAATGTCTTGCGCAAAAGGATGCCGCCAGCCAGACTGCGCCCATTATCTGAACACACTAATAAGAATTGTCGAAAACGGTTTTGAAACGCTGGTGAACCTGGTTATGAACCTGAAACATATCGCTCCGCTATTCGTGATCGTTCCTTCGCTGCTCGCCGCGGAGGCGGCCACCCCGCCGGTGATCGTGCTTCCACCCTCCCTGGCTCCCGCCGTGGTGGGGAATACCAACCTGCTGCCGAATCCTTCCTTCGAGGAGGTGTCGTCCGGCCGCGTGCCCGGTTGGAGCTCCAGATCCTGGCAGGGGCATGGTAACTGCCGATGGGATCTTGCGGTACCCGGGCACTCCGGTTCCCAGTGCGCCACCATCCGCTCCGAAAAAGGTTCCGATGCGGCTTGGACCGCCACCGTCTCCGTGCAGACCAACACGCTTTACCGGCTCTCCGGCTGGATCAAAACCCGGGATCTCCGGGGCGCAGTGGGCGCCCTGCTCAACATCCAGAATCTGCAGCAGGTCCGGACCCGGGCGGTGACCGGCACCCGGGATTGGACCCCGGTGTCCACCATCTTCTGGACCGGGGAGGCGGCCACCTTGGAGATCAATTGCCTGTTCGGGGGCTGGGGATCCTCCACCGGGCAGGCCTGGTACGACGATCTCGCGCTGGAACCGGTGGCCAGCCCGGCGGAGGGGGCGCCGGGGGCCATCCTCACCATCGATACCGATGCGCCTGCCCGGCCTTACAGCCCGATGCTGTTTGGCGGTTTCATCGAGCATTTCCACGACCAAATCTACGGCGGGCTGTTTGAGCCGGGCTCGCCGCTGGCGGACGCCCAAGGCTTCCGCAAGGATGTCCTTGCGGCCATGAAGGAGCTGAAGCTCTCCATCGTGCGCTGGCCCGGCGGCTGCTTTGCCAGCGGCTACCACTGGACCAATGGCGTGGGGACCATCCGCCAGCCCGTGGCCGACCCGGTCTGGGGCGTGACCGACCCCAACACCTTCGGCACGGATGAATTCGTCGCCTGGTGCCGGTTGGTGGGCTGCGAACCGTATATCTGCTCCAACGCGGGCAACGGCACACCCGAGGAGATGCGCGATTGGGTCGCCTACTGCAATTCCCCCGGGGGCCGAACTCCGGCGGGGGAGCGGCGTGAGCCGTTGAATGTCCGGTACTGGAGCATCGGCAACGAAAACTGGGGCGGCCATGAGATCGGCGCCCGGACACCCCAGGAGTGGGGGCCGCTGGTCCGCCGCTCCGCCGAGTTGATGCGGGCGGCCAGCCCCGGCCTGAAGCTCCTGGCTGCCGCCACCGCGGACCGCGGCTGGACGCTGCCACTGCTCAAGACCGCCGGGCCGCTGCTCGACTGCGTGGCCATTCATGAATATTGGCTGCCCTGCTGGGCGGACAATATCATGCCCGATTACCTCTCCTGCATCCAGGCCTCCGAGGGGCCGGAGCGGACCATTACGCGGGTGATCGAACTGCTGGACGAGGCCGGCTTCCGGGGCCGCATCAAAATCGCCTTTGACGAATGGAACCTCCGCGGCTGGCACCACCCGGGATTCCCACGCAAGGCGCCGGTGGATAGCCGCGATGCCGAGGCCGCCAAGCTGGTCCGGAACCGCGAAAAGAATGCCATCCCCTCCCAATACACCATGGCGGACGCCTTGTTCTCGGCCTCCTTCCTGAACGCCTGCCTGCGGCATGCCGAGGACATCGCCATGGCCAACATCGCCCCCATTGTGAACACCCGCGGCCCCCTCTACGTCCACCCCAAGGGATTGGTCAAGCGCACCACCTTCCATGTCCTCGCGATGTATGCCAATGAGCTGGGCCCCCGGTCTGGCCGGATGGATTTGGATTCGGGCCTGATGGTTTTTGGCGGCCGCACGCTGCCGCTCGTGGACGCCGCGGTCACCGTGGATGAGCCGCGCACCTGCTGGTCGATCGCCCTGGTGAACCGCCACCCCACCCAGGCGGCTGCCTGCGTGGTGAAGTTGAAGGAGGTGCCGGTGGAGGGCCGGTTCCCGGCCGTCCTCCTGGCGGGTGACTCCCCGGAAGCCTACAACGACATCGACCACCCGGACCGGGTCCAAGCCGGGCGGACGCACCTGGATTTTGCCCGGGGCGTGGTTCAATTGCCGCCGCACTCCCTGGCCATTGTGAAGGTCCCGGCCAGGTAGTGGCGGCCGCGCATCTGGCACTGGGCACGGAACCCAAACGGGCCTTGAAAAGAGGCCATGGCGGCCGCTATTTTCGGATCGGAAAGCCGGACCACCGTTGGACGGATTGCGAAGGGTTTTTATTCAATCCGGGAGACGGTTTAGCTTTCTTTTCGCCGTGAATATTATGCTGCCGGCCAAGTCAAAATGGATGGAGAAAGGTGCGTTATGAAAATTAAAGCTTGGTTGATCGCGGTGGGAATAATGCTGGTGGGTGGTGTGGGTTATGGCCATCCGCCGGGAAGGGGGCCGGGTGGGCCGCCGGCTTTCCGGCCCGCGCCTCCGCCGGGGCGCGAGGGGCCCCGCATGATGCGGCCGCCACCGCCGCCTGGTGACGAACTGCCTCCGCCACCTCCGCGGCGTCCTCCTCCTCCTCCGCCCCGGCCCATGCGGCCACCGCCGCCACCGCCCTGTTTCTGACCGGCGTTAAGGCCGGTGGGTTCCTGCCGTTCAGCCGTTCAGGGGGCATCCTCCTGAACGGCTGTTTGCTGTAAAAATGGGGGTGGCAAACCCGTGGTGTTTCCACCAATCTGTGCCCATGCAACCCTGGAGTTCGTCCCGCGGATTATGGCTGGCCATCGGCCTGCTGTTGGATTTATCGCTACACGGGCAGACGGCGGGCGGCGTGAAGAGCGCCATCCGGTTCGACCGTGGGGCGGTCACCAACCCCATCGTGATCACCTGGCCCGCCAGCCCGGGCGCCGCCTACCAGGTGAAAGCCGCGCCGCAGGCCGATGCCGCCTGGGAAGTGGTGACCCCGGCGCCTTTGTTGGCCGCCTCCAACCTCTGGGCCTGGCGGGACGCCGCGGGCCAGCGCGCGCGGTTTTACCAGGTGGTGAGGTTGGGCGCGGAGGCGGAATTGAACGGCCGGGTCACCGACGCTGTCACCGGCCTGCCGTTGGCCGGAGTGGCCGTGGAGGCCGGTGGCCTCAGCGCGGCGACGGATGGGGCCGGATACTACACGCTCAATGGGTTGAGCGCCGGCGCGGTGCTGGCCGATTTCAGCGCGGATGCCACCGCCGGCAAAGCACCCCTCGCCGTTCGTTTCCATAGTTTGGCGCGGGTGAATCCGCAGGCGGTCACCGTGCGGGGATTCCGGCCGGGCTTCCTGGCCTACACCAACACCCAGGTGCAGCTGGCGGGCTGCGTGCCGACGCGGCTGGATTTCTCACTCTCCCCCTCCGATGTGGGCGGGTTGCGACTGGTGCTCAACTGGGATGCCAACCCCAGGGATCTGGACGCGCATTTGGTCACGCCGGCCATCGAAGGGACCGCCTGGGAGGTTTCCTACCAGGCCGGCCAGCGGGGGCGGACCAACGCTCCGCCCTATGCGCAGTTGGATGTGGACCGCAAGGATGGCTTCGGGCCCGAGACGATCACCGTCGCGCGCCGGTTCCCCGGGACCTACCGATTTTACGTCCACAATTTCACAGAAGAGCAGGGGGACTCCGGCCGGCTGCGGGATTCCAAGGCGGTGGTGCAGATCTACGGAGACCAGGGATTGCTGCAGACGCTGCACGTGCCCACCACGGGGGAAGGGGAGTATTGGGACGTGTGCGCGATCGACGGTGTGACCGGCCGGATCACGGCGCAGGACCGGATTGTGGGGGCCCGGCCCAGTGCGGCGGGTGCCGCGGGCCGCGGGCGCACCCTCCGGGCCGCCTCCAGTCCGCCGCCCGTGGGCTGTCAGTGGGATTTTGGCGATGGCACGGTGAGCCAGGAGGAGAATCCGGTGAAAGTGTATGTGCAGCCCGGGGTGTATGCCGTGCAGTTGACGGCGAGCCTGGCCGGGTTTGCCAGCGGAGTGGAAAAGAAGGCGGGCTACATCACGGTGTGGTCCCCGCCGGTAATCACCCGGCAACCGGCGGACCAAACGGTGGCTCAGGGAACCAGCGCCACCTTCACGGTGGCGGCCAGCGGGACGGCCCCGCTGTCGTATCAGTGGCGCAAAGCGGGAGTGGATCTGCCCGGGCAAACCGGCGCGTCGCTGGTTCTGGCCCAGGTGCAGCCGGCTGACGCGGGGGATTATACCGTGGCCGTGAGCAATGCGGCGGGGGGGGCGCTGAGCCAGCCCGCCACGTTGACGGTCCAAACGGAGCCGGCGGCGCAGGTTCCCGGCATGGTATGGATTCCGGCGGGCACGTTTACGATGGGCAGCCCGGCCACGGATCTGGATCGCTGGTCCGATGAAGGGCCCCAAACCGTGGTGACCTTGAGGCGGGGTTTTTGGATGGCGAAGTGTGAGACGACGCGGGCCGAGTACCTGTCCGTGATGGGGAGCAATCCCTCCCATTTCACCGGGGATTCGCAGCGGCCCGTGGAGCAGGTGAGCTGGCTGGACGCCACCAATTACTGCGGGAGGCTGACGGAGCTGGAGCGGGCTGCCGGGCGGCTGCCGGCCGGCTATGTTTACCGGCTGCCCACGGAGGTGGAATGGGAGTTCGCCTGCCGGGCGGGGGCTGCCACGCGGTTCAGCTATGGGGATGATCCCAATTATGTCAGCCTGGGGGACCATGCCTGGTGTTCGGAAAATAGCGGCGGCAAAACGCATCCCACGGGACAGAAACTGCCCAATGCCTGGGGCTTGTACGATATGCAGGGGAACGTATGGGAGTGGTGCCAGGACTGGTATGCGGATGCCCTGCCGGGCGGGAGTGTGGTTGATCCACCAGGCCCGAATGCGGGTGCGGAGCGCGTGAATCGCGGGGGCAGTTGGAACGACCGTGGCCGGCACTCCCGGGCGGCGAACCGCAGCAGCTACTGGCCCGAAGCCCGGTTCAGCTTCCTCGGTTTCCGGCCGGTTCTGGCCCAGCCGTGAGCCTTGGCCTCCGGAACCGCCCATGACGAGCAGCGGCCAGGCCGGTGATTTCTGGATGGCTAATTGCTTTACGCGGCCTGGGAGTTTGGCTAGGTTGCCGTCCCGTACGGGCAGAAGGAATGTTCAAGCTCATAAAAAAGTTGATTGCGTGCGTGGTCTTGCTGGTGCTGGGGGCCGTCGGGTATTATTACCTCCGGCAGGCCGACAACCGGCGCTGGCTCATGCAGAAGTATGTCGAAGCCAGGGAGCAGCTGCAGACGGGCGAAAAAAAGTATGCCTGGACCGGTTCGGTGGTGATCCTCGAGTTGGTCAAAGGGGACACTCTGGTGGTCCGCACCGAGCAGCATCCCCGGGTTACGGTGCGGCTGGCGGGGGTGGATGCACCGGAGTTTTCCGTCCAGCCCCGGGGCAAGGACCAACCCCTCGCTGAGGACAGCAAAAAATTCACCTCCCAACTGGCGCTCAACCAGAGCGGGACGATGGCGATTGTGACCACGGATCATCTCAAGCGGCCGGTGGTCGTCCTTTGGCTGGGGGAAACGATGGTCAATGCGCGGCTCGTGGAGGAAGGCCTGGCTGAGTATTACGAGGAGTTCGCCTCCGATCTGCCCGCCAAGATCCGCCATGCCTTGATCAACGCCCAAATCCGCGCCCAGGAAAAACGCCGGGGTATTTGGGGATTGGAGAACTACCAGCGGCCGTCGGATTTCCGCCTGCGGAAAAGTTGAAGCCCGGGCCCGCCGGCCGGAAAAACGCCTTAACGCCCCTCAAGGGGCTCAGTTGTTTTAACGCCGTCGTATTAGGCTGGCCATTGCTCCGGAAAACGCGTGCGTGACTTTACCCGGCCAGGTTCGACCATGGGCAATTTAACCAGCGTTGATCCGGACCCGGAATGCCCAACCATTGGCCAAAGTGCTCCCGGCATGGTCTGGTGGTGCGCAAGGATTGATCACCCAGCCGCTCGAATTGGATGCCCCATGGGGTGGTTCAAGGGAATACCTGCCATGAGCCGCCCGGCGGCTCAGCTTTCCTCCGCCCGCCGGTAGGCTTCCGCCAGGAGGGTCACCGGGTGGGCCACGCGCACCTGGAGTTTCCGGGCGCGGGCGCCGTTGATGAGCTGGAGCAGGCAGCCGGAATTCCCGTTGGCCACCACGGTGGCGCGGGTGGCTTCGATGTTTTTCATCTTCCGATCCTGCAGCACATTGGCCATCTCCGGCTGCACGATGTTGTAGATGCCCGCGCTGCCGCAGCACCAGTTGCTTTCCGCCAGCTCCACCAGCTTCAGCTTCGGGATGGCCAGCAGGACTTTCCGCGGCTGGCTCACCACTTTCTGCCCGTGGCAGAGGTGGCACGATTCGTGGTAGGTCACCACCTGCTCGCAGGCGTTGCGGCTGGGCACCGGCTGGATGCCGATTTCGACCAGCCACTCGTGGATGTCCTTGAGCCGGGCATCCCAAAGCCGGGCGCGTTCGTGGTAAACGGGATCATCCTTGAGCAGTTGGTGGTAATGCTTCAGGTGGGAGCCACAGCCGCCGGCATTGCTGATGATGGCGTCGAATTGGTCCGGCGGGAACTGGTCCAGCTGGCGCCGCGCCAGCTCTTTGGCCAGCTCCCATTCGCCATTGTGGCCATGCAGCGAGCCGCAGCAGGATTGGCGGGGCGGGGTGAAGACCTCGCACCCATTGCGGGCCAGCACTTCCACGGTGTCGCGGTTGATCTCGCTGAAAATCAAATCCTGCGCGCAACCCGTCAACACGGCCACCCGGTATTGGCGCTTCCCCAGGGCGGGGGTGACCGGCTGGATGAGGTCTGCGGAAAACTTCCGAGGGATGTCCGGGGTCATGGCCTCCAGCTCCCGCAGGCGCTTGGGGAACAGCCGCAACACCCCGCTGATGCGCACCAGCTTCTGCAGGCCCAGCCGTTGGTAAAGCCGCAGGCAACGCCCCGCCAGCAGGAGCCGGCGCAAGTCCATGAACAGCCATTTGACCGTCAGCCAGCGGATGAACCGGCGTTTGGGCGAGCGCAGCAATTGGCTGCGCTCCGCCTCGGCCCGGGCTTGCTCGAAGATCTCGGCGTAATTCACCCCGGCCGGGCAGGCGCTCGTGCAGGCCAGGCAGCCCAGGCAGAAATACATCTCCTCGGCAAACTCCCGGTTCAGAGGCATCTGGCCGTCCATGATGGCCCGCACCAGGGAAATGCGGCCCCGGGGGCTGTTGCGCTCCAGCTTGGTGGCGGTATAAGTGGGGCAGGTGGGCAGGCACAGCCCGCAATGCATGCATTGCTGGACGGTGGCATAATCCAGATCCTTCCAGCCTTTGGCCGGAGCGGGTGCGCTGCCGGGGGCCGGCTGGGCATCGCTTACCATATCCGCCTGTCGTTCGGGTACACTCGTTTCATTCGCTTTCCTTATGGTAGCCCCCACCCCCGGCGGGGCAAGGGCAATTTCGCCTCTGGAGGATCCACGCCTGGGCACCGCCGGCGCGATGCCTGGCGCCTGCTCCGTTGAAAAGGGTGCCTGCGCGCCACCGCGGCGCTCCCTGCAATGGGGTTTGCGGCCGGCGCCCATTCCTGCCAGGCTGGTTGCCATATGAAGGCGCGCCAACGCAAATCATGGGAAGAAACCGCATTGATCCTCGCCGAAACCATTGCCGATTGCCGGTCCCAGGATCCCTATCTACAGGTGGGTGCGTGCGCGGTTTTGACCGATGATTCGGTCTGCCTGGGCTACAATGGCCCGCCGCCCAAGGTGGAGATCGACTGGTCGGACCGCGAGCGGCGCGGGGCGCGGATCATCCACGCCGAGGTGAACGCCTTGCGCGCCGTCAAGCCGGGCCAGTGCAAATTCCTGGCGGTTACCCATCTGCCCTGCCGCCACTGCATGACCTTCATCGCCTCCAAGGGTATTCGCCGGATCGTTTTCCGCCAGATCTACGAGCGCGACACGCTTGCCTTCGAGCTGGCCCAGGAATTCGGCATTCAGCTGGTCCAGATTCCCGGCGGGCAGCCGGCCTGACCGTACGTTCCATCCTGGCTTTGGTTGAAACCCATGCGGCCGTCGCCGGCCGCTCCGCGGCCAAACCTCCCCTTGCCGAGGCACGCAGCCCCCAGCACCACGCCGGCCGGGAATGGCCAGTGCCGCAGGTTCATGGGTGGACCCCGTTCACGACATTTTCCAGGGGTTCGCCCAGCACCGCCCCGCGGGCGATCCGGGCGGCGGTGGAGCGCATTTCCGCGATCGATTCCACGCTGCAAAAGGCCGCGTGGCAGGTGACGATCAAGTTCGGGGTGGCGGCCTCCTCCGCGGTTTGCAGCGGCTCGTCCTCCACCACATCCAGGCCCGCGCCGCCCAGGCGGTTTTCCCGCAGGGCGGCCAGGATGGCCGTTTTCTTGATGATGGCGCCCCGGGCGGTGTTGACCAGGTAGGCCGTTGGTTTCATCAGGCTCAATTCCCGCTCGGCGATCAAATGGCGGGTCTCCTCGTTCAGCGGGCAGTGGAGGGACACCACGTCCGCCGTTTGCAGCAGTTCGGGGAGGGTGCGGCAGCGGGCGATGCCCAGGGCTTTGTGCACGCCGTTGGCCAGGTAAGGATCGTAAAACGTCACTTTGAAACCGAGGGCCTTGGCCCGCAGTGCCACCGCCGTGCCGATGCGGCCGAGGCCCACCACCCCGAACACCAGCTCCCGCAGCCGCCGGATTTTCGGGGCCACCCGGATGAGCCAGCCCAGCTTTTTGGCCTCCTCGTTCAGCGGGAACAGCTGGCGGCACAACGCCAAAGCCAGGGCCAGGGCGTGGTCCGCCACCTCCTCGGTGCCGTAGTCCGGCACGTTGCACACGGCGATGCCCAGGCGGGCGGCGGCGGCGATATCCACCGAATCGAAACCCACCCCGTTGCGCACGATGGCCCGGCATTGCCGGAGCGTGCCAATGCCCGCCGCCGTGATGGGGAAATTCTGCCAGGCGATGAGGGCTGTGGCCTGGCGCACCTGCTCGTTGAAATCCGCGTCGCTATGGCACCAAAAGCTCTCCACTTCGGCCGCCTCCCCGATGATTTCCTTCTCGATCCGGGCTTCCGGATCGCTGCGCGGGGATACCGCCCAATCCAATATGCAAATCTTAGGTTTCATGCTTTTACGCGACGGTCATTTTTGCTGATCCAGCGCCGTTTTGGCAAGGTCCGCCTTCATCCGCCAGCGCCGTCGCCCGGGGTGGTCTGCCGCACCGGATAGCCGCCGCCTTGCCGCGGATCATTTTCTGGTTGCCCGCCCGGAACCGGCGCACTAGGGTTTGGGAAATTATGAAAGAGCATCTCA
This sequence comes from uncultured Verrucomicrobiota bacterium, assembly GCA_903845125.1. Taxonomy (GTDB): domain Bacteria; phylum Verrucomicrobiota; class Verrucomicrobiia; order Limisphaerales; family UBA1319; genus CAIMWS01. The sequence goes on from CAIMWS010000344.1 coordinate 38,992, forward strand.
CACGGCGTCGCTTCATTCACCAAACCGCGGCGGGATCCGCCGCGCTCACCTTGCTGGGCACTGGGATGGCTCCCATGGCCACGGCGGCCGAGGCATCCAAACCCGCTTTGTTGGGGGGCGCCCCGGTGCATCAGGGAGGCTGGCCCGGTTGGCCGGTCTGGCGCGAAACCTGGGAACCGGCGGTGCTGGAGGTGTTGCGCAGCGGCCGCTGGTTCCGGGGCAGCGGCGAGCACGTGGCGGAGTTCGAGCTGGCCTACGCCCAGCTGCTGGGCGCCCGGCGCTGCCTGGCCACGGCCAGCGGCACCACCGCCCTGCTGGTCGCCCTGCAGGTCATGGACGTGGACGCCGGGGACGAGGTCATTGTGTCGCCTTTTACGTTCATCGCCACCTACAATGCCATCCTGAACCAAAGAGCCCTCCCGGTTTTCGCCGATACCGATCCGGCCACCCTGACCATCGACCCCGCCACCATCGAAAGCCGGATCACGGAGCGGACGCGCGCCATCCTGCCGGTGCATATCTACGGCATGCCGTGTGACATGGATCCCATCAACGCGATCGCCAAAAAGCATGGTTTCGCGGTGATTGAGGACGCCTGCCAGGCCTGGCTGGCTGAGTATAAAGGCCGCAAATGCGGCACGCTGGGCGATCTGGGCTGCTTCAGCTTCCAGAATTCCAAGCACCTGCCCTCCGGGGAAGGGGGCGCCGTCACCGGGAACAGCGATGACCTGGTGGACCGCTGCCAGGCTTTCCACAATTGCGGCCGCGCTTTCGGTAATTTCAAGGGCAGCGGCAGCTTCACCCGCGGCAGCAATTTCCGCATGCAGCAGTTCCAGGCGGTCATCCTCCTGCAGCAGTTCGAAAAGCTCACGCGCGAAACTGCGGTGCGGCGGGAGAACGCCGAACTCCTCGGGGCCGGTCTGCGGCAGATCCCCGGCATCCAGCCCGCCCGGCTGCCCGAAAACAGCCGCGCGGTCTGGCACCTGTATCCCCTCCGCTACGACGCCAGCCAATTCCATGGCCTCACGCGTGACCAATTTGTCCGGGCTCTCAATGCCGAGGGCATCCCCTGCGGCGGTGGCTATACCGAGCAGTATAACGACGGGTTGCTGGATGAAGCCATCCACTCGCGCGGATTCAAGCGGCTCTTCAGCGAGGCCCGGCTCAAGGCCTACCGGGAAAGTTTCCGGGAGCTTAAGGGCAACCGCCAGGTCTGCGCCAACACGGTCGGCATGAGCCAGAACCTGCTGCTGGCCGGCCGCGCTGAGGTCAACCACATCGTCGAGGCCATTGGGAAAATCCAAGCCCACAGCGAAGCTCTGGCCAAGGCGGCCCGATAATCCATAACGGCATGGATTTGGGCTTGCAGGACAAAGTGGTGCTGGTCACCGGCGGCTCGCGCGGCCTGGGCGCGGTGATTTGCCGCATGTTTGCCGCCGAGGGGGCCCGGGTAGGTGTTAATTACTGTCGCAGCCGGGCCGAGGCCGAGGCCCTGGCCGGCGGAATCGGCTCCGGCCGGGCGGCCCCCATCCCCGGAGATATCGGCCGGGAGGCGGATATCGCGGCGATCTTCGACCGCCTGGAGCAGGCGCTGGGGCCGGTGGACGTGCTGGTGAACAACGCCGCCCATTGCCCGGGCGGCCCGCTCGAAAAATATACCCGCGCGGAGTGGGAGCATACCTTTGCGGTCAACGTCACCGGGGCCTTCCGGGCGGCGCAGGAGTTCATCCTGCGGCTGCGCGCCCGGCGGGCGCCGGGGTGGATCGTCAATATCGCCTCCACCTCGGCTTTCCTCGGTTCCACCTCGGGCCATTTGCCCTATGACGCCAGCAAGGGCGCCCTGATCTCCATGACCCACGCCCTGGCCCGGGAAGTGGCAAGGGAAGGCATTCACGTGAACTCCGTCGCCCCGGGCATGGTCCTGACCGAGATGGTGGCCAAGGTATGGGAGGCGCGCAAAGAGCAATACCTGGCCCGGATTCCCCTCCACCGCATCGCGCAGCCGGAGGAGGTCGCCCGGGTGGTGGTTTTCCTCGCCTCGCCTGCCGCCAGCTACATGACCGGCGCCACCGTGGATGTCAGCGGGGGGCTGTTGATGCATTGAAGCAAGTAGCAAAATGCCTGGAACTGGGAACTGGCAGCCCCGGCTCCTGGCTCCTTCGCCCGGGCGCCTCGGAAATTCAAGGGGCGGCGGTTTGAACTTGCCGAGCTGATGGGTTCTGGGCTATTCATAACCCATCAGACAAAAACGGAAAACGTTACCAACTTAAGAGATTAAGGATTCTAAAGATATTGCTATGAATAAGATGACCCTGTGTTTGGCTGGCTTTTGTGCGGCCGTGGCGGCGGCGGATGTGGTGTCCACCCGGGCGGCTGCCCCCAAGGCGGAGCTGCTGGTGGCACTGCCGGACTATTGCAACACCCCCGACGGCATGGCGCTGATGAAAGACCGCAGCATTATTGTTTCGGTCCCCAATTTCAACGACGAGACCAAGCCGCCGGTGCTCATGCGGATCACCCCGGGCAACAAGGCGGAGAAATTTTATGAGTTCGCTACGCCTTTCCCGGGCCTGCCCAAGGGGGTGGACCGCATCGCGCCCATGGGCATCGTCGCCTCCCCGGCGGGTGATCTCTTCTTCGCCGACATGCAATACATGAAGGACAAGAACCAGAAATCCCGGATGTGGAAGCTGGTGGTCAAGAACGGCAAGGTCGAGAAAATGGTGCTCGTGGCCAGCGGCTTCAATGTCGCCAACGGCCTCGCCATCCACAGCGGCAACGTCTATATTACGGAGTCCGTGCTGGAGGAAGGTTCGCAGCCGCTGACGAGCGCCGTGCTGCGGTTCAAGCTCAACGAGGAGGCCGTGGTGCTCAAAACCCCGCTGAAGAATGATCCGCACATCGTCACCACCTTCAAAAGCTACAAAACCGACTGGAACTTCGGCGCGGATGGCATTGAATTCGACAGCAAAGGCAACCTGTTTGTAGGCCTGTTCGGCGACGGCGTGATGCACAAGATCATCTTCAACAAGGACGGCAGCGTGAAGAGCAACGAGGTCTTCACCAAGGCCCCCGGCAAGCTCATCAATTGCGACGGCATGCACCGCGACGCCGCCAACAACCTCTACGTGGCCGACTCCGCCGCCAACGCCGTCCAGATCATCCGGCCCAACGGCGCCGTCGATACCCTCTGGCAGAACGAGGACGTGAAGGACAAGCTGACCGGCCAGCTCGACCAGCCCTGCGAGGCCCTGGTCCGCGGCAACGAAATCATCGTTTCCAACATGGACTGGCCGTTCCCCAAATTCAAGAACACCAAGTACCAGCTGCCGGCCACGCTGTCGGTCATCAAGCTCAACAAGTAACCCTGAGACGTCATATGTCGCAAGCGAACAAGGATCTGGTCCGGCGTTATTACGCCGAGGCGATGAGCGGCTTGGCGGGGATTGACCAAGTCGTCAGCGCCGGTTTCGTGGATCATCATTTCCCGCCCGGCCTGCCCCCCGGCCCGGCCGGCGTGCGCCAGTTTTTCACGGGCATCCTCGGCGGTGTTTTCAGCGACATGAAGATCGAATTCGATTTTCTGCTCGCCGAAGGCGACAAGGTGGATTGCCACTTTGCCCTCCTGGCCAGGCACACCGGCGAGTTCGCCGGCTATAAGCCCAAGGGCAACCCGATCCGCTGCCCCGCCATCAGCACCTTCCGCGTGGAAAACGGCAAGCTGGCCGAGGCTTGGGAAATCTTCGACAGCGGCGGCCTCTTCAAGCAGATGGAAGCTTGAGGCCCGGACCCCATAACTTGGATTACTGACGGCCATTCAAAACCCTCACCGCGCGCGGAGCCACCGGGTGGCTCCGCGCCTGGTGGCGGTGCCCGATCAACCTGAACTCTTCTGGAAAAAACTCGTTTATGAATCTGACTTTTATCGCGCCCCGAAAATATGTGCAGGGCCGCAATTTGCTGAGCGAAGCCGGCGCCTTGATCAAGCTCGTCGGCAAAAAACCGATCGTCCTGTGGGATGCCCGCGTCAAGAGCATCCTCGGCGAACGTTTCCTGGCCAGCCTCAAAGAGGCTGCCTTGGAAATCTCCGACGTCGATTTCCGCGGCGACTCCACCAAGGCCGAGGCAGCCCGGGTGGCGCAAATCGCCAGGGACCGCGGCGCGGATGTCATTGTGGGCCTCGGTGGCGGCAAGACGCTGGATACCGCCAAGGCGGCCGCGGCCGCCACGGGTCTCAAAATGGTTTCCTGCCCCACGGTGGCCTCCACGGACTCCCCCACCAGTTCCTACACCGTCTGGTATGACGAAAAAGGGGCCTGCCTCGGATTCGAGAGTTGGGGTGTCAATCCCGACCTCGTGCTGGTGGACAGCCAGGTGATCGCCGAGGCGCCCGTCCGTTCCTTTGTGGCGGGCATGGGCGACGCTTTATCAACCTGGGTGGAGGCGGAGGTGGTCCAATCCACCTGCGGCCCCAACCTCGCGGGCGGCCGTTCCACGCTGGTGGCCATGGCCATCGCCCGCCTGGGCTACGACACGCTGATGGAATACGGGATCGAAGCCCGGCGTTCCGTCGAGCGAAAGCTGGTAACCCACGCCGTCGAGAAAGTCATCGAGGCCAACATCCTGATGTCCGGCCTGGGCTTTGAAAGCTGTGGGGTGGCCACCGCGCACATGATTGCCAATTGCCTGCCCGGATTCCCCGAATGCCACGGCCTCATGCACGGCGAGGAGGTCGCTTTCGGCATAATCAGCCAGTTCTGCCTCGATGAGACCATGCCCACCGAGGAAATGTACCGGATCGTGGATTTCATGATCGCGGTCGGCCTGCCGGTGACCTTTGCCGAGATCGGCCTGGCGGGCGTGGCGCGGGAGCGCCTCAAGACGGTGGGCGACACCTGTGCCGGCCCTGGTTCCCTGTGCTCAAATCACCCCTTCAAGGTGACCTCGGAAATGATCGTCGATGCCATGATCGCCGCGGACGCCCTGGGCCAGGAACGCAAAAAGCGGATGGCCGCCGCGTAACCACTGAAGTGAGCGGACGGATTGGGGGGGTGATCTCGCCGGTCACCCACTCATCCGCCCAGGGACCCCTCTGCTGGCAGGGCGGCTCTCCGCTGCCCGCCGCTATACCTTCTGGAAATCCTCCACCGGCCCTCCGCCGAGTGAGGGGCGCGGCGCGCCAATAGTTTCTGGTGGCGCAAATGATAAACCAGCCGCCCGGCACCTTCCCTTGGCTTGCCATGGGCCGGTGGGGCCTTCATCATCCCGGGATGAATAAAGCGAATTTCCGATCCAGGGTTTGGGTGCTGGCGGGCGTGGCCGTGTGGGGTTGGCTGGGCTGGGCGGAGGCCGCCCGGGGCGCCATCGAACTGATCGCGGATTACCGGCTCGGGGCCGGGATGCCGCAGGTGACCTATGCGGGTGGGCCGGAGATCCTGCGGGATGCAACCGGCAAGGGCCAGGAGCTGCGGCGGGAGGGCAATCCGCGTTTCCTGGCTTCGGCCCCGGCGGCGTCCTTTGCCCGGGGGATGGGCGCGTTGGAGTTCGATGGCGAACACGCTGCCTACGTGAGGAAAGGGGCGCTGTTCGGTGCCCACGACCGGTTTGGCTTGGAGGTCTGGGCCCGGGCGGCGGAGCAGTCGGCCCGGGGCTTGAAGGGAATCGTGGCCAACGGCCACGGTGGTCTGGGGTATGTGCTGGGCCAGATGGGGGATCGCTGGGTGGCCTTCGTGGGCTGCGTGGGCGCGTTCGATCTCGGCCCCGTGATGCCGGGCCAATGGACTCACCTGGCGCTGGTCAACGACGGGCGGGAACTGGTCGCTTACTTGAACGGCGAGCGGGTGCGGTCGGCGGCCTCGACGCCCTCGGTGGCGCCGCAGTTCCAGATCGGCACCGCGGCGGGTCCGAACGAGCATTTCAAGGGGCTGGTACACGCCGTACGCGTGTTCACTTTTGCGCCGGGCCGGTTCGACCCGGCGGGAGATTTCCTGCTGGACAACGAGGAACGGCTGAAAACCGCGCAGCGGCGGCGGGAGGAGCAGGCGGCCTTCATCAAGCGCCTGGGCCAGCCCCAGCCGGGGCTGATGGTGGTGGGGAAGCTCGACCCCACCCCCGCCGCGGGGGATTGGCTCATCCGGCCGCCCGGCCAGCCGGTGCGGTTGCAGGTGGAGCCGGCGGCGGACGGGCTGTCCGCGCGGCTGGCGCTGGGCAATGGGCTGGTGAGCCGCGCATTTTACGCGGGGCCCAACCTGGCCTGCTACAGTTACCGCCAGCTGGGCAACGGGGCGGAGTTCATCCGCGCGGTGAAGCCGGAGATGCGGATCAAGCTGGACGGGATCTGGTATGAGGTGGGGGGGCTGGTGGGCCAGCCGGAGCGCAGCTACCTGGTGGAGGAATGGCTCACCGCGATGCGCAGCGCGCCCAATAAATTCCGGTTCACCGGCCTGACCACCGGGCAGCCGGTCGAACGCCACCCGTGGCGGCCCAAGTTCAACGCCCCGGCACTTCCCTGGCCACCCCGTGGGCTGCGGGTGTCCATGCACTATGCTCCGCCGGAGGCGGCGGATCCCCGGCACCGGCAGCTGCGGCTGACCGTGCATTACGAGCTGTATGAGGGCATCCCGGTGCTGTCGAAGGCCTTCACCCTGGAAACGGGGACGGGCAGCCCGGTGGTGGTGGACGAGATTGAGACGGAACTGCTCGCGGTGCCGCAGGACCAGATCAACAACCTCCATTCCGAAAGTGACTACTCCTTCCACCTCGCCAACCACGCCCCGGACGATTGCCACGCCATGGGCGACCATTCCCAGGCCATTCAATGGGATGCCCCGGCCTACCGGGCCGGGCGCACCACCACGGACTGGCGGGTGGACCCCGAGCACGATTCGTGGGCGCACCCGACGGCCATCGAGGACAAGTTCCTGGGGCACACCTTCCGCAACCTGATGGTCAGCCGGATTCCCTCCGGCCCCGCGGAGCAGGTGGCGGCCGGCCGGCGGTTTGCCTCGCACATCACCTTCGAGCTGCTCCAGGACAGCAGCGACCGCGAGCGGCGCGCGCTGGGCGTGCGGCGGATGTACCGCACCCTCTGCCCGCAGGTCAATGAAAGCCTGCTGGCGGCGGGGTCGCCTTCCCATGACGACAGCCTGATCCGGAAACTCCTCGACCAGATGGGCGAGCTGGGCTTGGAGGCCTACATCATAACCTGCTGGCCGGGCGTGAGCCACGATAACCTGGACCCGGCTTACGTGGCCAAGTGGAAGGCCCTGGCGGATTATGCCCGGGCCAGGGGCATCATCATGAGCGGCTACGAGTTGATGGTGGCTTCGCGCGGGCGCGGCGCGGCGCACGATTGTGTGGATCCGGCGACCGGCAAACCGGGCAGCCCCTTTGGGCAGTCCCTCTGCCTGGGCACCCAGTGGGCCGACGATTATTTCAGCCGCGTCTGGAAATTCATCGACCAGACCGGGTTTATGAATATCGCCGTCGACGGCCCCTACCACGGCTGCCCGTGCGCCGCCACCAACCACCTGCACCACCGGGGCCTGGCGGATTCGCAATGGGTTCAGTGGCAGCGCCAGAAGGCGATGTTTGAGGAGGAGCAGCGCCGGGGGATGTCCGCCGGGGCGCCCGACTGGTATTTCTGGAACGGGCAGTCCAGCACCAGCCTGGGCTTCCGCGAGGCCAGCGCCAACCTGCCCCGCGAGCTGGGGCTGCTGCTCTACCGCCAATACATCTATGACGGCACATGGATCAAGCCCCCGACCATGGGCGGCATGGGCCTCGGCCTGATCGGAACCTATACGGACGATCCCCGCGCCATGCTCGAGCCGCTGGACCACAACCTCCCCTGGTATGAGCTGAACCTGGTCCAGTTGCTGGGCTCGGGCTGCCAGGTCAATCTCCGTGCCCACCGCCTTTACGACACCGAACGCACCCGGCAGATGGTGGCGAAATGGCTGGCGTGGTACAAGCGCTACCGGCCCATCCTCACCTCGGACATCATCCATGTGCGGCGGCCTGACGGCCGGGATATCGACTGCCTCATGCACGCCAATTCGCAGCTGCCGGAGAAAGGGCTGGTATTGTTCTTCAATCCCCTGGGTGAAACCATCACCCGCACCGTGCGCCTGCCCCTGTATTACACCGGCTTGGGGGCCACGGCGTGGATCCGGGAACAGGAGGGCGTCCCCCAGCGCTACGAATTGGACCGGGAATACCACGTGGCGCTGACCGTCACGCTGCCGCCCCGCGGAGTGACCTGGTTTGTGGTCACCGGCGAGGAAAAGTGAAAGGGCGCGCCGGCCGGGCGGTCCGCTGCCCGCCGGCAAACCGTTCGGAAATTCAACGGCGGGGCTCCCGGGAGCGAGCGCCCTGCCCGCCGCAGGCCATCGGCTGCCCGCACCCCGGGGTCGCCATCAGGCCGATCCGCAGCTTGACAAACACCCTCCACCCCGGTAGGCATTTCCCGCTCGATCATAAACAATCGTTTATAATCAGGCGTATAACATGAAACGCGCGAGGAAATACAAGGATGCGGAGGAACGCAAGGCCCGCTTGCTGAAAACCGCGGCGGGATGCTTCGCGCGCCACGGTTATGAGAAGGCCGGTTTGCGCGAGATTTGCGCCAAGGCCGGAGCGAACCTCGCCGCCATCAAATATTATTTCACGAACAAGCGGGGGCTTTACCGGGAGGTGTTGATTTCGTCCCACAGCCAGATGATCGAAAACGAGGCCATGCCGATGCCGGTCCCGGGGCAAACGGCGGCGGAAGCTTTGCGCCAGTGGGTGCATTTTTTCCTGCGCGCCTTTGTTTTTAAGCAGACCAAACGCCCCCAACTGGCGCTCATCATCGCCCGGGAAATGATCCAGCCGACTTCCTTCCTGGGCGAATTGGTGACCCTGTTCATCCGGCCCATCCGGGACCGGGTTCTGGACATTGTGACGGCCCTGACCGGCCCGGAGCTCCCGGCCGAGCTGCGCCAAATCCTCTGCCATAACGTGATTGGCGCCTGCCTTCACTATGATCACGCTCATCTGGTCCTGGAGCGCCTCGGCTTCAAGCGGCCCAACGGGCCTGGAGAAGTGGCCCGGCTGGCTGATCTCCTGGCCGATTTCATCCTGGGCGGCATCCGGCATTGCGTGGCGGCTCGCGCCCAGCCTTGCGAAACGCCGCGCCGGCGCCAGGAAACTTGGTGATCTGAAGCCCGATAGTTGCTTATGAAAACCGTGCAAAAACTGATTCCCGCCGCGGGCGGCCTGGTGGCCATCGCGGCCATCGCTGCGGTCGCCGCGTTCGCCTCCACCAGCCAAAAAGCTCCGCCGGCGGCCGCCACACCCCCGCCGGCAGACGCTCCGGCCACGGTGGTCCTGGCGCCGGTGGAGGAACGCAATATCCCCAACTACCTGTTGCTGACCGGGGAACTTAAAGCGGACCAGGAATCCTTGGTGGCGGCGGATGCGGCGGGAAAAGTGACGGCCTGCCCCATCGAACGGGGCGCCAAGGTGGCCAGGGGCGACACGCTCGTCCAGTTGGACAACCGGGCGGCGCAGCTCGCTTTGCGGGAGGCGGAGGCGATGGTGGAATTGGCCAAAGCCCGCTCGGAACTCGCGCGGGGGGATCGGGACCGCAACGAACCCCTGGTCAAGACCAAAGCGATTGCCGAGGCTGATTTCCAGCGTTTCCATGCCGAGTCGCAGGCGCGCCAGGCGGACCTCCAGGCGGCCCTGGTGCGGCTGGATGCCGCCCGCAAAAACCTGGGGGATATGACGATCACCGCCCCTTTTTCCGGGATCATCTCCGAACGGTTGGTGCAGGTGGGGGAATATGTGCGGCTGGAGACCGGCGTCGCGCGCCTGGTGGCCATGGACCATTTGCGGCTGGAGTTGCATGTGCCGGAGCCGGTGGTGGCCAGGGTGGCCGCGGGCCGCCCGGTCGCCTTTGGCGTCAGCGCCCATCCGGAGACCGATTTTTCCGGAAAAATCAAACATGTCGGCGCCGCCGTCCGCGAGGCCTCGCGGGATCTCGTGATTGAAGCGGAAGTGGACAATCGCGACCTCCGGCTGCGCCCCGGCATGTTTGCCTCCGCCCGGCTCCTGCTGGAGGATGCCCCGGGGCTGGCAGTCCCCAAATCCGCCCTGCGCCGGGACGATGCCGCGTGCAAAGTGCTGGTCGTTCAAAACGGGCGTCTGGCGGAGCGGTTGGTGGACGTCGGGGAAATGGCCGGGGATTGGGTGCACATCCGGCATGGTCTGGCCAAGGGCGAAAAAGTGGTTCTCAATCCCTCCCGGGAGTTGAAAAACGGCCGGCCGGTGCAGCTGTAAGGGAAGGGATCATAAGCCTATGCAATGGCTCGCCGCAGTATGTGTCAAAAGGCCGGTGTTCGCCTCGGTGATCGTGCTGGTGTTCGTGGTGATCGGCCTGGCTGGCTATTCCCGGCTCTCCGTGGACCGTTTTCCCAAGGTGGATTTCCCCAACGTTTCGGTGCTCACGCGCCTGGCCGGGGCCACGCCGAAGGAAATCGAGGCGGAGGTGACGGATAAGATCGAGGAAGCGGTCAACACCATAGCCGGCATCGACGATTTGCGATCGTTCTCCAGCGAGGGCATCTCGCAGATCATTGTTTCGTTCGTGCTGGATAAAAACATCGATGTGGCGGCCCAGGAAGTGCGCGACCGCGTGAACCGGGTTTTGTCCCAGCTGCCCAAAGGCATCGACCAGCCGATTGTCGAAAAGCTGGACCCGGATTCGTCCCCGGTCTTGAACCTGGCCCTGGTGGCCGACCGGCCGGTGCGGGAAATCACGGAGTATGCGGACAAGGTGTTGCGGCGGCAGATCGAAGGGGTCCCCGGTGTGGGCCAGGTCACGCTGTTGGGCGGGCGCAAGCGGCAGATCAACGTCTGGCTCGATCCGATCCGGCTGCAGGCCTTCGGCTTGACCGGGGTGGATGTGCAGCGCGCCTTCGCGCAGCAGAACGTGCAGATCCCCAGCGGCTCGATCAAGAACGATGCCAACGAACGCAACCTGCGGGTGCGCGGCAAGGCCGAATCCATCGAGGAAATCGCCCGGTTGGTGGTGCGGCGGCAAAACAACCGGCTGATCCGGGTGGAAGATGTGGCCCGCGTGGAGGACGGGGAGCAGGAGGCCGATTCGGTGGCCCGGAAAAACGGGGTGAGCACGGTCCTGCTCTCGATCCGGCGCCAGTCGGGCGAAAACACCATCACCGTGGTGGACGCCATCAAAGACCGCGTCGAAAGCATCCAGAAGCTGCTGCCGGAGGGCTACCGGGTCGACGTGGTCCGGGATAATTCGCTGGTCATCCGCACCAGCACCGGCGTGGTCAAGGAGCACCTCCTGCTCGGTGCCTTGCTGGCCGCGCTGGTCGTGTTGCTGTTCCTGGGCAACAGCCGCGCCACGATCATCTCCGCCCTGGCCATCCCCACCTCCATCATTTCCAGCTTCGGCATCATGTGGGTGGCCAATCTCACCTTGAACGAGATCAGCCTGCTGGCGCTGGCGCTGGCGGTGGGCATCGTGATCGATGACGCCATCATCGTGGTGGAGAACATCTTCAAGCACGTCGAGGAACACGGCGAGGAGCCCCACGCGGCGGCGGTGATCGGCACCCAGGAGATCGGCATGGCGGTCATGGCCTCGACCTTGTCGTTGATCGCCGTCTTCCTGCCGGTGGCCTTCCTGGGCGGCATCGTGGGCATGTTCCTGAAAAGCTTCGGGCTGACGATGTCTTTTTCCATTGCCGTTTCCCTGCTGGTCAGTTTCACCCTGGCGCCTTCGCTGGCGGCGCGGCTGTTCAAAGCCGGTGGGCGGGCGGGCCTGGACCAGCGCCTGGAGCACCTGGTGAACCTGTTTTACCGCCCGCTGGAGCGCGGCTATATCTGGCTGCTCCAACGTGCGCTGCACCACCGCTGGGTGGTGGTCCTGGGCTCCCTGGCCGCCATGTTTTCCTGCGGGCCCTTGATGAAATCGGTCGGCAAAGACTTCCTGCCCCCCAACGAGGAGGCCCAATTCCTGGTCAGCGTGCGCGCCCCGGAGGGAACCAGCCTAGCGAGTACCGACCTGCTGGCCGGGCAAATTGCGCAGGAAGTACGCCGCTTGCCGGAAGTCGAATACACCCTGGTGACCATCGGGGACAACGACCAGCGCACGCCCAACCTGGCCACCGTTTACGTCCGGCTGTGCGATCCCTCCCGCCGGAAGAAAGGCCAGGTCAGGATCATGGACCAGGTCCGGCGCGAGCTGCTCCCGCAACTGCCGCCCGAGCTGCGGGTGAGCGTGCAGGAGGTTCCGCCCTTCAACACCGGCATGGCCAGTTCCACGATGCAATATGTCATCGCCGGCCCCAGCCTGGAGCGGCTCACCGAGGTGGCCGCGGCCGCCACCCGCGAGATGAAAAACCTGCCTGGCATCCGGGATGTCGATTCGGATTTGATCACCGGCAAACCGGAAATCACCGTGACCGCCGACCGCAGCAAAGCTGGGCAGATGGGGATCAGCATCGCGGATCTGTCGAATACGCTGCGGTTGCTGGTGGGCGGCCTGGAAGTCTCGACCTACGAGGAGGGCGGGGAGCAATACGACATCCGGCTCCGCGCCGGTGAAAAATTCCGCAACGATCCGCAGGCGTTGAGCCTGGTGTCGGTTCCCGCGCCGGCCGCGGTGCCGGTCTCCTTGATGAACGTCGTGCACCTGGGGGCCCAGGAGGGCCCCGCCCAGATCAACCGGCTCAACCGGCGGCGCCAGGTGACCTTGCTGGCCAACACCGCGCCCGGCTTCAGCGAGCAGGCCGTCCTGGACGGCGTGGAGGAAATCGTGAAAAAACAGCAGCTATCCTCCGAGTATTTCGCCGGCCCCACCGGCCGCAGCAAGGAGATGAAACAGGTCGTCTCGCGCTTTATCACCGCCTTCCTGCTTGCCTTTGTGTTCATGTACCTGATCCTCGCCGCCCAGTTTGAATCCTGGCTGCATCCGGCCACCATCCTGCTGGCGCTGCCGCTGACGCTCCCCTTCGCTCTGCTGGGATTGATCCTGATGGGGCAGTCCTTCAACATCTTTTCCGCGCTGGGGATCCTGGTGCTGTTCGGGGTGGTGAAAAAGAACGGCATCCTCCAGATCGACCACATGAACCAGTTGCGGGAGCGCGGGGTGCCGCGCGAGGAGGCCATTCTGACCGCCAACCGGGACCGCTTGCGCCCCATCCTGATGACCACGGGCGCCTTTGTGGCGGGCATGATCCCTATGATGATGGCCTCCGGCGTTGGCAGCGCCTTCCATAACGCGGCGGCCGGGGTCGTGGTGGGGGGCCAGACGCTCTCCCTGCTCCTGACCTTGCTGGCCATCCCGGTGTTTTACTCCTTGTTTGACGACGCCATCGCGTGGGTCCGCTCCGCCCGCTCGAAATCTACGGCCGCGGTGGAGCCTGGCCTCCCTCCGGTTGCCAAGCCGCAGCCTCAATAATTGAACAGATCCGTGAGGGCATAGTTGCGGCTGGTGGCGCGGTTCAAGGCGGCGAGGATCTTGTCCTGCACCCGCGGCGTCAACCGCCGGCCTTTCCAGGCGCGCGACACCATTTTGTGGGTGATCTGATCGGTGGAAGCCGCCACCAGATCGTGCGGTTTCAAGTGGAGCTCCTGCAGGATGGCCGCCAGCGGCTGCTCACCCAGGTTGCGTTCGATATCGTTATCCATTTGGAGTCAGGTAAAGCCAGACCATGGGCAAAACAGCAGCAGCAACCCCTTGGCTGGCGAATAAAAAACAATAAGCAAGGAGCGGCTGACAGGGCGCAATCATTCACCCAGCACCCCCACCGCCCGGTGACCTTACTTTGAGATGGTTCCTGGCGCAAGCGTGCTGAGTAAGCACCTCCGCGATTTTGGCGTGAATCAGGTTCCGGATTCCCCCCGCTATTGGGAGGGGGATGGTCGGGCTTGCCGACCGCGAAAACGCGGGAAAAATCCACGCATGCAGGGGAAACCGTGTCCGGCCAGGCGGAAACACGCGTGGAAACTGCACTCCAGCTGATATAGAAGTGCTTATTCAATAAACAATGGATGCTTATGTTAATGCTGGCATCGAAAATGCTATAGAAATTGCTATGAACAATCGGCCCAATCTTGTGGGGGTGGCCAAGACGACCATGCTGGCCGTCTTGGCCAAACGCCGGGGCAGGCGGTTTCCGCCCGCGGCGAAGCCATCTGACTGCAAAATTGCGAATCCGCCAGGCGGCGGAAAAGCAGGTGCCTCTGGCATCTTTCCTGCTCAATGATGGGTCCGGCCCAAGGGGAATCCGCTTGGAATTTTGTGTTTCGCAAACGGGGGAATTGGTTTACTTTGCTTCGTCTGTGGTGGTTGGGCAGGAAAGGGGCTGGAGCCGCCGCCCGGGCACGCTGAATGAACATGGAACAGTATTTGGAATATATGGGTGATTTGGACCTGAGCAACGAACACTTGGAAACGTGCGTTGCTTGTGGCCGACGCTTTCCCTTGATGGAATTGCAGTTGGACGGGGATGGCCAGTTCCGCTGCGCGAAGGACAGCCAGGGGGCCAATCCCGCCACGGTGGCCCAGGCCAACAAGATGCTGGTCGACCATTACGGACGCAAACCCGGCCCGGCGCCCAGCTTGAAAACCGGCCGTCCAGGATGGGGCAGACGCTGATCCGGCTAAAACTCCGCCGTTGGATTGGCCGCCAGCCATTCCCCAAGGCCGGGCAGCTGGAAAGGCAAAAGGGCTTGGATTTTGGCGCAATTCAGGGAGGTGTCCGGCGCCCGGGGAGGTCCTTCGTATTGACGCAGGGAGCCAGCCTCGATCCGGGGATGCAACTGCGGCCAGCGATCTGCCACCAACCGGCCGATTTCCCAGCGGGAAAGACGCGCACTGCCCGCGAGATGAAATAAACCGCAAGCTCCGGAGGCGGCCAGGCTCCATACCGCCCGGGCGGTGACCGCCGCCGGCAAAGGCGCGCGGTATTCGTCCGTGAACAGCCGCAGGACGCGGCCAGCCAGCCAGCCCCGGCGCATTTCTTCATTGAAGCCGCGATCTCCCGTGGGCGAAGTCCCGCCATTGAGCGAAGTGCGGATCACCGTGTGCCGGGGATTTTCCAGCACCATCCGCTCCGCCACAGCCTTGGTTTCACCGTAAACATTCAAGGGATTCACCGCCGCTGATTCGTCGTAAAAGCCGGTTTTTCCGTCGAACACGAGGTCCGTGGAAAAAAACAGGAACGGAATATTCGCCGCCACGCCAGCCAGCCTCTGCGTGGCCTCCACATTCACCTGGCGCGCCAGGGCAGGGGAGGCCTCGCAAGCGGGGCTTTTGCTCATCGCTGCGCAATGGATGATGAGCTGGGGCGGGCGGGTTTCAAAATATTCCTTTACCGCCGTTGGATCCACTAGGTTCAGGCGCTGGCGGGTCAAAGGCTCGATTTGGAAATTGGGCGCGAATTGCCCAGCCAGCGCCACCAGTTGGTGGCCGATCAAGCCGCCCGCTCCCGTTATCCAAGCCAGGGGCCGTGGTTTCATGGCCTGACGAAGGAGGGCCTGGAATCAGGGGCATTCATGGCCTCAGGGAACCAGCGTCGCACGGTATCGCCGCTTTTTGTTGAGCGGGGATCCGGCATCCATGAAATAGGCGGGATTGTTGCTCAGGGTCAGCAGGCCCAAAAGCTGCCATTGGTTGGTGTCCCCGGTGGCCTCGGCATATTCCACACGGTAAACACTCCCCGTCTTGCCCGCCACCACCACGCCGGCACACAGGCGCAGATCCAATACCGCCAGGTGGGCGATGACCGCGCTGGCGGTGCCCCCGGCATCCGTGACTTTCACCGAGTAGGTTCCCGCCTGCTCCGGTTGGATGCCGGGCAGGTGCAGCGTGCCGTTGGTGGCTCCCGGCAGGTCGCTGCCGTTTAATTGCCATTGGAACTGCAAGGGGGTTTTTCCGGTGGCGGCGGCTTCCAAGACCGTTTCGGCGCCCAGTTGCACGGTTTGAAACCGGCCCGGAGTCAGAATGACCGGCCCGGATGAAGGGGGTTCATTGGCCACCGCCAGCCTGCCGGGGCCGGCCGCGTCGGAGGCTTCCCGGCCAATATCGCGTGGGGCAGCCGCCGGAAGTGCCTGGGCCGCAAAGCACCCGGCTGCCAGCGCCAGACCCAACCCCAAGCGCAGCCGCCGGACGTTTCTCCAGCTCATATTGTTAAAACTCCTGCTGATAACCGCCGGGCCGGTTTGGGCCGGTCCTGGACACCCTTTGGCGCCGGACCAAACCGGCTGGCATATATCCATTAAAGGCCATCGCGGCACGGAGTCAAATCCCCAATTTGCCCATCCCAGCCGCCCGCTACCCTGTGTTTGGGCGGACTTCCCGGCGGCTGCCGCACTCGAATTTACAGGATTTCACACTTGCCAAGGTAATTATTTCCATTAGATAATTAGATTCCGACAAGAGGAGAATCAGGCCGGCGATTTTTCCATGGCCGGCTTGGGGCATTCCCAACCGAATTAATATATGAAATCAGGTGTCAGACAAAAGGCTTGCTGCGCATCAGTGATGGTGATGGTCTTTTGCACGGTGCAAACAACCGCCCAAACCAAAACGGTGGTCATTGGCTGGAACGACCTGGGCATGCATTGTATGGATGGCCGGGACGAGTCCGTTTTTTCCCTGCTGCCACCCTTTAACACGATTCACGCGCAGGTGATCCAGGATGGCAAGTTGGCCACCGGCACGAACAGCCTGGCGGCCACCTATGAAGCGGTGGCTGACCCGCAGGGATCCATCAACACCACCTCCCAGGGGAAGGTGAATTTCTGGAATTTTGCGCCGGTTCTGTTCGGCACGAACCTGGCGCCGGACCTGGGATTGGGCGGTTACGCGATGCCGGGCCCCGGCAACCACCCGCAAAAAATGGGTTTCAGTTCCGCCCTCAAATGGTTCTCGGCCGAAGGCATCCCGATCGTGCCCTACGATGACGCCGGGCAAAATAACCCCTACCCGATGCTGCGGCTCACGGCCCGCAACGCCGCCGGGACCGGCCTGGCCCAGGCGGACATCGTGCTCCCCGTCTCGGACGAGATGGATTGCCGTACCTGCCATCAATCCGGCGCTTCGCCCGAAGCCAAACCAAGGGGAGGCTGGGCATGGCACTATGACCGCCAAAAGGATTACAAACTGAATATTTTGCGCCTGCACGACGAACACCTCCAATTCTACAACTATTATGCCGGCCACCTGGCTCAGGCCGGGTACGACACCAACGGTTTGTATGCGACCGTGCAACAGGGCCAACCGATTCTGTGCGCGCGCTGCCACCAATCCAACGCCTTGCCCGGCTCTGGCCACAGCCGGTTGACGCCGCTGACCCAGGCCATCCACAACCGCCACACCTATGTGAGCGATCCCACGACCGGCATGGTTCTGAATGCCTCCGACAACCGTTCGGCTTGCTACCGGTGTCACCCAGGTTCCGACACCCGCTGCCTGCGCGGGGCGATGGGCTCGGCGGTGGGGCCGGATGGCCGCCTGGCGATGCAATGCCAAAGCTGCCATGGCGCCATCAGCCGGGTGGCTGCGGCCAGCCGCACGGGCTGGCTGGACGAGCCGCAATGCCAGAACTGCCACACCGGTGACGCCGTCACCAACCGCGGCCTGCTGCGATACACCTCGGTTTTCGACGCCTCCAACCAGGTGCGGCAGGCGGCCAGCACCCGGTTCGCCACCCAGACCAATGTGCCATCCACCGGCTTTTCCCTCTACCGGTTCTCCCAGGGGCACGGGGGCCTGGCTTGTTCGGCGTGCCATGGGCCGCCGCACGCGGAATATCCTTCCAGCGAGCCCAACGACAATGTTCAAAGCCAGGCTCTGCAGGGGCATGGGGGCACGGTGAGCGAATGCACCGTCTGCCACCCGGCCATGCCCAACACGGCCAACGGCGGTCCCCACGGCTTGCATGCCATCGGGCAGGCCTGGGTGGGCGCGCATCCCGGTTACGCCGAGCGCAACGGCACCGCCACCTGCAAGCCTTGCCATGGCGCGGATTACCGTGGAACGGTGCTTTCGCAAGCCCTGGCGGACCGGACCTTGAGCGCCATGGGAACCAAGCGTTTCTGGCGCGGATTCCAGATCGGCTGCTACACCTGCCATAACGGACCGAGCAATGACAATGCCAACCCCAATCGGGCTCCCGCGGTCCAAAATGTCAGCCTTCAAACCACTTACAGCCAGTCAGCCACGGTGAACCTGGGCGGCACGGATGCGGATGGCAATACCCTGGTTTTCCGCATCGTCACGCAGCCGGTTCACGGCACGGTGGGACTCTCCAACCGCGTGGCGACTTATTACCCGGAAACCGGTTACACCGGGGCCGACTCCTTCACTTTTGCGGCGCGCGACGGCTCCACGGATTCCAACCTGGGAACCGTGAATGTGACCGTGACGGCCGGGCTTTACACTTTGGAAAGCTCCGTGCTGGCTCCCACCCAGGCGGCCGCCCGGCAAATGATTCCCTTCTGGGCCAGGTTGAAAACCAGCGCCCCCTCGGTGCCGGTGGAATTCAACTGGGACTTCGGAGATAACACCGCCCCGGGCCGGGATCAGTATGCGACGCACCTTTATGCCGCCGCGGGCGTCTACCAATGGCAGTTGGTGGCCAAGGCTGGCGGCCTCTCCTCCACCAACCAGGGCACCGTGGAGGTCAGCGCGGTCCAGGATGCTCCGGTCCTCCAGGCCGACCGGCAAGGCAGCCAGTTGGTGTTAAGCTGGCCCGGATCGTTGACCGGCTTCATCCTGCAATCCACCAGCGTGCTGGGCCCGCAAGCAGCCTGGTTGCCCGCGCCTGAACCGGCGGTCCTGACCGGCGGCCAATACCGCTCGACCAATCAATTCGGCAATCAGCCCCGGTATTTCCGGCTGGCGCGGCCGTGATCCCCACCAGCGCTTTTGCCCCAGTGCATTGAAAGCGGGTTGGCCGGGCCCACCGCCGGGGCTGGCCGGCCCGGAGCCGCCGGTGGTGCTCATTATCTCCATTGAAAACGGGGTGGGGAATCCCTATCCTGGAGGTGTGGAAACATTTGTTTTGCCATGAAAGAATCCGGGTTCCCATTCCCGGCTATCGTCGGCCAGGACGCCTTGAAAGCCGCCCTGTTGCTCAACGCGGTGGATCCCGCCATTGGCGGGGTTTTGATCCGGGGGCACAAAGGCACGGGCAAATCCACTGCCGCCCGGGCCTTGGGCAGCCTGCTGCCCGCCATTGAAGTGTTGGAAGGATGCCCGTTCAACTCCAGCCCGGCGGCCCCTTTTCTGCTGGATGACCTCCGGCCCGGGGGCGCCGCGGTTCAACGCCCGACGCCCTTTGTGGAACTGCCGCTCAATACCACCGAGGACCGCCTGGTGGGAACCCTGCACCTGGAAAAGGCCCTCGCCACCGGGCGCCGTCAATTCGAGCCCGGCCTGCTCGCCGCCGCCAATCGGGGTATCTTATATGTCGATGAAGTCAACCTGCTGGATGACCACCTGGTGGATCTGCTGCTGGACGCCGCCGCTTCGGGCAGGAATTGCGTGGAGCGGGAGGGCATATCCCTGTCGCATCCCGCCCGGTTCATGCTGGTCGGCACCATGAATCCGGAGGAGGGGGAATTACGGCCCCAGTTCCTGGATCGGTTTGGCTTGTGCGTCACGGTGGAGCAAATCACGGATCTGGAGGCCCGCCAGGAAATCCTGCGCCGCCGCCTGGCTTACGAGGCCGATCCGGCACTTTTTGCCACCCTGTGGGACACCGACTGCCAGCTTTACGCGGAGCAAATCCGGACGGCCCGCCAAAACCTGGCCGCCACCCGCTGGGACGACCGGTTCCTGGAGTGGACCGTCCGCCTTTGCCGGGGATTGGCGGTGCAAGGCCATCGGGCGGACATCACCTTGCTCAAGACCGCCCGCGCCCATGCGGCATTCCTGGAAAAATCCGAACTCGACCAGGACGATCTGGCGGCGGCGGCCCGGCTGGCCCTGCCGCATCGCATGCCAGCTTCCCCGCTCGCCTCGCCCCTGCTGATGCGCGAGCAGTTGGACCGCGCCTTGAAGCAGCTTTTCACGGGCCAAGCCGACCCGGAAGAGGCCGATTCCGGGGAGCCGTCGGAAGACTTGGAGGATCTGGCTCAAACCATGCAAATCCCCGGGGCCTGCGCCGCCGGCAGCATTGTCCTGGCCTTCTTAAAAAAAAAGAGCTTGAGACAGCCATCCAGCCCGATCTGCAAATAAGCTGCGCGGAATTGGACCTGGAGGATCTGGCCCCGGGGGGATTGGACCCCGCCCGCCGATCCCGGGTCCGGATCGCCTCCCGTACGGGTCGTTACCTCAAAGCCGGTCCCATCAAGGCCGGGGAGCACGGCTTTGACCTCGCCTGGGCTGCCACTTTGCGCGCCTCCGCGCTGCGCCGCGTGGTCGAATCAAGCTTGGATTCCCGGGTAATCCGGGCCGATTGGCGTAAAAAATTGCGCTATCGGACGTGCGACCGCCTTCTGGTGTTCGTGGTGGATGCCTCGGATTCCATGGCCACCCGTTTGCACCAAAGGCTCCGGGCTGCCAAAGGAGCCGTCCTGGCCATGTTGCACCAAGCCTATCAAAAACGGAATCAGGTGGCTTTGGTGGCCTTCGGCGGGGAACGCGCCACCGTGGTTTTACCCCCCACCCATAGCATCCACCTGGCCAGGGAACGGCTGGCGTGGCTGCTAGCAGGCGGTGCCACCCCGCTCGCCATGGGCCTGTTCACATCCTGGCAACTTATTCGCAATGAAAGGCTTAAACACCCGGAAATCAAACCTACCCTCATCCTGCTCTCGGATGGGGAAGCCAACGTTCCCCTGATTCCGGGCAATCCCCCCTGGGTTGAAGTCCTGAATCTGGCCGGCCAAATTCGCCAGGACCAAGTGTCCTCGGTGGTTGTGGATGTGGCGAACCGTTGGCATAAATCACCGGTTTTGGATAAACTCGCCGCCGCACTCGGTTCCCGGCAAATTCATTTGGCGGAAATCAAAGCGAAATATATCGTTAAAGCTGTCGCCGATGTCGCCTTTTAAAGTTACCCCAATGAACTATTTGAAAGTTACTTGCGATCCGGCTTGGTCGCAGATAGGATATGGGCAGGTGGTCTAACTGGGCAGGGGGCCGGGAAATTTTGAAAAATGCCGTAAAAAGTTAAATATCCGGTTGACATCCTCGTCTCAGTGCTTAGACTTGGCGCAAAGTGTTTGTGGAAACTGTACCTATTGGATTAAAATTATGAAACGCGAGAGAAGCCTTTTTCTGAAATGGGCAGCTTATGGCGCCGCTCTTTTTATTGCGTCAGCAGCCATAACTGCCGAAGCTCAAAGCAAGTCCGGGTCCGCCAAAGTTCAGTCTGTCCGGGGAACCGCACAATTTCAAGAGGCGGGTGGCCAGTGGGCGAATCTAACCGTGGGTAAAATCCTCGGGCCCGGAGCCGTGATCAAAACCGCCCTGGGCTCCGTCGTGGATCTCTATTTGAAGCAAAACGGGCCGGTGGTGCGGGTAACTGAAGATACCACCCTTTCCCTTGAAAAACTGCTTTATGATGAAACCGCCGATGGCGCCGTGATTCAAACCTTGCTCGACCTCAAAAACGGCCGGATTCTGGGGAACGTAAAGAAATTGGCTTCTGCCTCCAAATACGAGGTTAAGATTCCTACGGGCACGGTTGGTATTCGTGGCACTACTTACGACATCAGCACCCGGGGTATCGTGCATGTGTTCCAAGGCTCGGTCTTGATCACCTTGACGGGTGCCAACGGAGTAGTTACGTGGAGTGGCACCGTGAACGCGGGTCAGACCTTCACCGCCGGTGTTGCCGGTGCCCCGCCGACCGTCGGTCCCACCCCCACCGGGGTAACCCAGCAGGGAACTGTCTTCCGGGATGTGGTGAACACAATTTTGACGGACAATGGTGAAACCATCACGGTAACACCCACGACTCCCACTGGGACTCCGACCGGCGAGACCACGACGCCTCCCGACCAAAATCCGCCGAACCCGCCGACGTCACCCATCAGCCCTGGTGGCAATCCGCCGCCCCAGTAAATGAAAACCGGTTAGGTAGAGTTTTTAAACGAAACCCAGAGTGGTGCCAAACCGCTCTGGGTTTTTGGCTTCATGGGTGAAAAAACCAAAACTGTGCGGATCAACCTGCCTTGGGTGATGACCCTGGTGGTGGTGGGCGTCCTGGTGGTTTTGCAGGTCATAGCCCATTACTGGCCCGGTTTTTTCATCAATCAGCTCGATAATATCAGTTACGATTGGCGGGTGCAGATTGCGAGCAAGCATTCCCCGCCACTGTCCACTAACCTGGCGGTGGTGGCTGTGGATGAGCTCACCCGCGATTGGTTAGGCAAAGGAGAATTAAAAGAGGGAACGACGGGCACCGTTTTCCGGGCGGATTGGCCGTATCCAAGACATTTGCATGGCCGTATTGTTCGTGAGTTGAAGGCCCAGGGCGCCCATGCGGTGGCTTTTGACGTTATGTTCGCCGAGCGTCACCCTGATAATCCCGCGGTGCCAATGCCTTTGGCTGACGCCTCCAAACTCGGTTTTTCCCCGGCCGAAATCGAAAAACTCACACCGATTCCCTACTCGCCCATTGTTCCCCAAAAACAGCCCGATACCCCCGAGGTGAATAAGGTGCCGGATATTCCCGGGGTGAGCGTGGAATCCGATGAATTTTTCGCCATCGCCAATCGCCAGGCCGGCAACGTGATCCTGGCGGCCAATTCTGCGGAAAACGTGGTTCCGGATCTCCTTTTTCGGACCAATGCGGCGGGGATCGCCGATATTTCCTCCTTTCCGGACGGGGATGGTATTTTGCGCCGTATCAAACCATTCACGGACATTCCCATTTGGGAACCCACTCTTAAACAAGTCGTGGAAAATGAAGGTTTTCAGACTTCGAATTACGACATAAAAACCAACCAGATCGTTTTCACCCATGTGGAGGCGGGCAAAACCAACCGGTTGGTCGTGCCTATTGGCCAGGATGGCAACTACTGCCTCAAGGATTTTTACCGGGTGGATCTCCAGCCATTGAGCGCGGACCAGCGCCAGGCAGCGGAAGCCATGCTGGCGCGCCGGGCCAAACCGTACACGATGCAACGGGTATGGAATATGGGGATAGTCTTGGGCGCCCAATTCCTTGGCTTGGACTTGGATCGTGCCCAGGCTGATCCGGCGGGCAAACTATTTTTGCCCGGAACCAATGGCGTGAACCGGGTGTTGCCCTTGGACCGCCAGGGTTTTGTGCTGGTGGATTGGTTAACTTCCCGCGACACGGATTTGCCCCGGATGTCTTACGGCCTGGTCTTGCAATTCGACGCGATCCGCAATAGCACCAACGCGAGCCTGATTTTCAGCAACGTCTTCCAGCAATTAAAAAAAGACGGCCTCTTGAGCCTCCCCGACGACAAACCGTTAAAAGGCAAGCTGGTGGTCATTGGGTCTGTGCTATCCGGCAGCAATGTGCGCGATCAGGGGCCAACCCCTTTGGGCGCAAGCACCCTTTACGTCAGCTGCCACTGGAACGTTGCCGATTCGCTGATCCGCGGCCGGTTTATACGCCAATTCCCGTTGCCGGTGCTGCTCCTGTTGATCATCCTGCCGGCCCTGGCTTCCGCCTGGCTCACCTATAATTTACGCGCGCTGGCAGCCTTCAGCAGCGTGATGCTGATCATCGCGGCCTACTTTGGCGTGGGCGTGCTGGCTTACACCTGGCTGCGCTGGCGGTTGCCGATGGCCATGCCGGTATTGGGCGGGCTGCTGATGACCCATGTCTGCACCATTACCCACCGGGTTGTAAGGGAGCAGAAAGAACGGCGCCGCATTAAATCCATTTTTGAAAAAGTGGTTTCCCCCAACGTAGTGGACGAACTGCTGAGCGCGGAATCCCTGGCCTTGGGCGGGGCGCGGCGCGAAGTCACCGTGCTTTTTTCCGATGTGCGCGGCTTCACGGAAATGACCGACCAAAGCCAGGCCCGGGCCGATGATTATGTGCGCGAGCGGAACCTCAGCAACCGCGAGGCGGCCGAGGTTTATGACGAGCAGGCGCGCGAAGTGCTGGCCACTGTAAACCTGTTTCTCACGACGGTGGTGGGGCACGTCATCAATAATCGAGGCACCTTTGACAAATACATCGGCGATTGTGTGATGGCTTTCTGGGGGGCGCCTACCTCCAACCCCCGCCATGCGGTTGATGCCGTCCGCGCCGCCATCGCGGCCCAGCGCGCCATGCACCGGCTCAATCTCGACCGCGAAGCCGAAAACCAGCGGCGGCAGCAGGAAAACACGGTCCGCGTCGCCAAGGGCCAGCCGCCCCTGCCTTCGCTCGCGGTGCTCTCCTTGGGCACCGGCATCAATACCGGAACGGTCACTGCCGGTCTGATGGGCTCGGACCAGACCCAGGTGAATTACACCGTGTTCGGCCGGGAGGTGAACCTGGCCAGCCGCCTGGAGGGCGTTTCCGGCCGGGGGCGCATCATCATCAGCGCCACCACCTTTGCTTCCCTGCAGGCGGAGAATCCGGAATTGGCCAGCAGCTGTATGCCGTTGGTGCCGGTGCATGTCAAAGGCTTCCTTAAACCGGTCCCGGTTTACGAGGTTCCCTGGCGCGGGGAGGCAGCGCCCGCCTTGCCGGCGCCGGCCGCGGGCGAAACCGCCCCCCCCGCCAAAACGTAAAGCAGCCGTCACCCGTCTCGCTTCAAGGTTGCGCCAGTCCGTGGAAAACCATCCTGCAATGGGCCTTTGAGCATACCCACGTTTTTGTATTGGAATCGGGGAGGTTTGGAACCTTCCCGCCAATGCCCCGGAAAGTTACGTCCCAACCGCAGGCAATTCCAACTTGGAAAGAAATGCCGACCCGCGCACTCCAAAACCGGGCGGAGACCGGAACAAGCCGAATGCGATGCGAGCCACGGAGGGTGCGTGAGCTTTTGGATTGCGGCGCCGGGGCACCGCTTTGGATTCCTGGCTGGTTGCTGGCGGTTGGCCACCCACTGGCCAAAAGGCCGCCATTGCCTTGGCCACGGTTTCTGCTTTCCCTTTTCTGTATGTTCCACGGAATCCGTGGTTTATTTCCATATTTTGCCGCTTTTTGCCGACCTTCCCTGGTCAACGCGGACAGCCAACCAAATGGAGGGGGTTGGTGGTTCCCAAAAGTGTAGCTGTTGGCTGGGCGATCCGGGCGATTTTCCACCGGCTAGGGCTGTGCCGGTTCATGGAAAGCCTCCACTTGATAGGTTTGCACCCGCGCGCCCGGTTGGCGCCAGGCGCCCGCTTCGCAGCCGGCTTTGAGCGCCAGCGAGTCGAGAAACCCGGTTTTATCAGGTATCTGGCTCCACACCTGCGGCAGGTAGGTGGCACCCCGCCCGCCGATCTGCAGCAGCACACCGTCCACTCCAGGCCGCAGCTTGGCCAGCAGATCCGCGGGGGAACTGAATACGAGCGGCTTGGGTTCGGTGAGCACGCTGATTTCGATGCGCAACCCCCCGGTTTCCCCAGCCTTCACCGGTGGGAATCGCGGATCGCGCAGGGCGGCGTTGCGCGCGTTCTCCATGATCGCCAGGTAAAGTGGTTGCTGGGGCAGGATGTGGCCGATGCAACCGCGCAACTCACCCCGGCTGGTCAGCGTGACAAAGCATCCTTTAGGCTCCCGCAGCCGGGCCGGAATACTTTCCGGGGCCGGCTCCTGGAGGGAGCCGCCGGCGGCCACTTCCACGAGGGTTTTGCGAGCCAGTTCCAGCAACCGTTTTTGGTCGTCCGCCGAATAAGTCGGGGTTTCCTGGCTGAAGAAGGCGATCGCTGCATACCCCACCACGGAGTGCCCATCGCCGGACACTTCGCCGCTGTGCCGGTATTGCAGCAGCACCGGCTGCCAGTGGCGCAGGCGGGCCAGATGGAGCAGGGCCAGCACCGGCCCCTTGCCGCAGGCCTCCTGGGCGGCCATCTGTTCCACGTCCAAATCCAGGATGGCTTTAAGGCAGCGTTGGTCCAGGCTTTTGGCTTCACCCGCCGGATGATAATGGCTCAAATCCGTGCTGGCCACAACCAGGGCCGAGCCATCCATGTAGTTGGCCAATGTCTTCGCCACCGCCTCCGGAGATACTTCCCCGAAAATGACCGGCGCCAGCTGGAAACGGGGCAGCACGCGTTGCAGGAAGGGCACCTGGACCTCGGTTGCGTGCTCCCAGGTGTCGGGCGTCTCCTCACCCGGCGGCGGCGCCGCTTTGGGAGATTCCCGCTGCCAGGCCGGCCGCTGCACCCGGCCTTTCGGCTCGCCGACAAACGGGGGCAGTTTGGTCAATTCCTGGAGCACAGGCGACAACTCCACCAAGCCCAGGGGGGTACGATAGGCGTTCGCTGAAGGGATGAACGCTCCCTCAAAGGCCGCGTAATGGCTGGGCGACAGCAGGAATACGGTCTGGAAATCCCGTCCTTGGGCCAGCTTGTAGCCCCAGGCGACCGTCGCGCCCGAATAGCGGTAGCCCGCGTGCGGGCAAATCAAAGCCCGCAGCTGCCCGGTGGTTCCCCCCGGTGCGGCCGCCAGGTATTCATCGATGGTCCGGGAAAGCTCGGCCCGGTCCAGCGGGTAAAACAGGCCCGCCACGGCCGGTTCCCGGATCCGCAGGCCGCGGGATTTGGCCGCCTCCAGCGGGGCGGTTTCAGCCGCGCGGTTGCGGGGTTGGGAATCCAGGCGGGCGAATCCGGCAGCGAGGAGGATGGAAGCCCCCAACACCCCGCCCAGCAGCGCGGAGCCCAGCCAGCCGGATTGTTGTTTCATGGCAGTACCTTTTCCTCGCGGCGTCAACCGGCGCCGGGTGGTTTGACGTCGGCAAAAATGATAACCCCCGCGCTGGTCTGCAGCAAACTCAAAACCGTGGCTTCCACCTGCTGCCCGACGAGGTGCTGCGCCTGGTTGACCACCACCATGGTGCCATCCTGCATATATCCTACTCCCTGGCCTTTGTCCTTGCCTTCACGCACAACCTTAAGGTTCAAGACCTCGCCCGGCAGAGTTACCGGCTTGAGCGCCACCGTCAGTTCGTGGAGGTTGACGTGGTTGACCGATTGGAGCGAGGCGATCTTGCTCAGGTTGTAATCGGTGGTGTAGAGCTTGGCGTTGAGCATGCGGGCCAGCCGGATCAGCTTGGCGTCCACTTCGGTTTCGTTGAGGATGTCGCTCTCGTGGATTTTGACCTCGTTTTTCGTGTTGCGCTGGATCCGGTTGAGCATATCCAGCCCACGGCGGCCCCGGGCGCGTTTGATGGGATCCTTTGAGTCGGCGATTTGCTGCAGCTCCTTCAACACGAAGCGCGGCACCACCACGACCCCTTCCACAAACCGGGCCTCGATCAGGTCCGCCACCCGGCCGTCAATAATGGCGCTCGTATCCAACAGGAGCAGGTTGTCCGGCCGGTTTTGGGAGGAGAAGCGCACGAACGGAATGATCAGGTAAAAATCCTCCTTGTTGCTGCGCATGGCCAGTATCATGCCGATGTAGCCAAAAAAGACGAAAACGCTCAGGCGGATGATCCATTGGACCGGCTGGTCGGCGAACATGAACAGCTTGGAATTGTCGATCATCCACGCGATCAAGGTGCCCAGCACCAGGCCGAACGTGGCGGCCGAGAAGGCCCGCAACGAAAAGCCCTTGAGCATTTCGTCCAGAGCAATCATCAGGCCGCCAAAGCCAAAGCCGATGCCAATGCCGGCGAGGGGCCCGCCGTGGATTATAACCGGTTGTACCTCCTCAATCGCATAACCGCCGGTGATGCATAACAGTAAAAAAAATATCCGCAATACCCAAATTCCGCCCGTGGCCATTTACTTCCCTTTCTGTGCGCCCGGGTCAGTCCATCCTCGCGGCTTGTATGGCAGCCCGTGCTGGTTTATGTTCCTGCTTAACAAGGTTAAATTACTCACCAGCAAAGTAAAGTTCGATTGCCACATCTGGTTGGTCAGCAGGCTCGCCACCACCCCCTCGCCGCCCACCAGGCTGCCCAGCAGCTGGCGCGTGTTCTGGCTGGACAAATCGAGGTTGGTGACGATGGACTCGATCTCTGGTCGGTGGTTGCGCAGCAGTTCCTCCAGCTGGGAGGCGATATACACCCCTTTGCTCGACAGCGGTGGCAGGTTGCTGATCGCCAGGTTCAGCGCGTTGCTGTTGACGGTGATGAGGCCATCCACCTTGTCCAGGGCCAGCGGCACCTTGGCCGTCAGCACCGCGGCGTTGCTGACAATGGTGGTCAACCCCTCGAGGTTTTGGGTGGTGACCAGCATGTGGTCGATCCGCTTGACCACCCCGGTCACGCTGTTCAAAACCCCGCCGAAATCCTTGATGAGGTCCATCACGTTGCGCGCAGCGTCCTGGATGTTGAACACGCCCCGGCAATTCTTCACGACGTGGCCGGTGGTCAGCGGGCTGGTCACCACGCCATCGGCCGGCGGTTTGATCAGGATGTAGCTCTCCCCCAGGATGCCGGCAAAATCAATCGAGAATTCGTATTCGGGATAGAGGGGATACTTCCGGTTGTCATACTTGATGGAGATCACCACGGCCTGGTCCTTCCACTCGAAATCCTGCACGAAGCCGATCCGGCACCCGGAAAGGCGCACATCCGCCCCGCGCTTCAGGTCGCCGCAATCCGTGGTGCGCAGCGAGATGGTGGCCATGCCCCAGGAAAAGACATTTTCTTTGCCGGCGAAGACCAGGATCAGGATGCCAGTCACAAACAGGCCGAACAGCATGAAGAAGCCCACCCGAAAGGCGTGGGATTGGTCCGATTTTTGATGGTGCAGGGTGCCAGATTCCATAGGTTTACTCGTTTTCTTCTTTATATCGCCGCAAATATTCCAGGATTTCAGGCTGGTTGGAGGACAGGAATTCCTCCACGGTCCCGTCGAAAATAAGGTTGCTCGCCGCCGGATCCCGGCAATCCTCCGGCTGCACACCCTTCAGCATCAGCACCCGGTTGCGGATCCGCTTCAGGGTCCGCACGTCGTGGGTGATCACGATCGAAGTGGGCTTCTTTTTCTCCCAGACCCGCAGGATCAGGTCGTCGATCACGTTGGAATAGACCGGATCCAGCTCGGAGGTGGGTTCGTCATAGAGCAGGATCTTGGGCGAGGCCACAATGGCCCGGGCCAGGCCCACCCGCTTGCGCATTCCCCCGGAAAGCTCCGCCGGCTTTTTGTCGTGGTCGCGGACATCCTCCAGCCCCACCATGGCCAGGGCCTCCACGGCGAGTTGATCGATCTCCGCCGGCGCCAGCAGCCCCTCCCGCTGCAGCCGGAAGCTCACGTTGCCCTTGACCGTCAAGTAATCGATCAACGCCCCCCCCTGGAAGAGCACGCCGAAATTCTTCTGCACCTCCAGCAGCTCGCGGTCATCGAGTTCCCCGAGGCTTTTATCGGCGATCCGCACCTCGCCGTGGTCCGGTCTCTCCAGGCCCACCAGGTGGCGCAGCAGCACGCTTTTGCCGCAGCCGCTGTTGCCGACGATGGCCAGGATTTCCCCCGGGCGCACGTTGAAGGAGACCTGGTGCAGCACCGGTTTGGCGCCGAACGCTTTCGTCAGGCGGTCGACGGCTAGGTTGTGGCAGGCAAAAGGTGCGGGTCCGGTCATGGCCATAAGCGCTTAAAACACGTTGACGAGGTTCTTGAGGCACAGGGTCAGGAAAAAATTCGAGATCAGGATCGCGATCGAGGCGGTGACCACCGATTCGGTGGTGGATATGCCCACCCCCTCAGCGCTTTTTTCGCAATGCATTCCTTTGTAGCAGCTGATCGAGGAGATCAAGGCCCCGAAGAAAACCGACTTGATGAAGCCGATCAATACGTGGCCCATGTGGGTGTAGCGGATCATGTTGTAGTAGGCGTAGAAAAAGTTCATGCCCAGGATCGCCGATCCTGCCACAAAGCCGGCGATGATCCCCAGGGAAATCGATTCCGCCACCAGGATGGGGGAGACGGCCATGGTGGCCACCACGCGGGGTGCCACCAGGTAATCGAAAGGATGGGTGCCCAAGGTGCGGAGCGCGTCGATCTGGTGGTTGGCGTTCATGGTCCCCAAGTGGGCCGTGATGGACGCCCCCACCCGGCCAGCCATCATCAGGGCTGTCAGCACCGGGCCCAGTTCAGTGCACATGGCCACCCCCACGACTGCCATGGAGGCGCTCTCCATCTTCAGCTTCTCGAATTGCAGGTAGGTCTGCGCGCAGAGCACCATGCCGGTGAACGCTCCGGTGATCATGATCACCGACTGGGATTTGACCCCCAGGTGGAACATCTGCTTGATGATCTCGGTTTTTTCGCGGGCGAGTTTGAGATGGAAAAAGGAGCTGAAGATCTGCCTCACAAAGATCATCAATTTCCCCAGTTCGACAATCATGGTCCTCATGGTTTGGATTTTCGGTTCTCCTTCAGTTCGGGATTGAATGCCAGGCCAAACTGGGTCATCCGCGCGTTAAAACACTGCAGCTGGCGGCTCATGAATTTGAACTCGCTCCGGAATGGTTTGTTGTACATAAACAGGCCCGCCAGGCCGCGGCCCGTGCGCAGGGATTTCCGCGCCTGCGCCAGCAAAAGCTCGCCCTGGCCCAAACTGCGCTGGATGGAGTCCACCGCCTCCTTGACCGGTTCCGCCAGGCTCTGGAATTCCCGGGCCACCAGGGCCAGGTGGTTGGTCAGCCGCCGGTAATTTTCCAGCGTGGCTTGCACGTGGGCTTCATTGGCCTGCCCCACCTCCGAGGCATGCGCCTTTAATTCACCCAACTCCCCACCGATCCGCTCCAGGTTGGTTTTGATCAGGCTGGCATCCCGGGTGACCTGCGGCGACGCCAGCGTGGCGCTGACCTTGCGCGTGGTGATGCCCAGCAGTTTCCCGGCCTGGCTGAAGCCTGCCAGGTAGCCGGAGACCTCCCCGAAGATATTGCCCATCTCCAGCGACGCCTGCCCATAAACATTGTCGCTGTTCTTCAGGAATGCCTTGGGCACCCGCGGGGGGCTGATCGACACCACCTGGTCCGCCAGCAAATTGACCTTGTCGATCGAAAATATGGCATTGGTGGGGATCAGGATGCGGCCGGCGGTGTCGAATGGATCCTGGATGACGGTGATGCCCACGAGGTTGTTGGTCTGGTTCGCCGCGGGGATCCGGCAGTATTTCTTGAAGATCCGCAGGCGGATGACCGCCCGGGGCTGGGCGGTGTTCTGCACCGGCTGGATGTGCTCCACCCGCCCCACCATCACGCCGCCGAACATGACCGGCGAATGCCGGGTGATGCCGCCGGTGTTGGAGGTGATGAAAGCCAGTTCGTAATTGGCGGAGGCCGACAGGTAAGTGGTGTAGCCCACTGAAACCGCCACGATGATCAGGCAGGCCACCATGAAGTTGGCGCTGAAAAACCAGCGCCTGGACTGTTCACCGGCCATGGCAATCCTTGCATTCGGATTTGGGTTTTTGCCGCCCCGCCAGGAAGTTTTCCACACCGGCCACCGAGCTGCGCAGGCGGTCCTCCCATTGCTGGCGGTTAGTGATGTCGCACGCCAGCGTTCGCAAAGCCTCCGAAGCCGCCACCTTGCGGGTGGTTTCCAGGACGCTCACGGCCAGGTTGGAAGCGCCGCCCACCGGTTGGTCGATCCGCTCCCACTGGCCGCCCGCCAGCTGGTTGGACAGGGAGGCGACCGTTTTCGGAAGTCCGCTAATGGTGGCGGTGAGATTGGATCCGTGGGCATCGGGCCAGGCCAGCCATTGTTCCGCCTGGTGGAAGGCCCCGGTGGGGCTGGACCAATGCTTGATCATGCCGGAGATGGCTGCAATGGATTGGGTGGACACCAGGGGGATTTTTTCGATGGATTCCGGGGCCCACTGGTTGGTGCTTTTCCGGTAGCGATGCAGCGCTTCATTGATCCGGCGTCCCATGTCCGAAAAGCTCACCGGCTCGAGGCAGGGGACCGTTTCGGCATCCACCAGCAGGCGCGATCCCATGTGGCCGGGGGTCACGTTGACCACCTGGTCTCCCAGCAACCCTTCCGGCAGCACCGCAAACGCCGAGTTGGCCCCAATGTCAAACTGCCGTTCGATTTTCACCTTGATCTGGATGCGGTTTTGGATCTCGTTCCAGATCAGGCGGTCCACCCAGCCAATTTTGACGCCCGATAAACGGACCTCGGATCGGGCCGGGACCAGCGTGCCGGCATTGGCCGTCTGCAGGTTCAGTTCGTAGGTGTCGAAATTATAATGGGCCGGATTGGTGAAAAACCAGGCGAGCGCGATGATCAGGCTGAAACCGAAAATCCCAAACGCCAGCACTGCCCGCGTGAAGGCGGCCAGGCTTGGCGGCTTCGCTCCGGCCGCCCTTTGGATTTGAGTCGCCGGCCTCAAAATCATGAATGGATCCGTTTGCCCATGGTTTGCCTTTGGCTCAGCTGTTTCCAGCCCTTACGACTAGCAAAAAGCCTGGGTTCAAGCAAGCAAAAGCCGGACCCTGTCCAAAGCCGGCCCCGGCAGTGAGGACGGCCGGGGACCCGTCAGGGGGTGGCTGAACCGGGCCGATCCTGCACAAGGCTGGTTCCGGAATTTCCGGAACTTCAGCAGCGGGGTAGGGCAGGGGAACCGCGCTTGCGGCCCGCATTGAAGCCTGCGGCGATCGAATCCTCCCCCTGCAGCCACCGTTCGAACTCCCCCGGCTTGGCTGAGGCCAAGCATTTGAGGTGGAATTGATTGCGCCGCAGATGGTGGGCCCAGCCGGGGGGAGCGAACCGCGGCCATATTTGAACCGGTCGGCAAGCGGTGGATGATGAAGGTCTGGCGCAAGTAGATACAGCCGGCACGGACAATACTGCGGTTGCCAATCGTTCCCGGAGGCAGTAAGTTGCCACGCAATGAATGCACGGCTTTGGCTGATGGCCTTGGTGGTTTTGCTGGGCGCTCCGGAGAGCCGGGCGTTTGTGCATGCCCGGATCGGCAGTGTCATTGAAAATGCTGAAATGAAGGCGCTGGCGGGTGGCACGCAACCGCTCCTCTCCAACGCCACCGCCAATGTTTTCATTTTTTTCAAGCCCGGGCAGGAGAATTCGCGCCGGGCGCTGGCCAGTTTGGCCGCCTGCCAGAAGGAATTGACCGGCAAATCCATCCGCTGGGTGGCCGTGGTTTCGGACCGGTTTTCCAAGCTGGAGGTGGAAAAGGAAGTGAAAGCGGCTGGGATCTCCATGCCGATCCTGGTGGATGCCGCGGATGTCCTGTATGGCCGGCTCGGTGTGGTGCTTTGTCCCGTCGTGGGCATTACGGATCAGGATCATAAACTGGCGGCTTATGAACCTTTCCGGAAGGTCAACTTCCAGGAAATCATCCGCGCGCGCATCCGTTTTTTGCTCAGGGAAATTAATTCCCGGGAGCTGGAGCGGGTGATTAAACCGCCTCGCGCCACCCAGAACGCCCAGGCTGGGAAACGGGACCAGCCGGGAGCGGATCGAGCCATCCCTGGGGCTTGAGGCCCCAGCAACAACCGGAAGTTTTTATCCCAAATTAAACAACCTCAACCAAACAAACCTACACAGTGAACCAAAAACATACCTGCCTCAGAACCAGTTTGCTCATCGCCACCCTCGGGGTCATCAGCTCCACCGGGCCCTCCAGCGCGGATGCCGCCCAGGAAAAACCGGCTGCCCCGGCCACGCAGGCCGCCGGCCAGCCCGCCGCCAGCGCCGCCCAAGGCTTCCCCAGCAGCCAGGGTTTCAGCGGCAAAGTCGTGGAAACGATGAATGCCGCCAGCTACACCTATGTGCTGGTGGACACCGGCAGTAAAAAGCTGTGGGCGGCGGCGCCCCAGTTCCAGGTGAAGGTGGGGGATGCCATCACCATTGAAGGCGGCCTGCCGATGGAGAAATACCACAGCAAGACTTTGAACCGCGAGTTCGAGGTGGTTTATTTTACCGGCCGCGCCCTGGTGGGCGGCGCCCAGGCCAGCGCCGCCTTGCCCAGCGCCAGCCTTCCGGAAGGCCATCCCCCCCTGACCGGCGCCGCGGCGCCGGCGGCCAAAATCGACTTCGCCGGCCTCAAGAAGGCCGCCGGGGGCAAAACCGTTTCGGAAATTTACGCCGTCCGGCCCAAGCTCGCCGGCCAGAAAGTGGCTGTGCGCGGGAAAGTGGTGAAGTACAACGCCATGATCATGGGCAAGAACTGGCTCCATTTGCAGGACGGCACCGGCACCCCGGGCAGCAATGATCTCACCGTCACCACCGTTTCCGAGGCCAAGGTGGGCAACACGATCGTGGCCACCGGTACTATCGCTATCGATAAGGATTTCGGCGCCGGCTACAAATTCAGCGTGATCCTCGAAGACGCGAAGGTGGTGGTGGAACCGAAATAGCCCGCCTGGCGGACTCAACGGTGCCCCTGACGGCTCAGTTTTTCCGCCCGGCCGGATAATCCGCTGGCAGCGAGGTTACTTGGGATTGCCCAGGAATTCCGGCAGATGGAATTCCTTGCCCTCGACGATGTGATCGATGGCGCTGGTAACCTGCGGGCTGGATATGGCCTGGATGCGCGCTGGCGGATAACCGATGGAGGCGAAATCCACCAGGCTCCCTTGCGCCCGGTGGCAGTCCGTGCAGTGCAACGTGGGATTGCGCCGCTGCGGGTGAATCTGCTGAAGCAGCTGTTTTTTCTGCTCTTCACCCAGGGCATTGCGCTGGCTCAGAAAATCCCGCACCGCCGATTCATTTCCGGTATTCCTTAAGAACGGCTTCCGGGCGCCGGCCTCCAGCAAGGCCAGCTTGGCGCCATATTCTCCACGGAAATGCCCTTGGACTGCATCGCGGGTCACCTTGACCAGGCGGCGGAATTCATCGCTGGTGACGCGAACCGCCGCCAGGTGCTCCGCCAGGGCGGAGAGCTCGGTTTCCCCGTGGGCCTCGGTGGAGGCGGCCCGGAGCAGCCGCACGATGCCGGCCTGGTCCTGCACCGTGAAATTCGTGGCGCCGCGCGTGGCCGGGCTCGTCAGCCATTCAAAAGCCCGCAGCAAGGATGGGGCTTCAGTGAGCGTCTTGCCCGACTTCAAATCATACCAGGCCAGCGCCAGTGGTTTCTGGTCCGTACGCACATGGCACACTCCGCAATGCAGGCTGGTGGCGTGCATGTTCAGGAAGGCCCGGTCGGCCTTGTTCTTGCCGTGCGGCAGGGGATCGTGGCATTGGCTGATGGTGCACCCGTTCAGCCGGTCGCTCTGGAAGCCTTCGTCCAACCGGTGATAATGAGAGAGCGGGCTGCGCCGGTTCGCGGCGGTGGTTCCCGCCGCGGCGGCGGTTTCCGGGCGCAGCAGGACCGATTCGCTGAGCCGGGTGGGAACGTCCGTGATCCGGGCGGGCGGGCGGGCGGGCAGCATCAAGGAGGAAATGAGATAATAGCAGGCCTGGCCGCTCAGGCCGAGGATGATCGTGATCAGCAGCAAAGCGTAACAGCGTTTGCCCAGGCCCCAGAGCAGCCGGCCCGCCAGCGCCAGGGCGCCGCCGGTCTTCCCCGGATTGTTGGATCCAGCGTCGTGGCTCATATGGAAGCCTCCTCCCGTTCGCCATCTTCGGTGATGCCCAGCGACCTGGCTACCTCCCGCACCTGGTCGGAATGCCCTTCGCTCATTTCGGCCACGGGCGTGTCGCCGGTGATGGTCGCCAGCGACAAGGGGAATACGTTCGGCGCGAGCATGACGTTGACAATGTGCAGGATGCCCACATGAATGATCGCCAGAAACGCCTCAAAGGTGTGCGCGATCAAGGCGAAATTCAGCACGCGGCCCGAGAGGAAATGCGAGCTGATTTCGGCACCCCAGAGCATGAATCCGGTGGCGCCCAGCAGCACGGTGCCCCAGAAGACCCCGATGTACTCAAATTTTTCCTTGATGCTGAAGCGTCCGAAAGTGGGCCGTTCCTTGCGCAGGTGCAGCAGGTGGGCCAGTAGTTGGACAAAATCGAGGACATCGCGCGGGCCAATCCACAGCGGCAGGGAGATGACGGATTGGATCCAGCTCACCGGCCGGCCGGCGCGGGCTTCGAACCGCCGCTTCAGATACATGGTCGCCAGGATGTAAACGCCATGCCCGGCCAGCCCGGCCACGAGCAATACCCCGCCCCAGTGGTGGATCATGCGGGCCACGTTCAGGCCGCCGAAGCTGTCGATCAGGAACCGCGACCATTCCCGGTCGGCAAATTTCAGCGGGAACCCCGTCAGCACCAGCAGGGTGAACAGGATGGCCAGGAACCAATGCTGCAGCCGCTGGGCGATGGTGAAGCGCATCAGCCGTTTCCGGCCCTCGGGATGCGCCAGCACCGCGCGGGTGAGATGCTCCATGCGCCGATCGTGGTGGTGCGCCCAGCCTACGACCTGGGGGAATAGCTCGAGCACGCAGATCGCCATGGATGGCCCGAAGGTGGCGATGGTCAGCAGGATGAAGGCCGCCGCCAGCCAGAACTCCATGGTTCCCCGGATGGAGGGCAGGTCCAAATGCACGCCCGCGGCTCCCAGGGGGGCGTCCGCCCCCGGATGGCAGGCCGCATTGCGGCAGGTGTCCGCCACGCGCACCGAGCTTACCGAAGAGGCCGGGTTCTCCGGCTTGAGCATGAGGTGGGCATTGGCGCCCGGGGCGATGTGGCAGGAGAGGCAGTTCGCCGTTTTTTCGTCGCCCAACAGGGCGGCCTTGCCGTGGAAGCTGAGGATGTAGCTGCTCACGGAATCCTTCATTTTGAATTGGTCGCGCACCGCCGGATCGCTGTGGCAAACGGAGCAGACCTGGGCCATTTCCAGGGTCGGCCGCGCGGTTTGCAGGCGGGCGGCCATATGCCGCAGGTAATAGGCGGTATCGGCTGGCGTTTGCCGCTGGTGGCAAACATCGCAGCGGTCGTAAGTCCGCGTCCCCAATTCCTTCAGCACCGGGATCGAGCCGGTGGGATCCCGGAAAACCGGCTCATCGTGGCAAAAAAGGCATTTCGACTGCCCCGAGCCTAGCAACCGCCCTTTGATCTCCCCGACTTTCTTCAGCACCTCGCTGGTGTGAACCCCTTTTTCCATCATCTCCGCCACATTGCGGTGGCTGAAGCGCTGCTCCGTTACCCCGGGTGTGCCCACATGGCAATTCTTGGTGCAATCGACTTTGGAAATCGTCTTGTGGGGCACCACGGC
This sequence comes from uncultured Verrucomicrobiota bacterium, assembly GCA_903845125.1. Classification (GTDB taxonomy): domain Bacteria; phylum Verrucomicrobiota; class Verrucomicrobiia; order Limisphaerales; family UBA1319; genus CAIMWS01. The sequence goes on from CAIMWS010000344.1 coordinate 76,221, forward strand.
CACCTCGCTACGCTCGTGGCAATCGGTGCAGGATATCACCGCGTGCGGCCCCAGGCGCTGGTGGACATATTCCGGCTGCACGAAGAACACGTGGGAGACATCGTTGCTATAGTTGAAATAGCTTAGACCGCGGTATTGGTGGCAGAAAAGGCAGTTATCCGGGTCATCCGCGCGGGCCGGAGAGGCCGCGCACCAGAGGAATATCACCCCGGCCAGTGCCCGCATCAAGCCGCGCAACAGCCCCTGCCCCAGTGGTTTGCTCCGTCCAGACCTCATGCGCGCAACTTCTGAAACCCATGGCTTTGGCGCCAGCATTCGGGAGATGCTTTATTCGCTTGGAAAGAGGCACAGAGCATTTTCTGGTGCATGGTCTGAATTTTTAACTGGCGGCTTTTCCGCGTCAAGCCTCGTCTTCAAGTCCGCCCGAGGCGGGGGTGGGCTTTTCACCCGCAAGAATTTTGCTGTTCCCGGCGGGCTGGAAAACCGTAACGTGGAAGGATGTCAGAGGCGGAAAACATGCCCGGTTCATGGACCGCACCCGATTTGCGGATCGATTACACAAAGGAGCTGAACCCCGCACAATGTGCGGCGGTGACCGCTCCCCCCGGCCCCGCGCTGGTGATCGCCGGAGCCGGCTCCGGCAAAACCCGGGTGCTCACCTACCGGGTCGCTTTCCTGCTGGAGCAAGGCATCCCCCCGGAGCGCATCCTGCTGCTCACTTTCACCAACCGCGCTGCCCGCGAAATGATGGAGCGGGTGACCCGGCTCCTGGGCCGGGAGCTGCCGGATTTGTGGGGGGGTACTTTTCATTCCATCGGCCATCGCTTTTTGCGGCGCCATGCCGAAGCCGCCGGCTGCCAGCCCAATTTCACCATCCTGGACCGGGAGGACGCCGAAAAGCTGCTGGCCCAGTGCGTGGAGGAACTGAACCTGGATGCGACCGGCCGTTTCCCCAAAAAGGAGGTGCTGGCCAGCCTTATTTCCCTGGCGGCCAATGCCCGGGAAACCATCGCGCAGGTCATCAGCCGTCAATTCAGCTGGCTGGCGGAATCCGCCGGGGAAGTCCAGTCCCTGGCCGGCCATTACCAGGCCCGGAAGCGGGCCGGCAACCTGGTGGATTTCGACGATTTGCTGGTGCTCTGGCTCGAGCTGCTGGAAAAGGACGCCGGCTTGCGGGAGCGTTACCAGCGCCAGTTCCAATTCATCCTGATTGACGAATACCAGGACACCAACCGCCTGCAAAACGCCCTGGTGGAGCTGCTGGCGGGGCGGCACCAGAATATCCTGGCCGTGGGGGACGACGCCCAGAGCATTTACTCCTGGCGTGGGGCCCACTTCCTGAACATCCTGGAATTCCCCAAGCGCCACCCCACCGCCCAGGTTTACAAAATCGAAACCAACTACCGCAGCACCCCGGAAATCCTGGACGTGGCCAATGAAAGCATCGCCCGCAACGTCCATCAACACCCCAAGGATCTCAACGCGGAACGGCGGTCCGGCTTGAAACCAGTATATGTGAAGTGCCTGAACAGCCGCCAGCAGGCCGTGCTGGTGGCCTCCCAGATCCACCGGCTCTGGAATGAAGAAGGGGTGCCGCTGGGGGAAATGGCCATCCTCTACCGCTCCCATTTCCACGCCATGGATCTGCAGCTGGAGCTGCGTCAGCGCCAGATCCCCGCCGAGGTCACCAGCGGCGTGCCTTTTTTCGAGCAGGCCCACGTCAAGGATGTGGCCGCCCACCTGCGTTTGGTGAATAATCCGGAGGATGAATTCTCCTTTCTGCGTGTGGCGCAGTTGATGCCCGGCATCGGCCAAAAAAGCGCCCGCAAACTCTGGGGCCGCTACCGGGACGCCCGCCGGGCATTCGGGGCCGGGCCGGACCCGGCGCTGGACCTGCGCGGCCTGGAGGCCTGCGAACCGTTGGCGCCCGCCAAAGGCCGGGCGGCCTGGAAGCAGTTCACCGAAACCATGCGGCAATTGCACGAAAAAGCCCCCGGCCAGCCCCCGGCGGACCTGATCGGGCTGGTTTTGGATGCCGGGTACAGCGAATACCTGAAATTGACCTTTGCCAATGCCCCGGCCCGCCTTGAGGATCTCCGCGGGCTCAAGGAATACGCCCGCAAATACCGCAAACTGGACGATTTCCTCGGCGATCTGGCGCTCCAAACCAGCCTCACGGAACCCACCTCCGCCGCCAGCCCCCCGCGGGACCAGGCGGTGCGCCTCTCCACCATCCACCAGGCCAAGGGCCTCGAGTTCAGCGTCGTGTTCCTCATCATGCTGTGCGAAAACTTCTTCCCCTCCGCCCCGGCGGTGGAATCCGGGCGGGAGGAGGTGCTGGAGGAGGAGCGCCGGTTGTTTTACGTGGCCGTGACCCGCGCCAAGGATTTCCTGTTCCTCGTCTCCCCCCTGATCCCCAATGTGCGCGACGCGGACCACCGCCGTGCCCTGCCTTCCCGCTTCGTGGGGGAACTCTCCCTGGATAAGCTGGAGGAAGTGGATCTCACCACCTGCACCTGAGGGTTGGGAGCGGATCCGCGTGGCCACCAGGCGGCGCCCCGCGGAGGCACCTCAAAAAAACGCTAAAGGGTTTTTCCAGGCTGCCGATAATAATGGCGTAACTAGGGTTGCCAGCCACCCGAAAGAGCTGGCGAGGAACAATGGCGGACGCCTCCAAGAATGGTTCGCCACGCGGCATGGATGCCGCAAGAAAAAAACCCCGCAAGGGGGACTCATGGAAGGAGTCGTTATGGTTATCAATACAAATACATCTGCCGCCAGCTCAGCCCGCCTGCTCAATGATTCGTCTGTCAAACTGTCCAAATCGCTTGCCCGTTTGTCTTCGGGATCCCGCATCGTCTCCCCGGAAGATGACGCCGGCGGCATGGCCGTTTCCCTGCGGTTCGACGCCCAGATCAACCGCATCCGCGCGGCCAGCTCCAATGTCAGCAACGCGGTGGCCTACAGCCAGACCCAGGACGGTTTCCTCGGCCGGGTGCAGACTGCCCTGGACCGCATGAGCGAGCTGTCCGTGCTCTCCCAGGACATCACCAAAACGGACACGGACCGCCAGAAATACGACACGGAATTCAGCACCCTCAAGGATTACATCCTCAACATCGGCAGCAAGAATTTCAACGGGGTCTCCCTGTTCGACGGAGCCGCCCGGGAAGTGACCATCGACAGCGACAACGGCGTTTCCACCGCCACCGGCCAGAGCTGGAACATGTCCGGCGTGAGCCTCGGTTCCACCTCCTATTCCAGCGCCATCGCCAGCACGGTGAGCGTGAGCACGGCGGCTTCGGCCAAATCCGCGCTGGACCTCGTGCAGACCGCCATCAACCAGCTGGCCACGGATCGGGCCCAAGTGGGGGCCAATATTTCCCGGCTGAACCATACGAACACACAATTAGCCGTTCTGAAAGACAACATGGCCTCCGCCAACAGCCGCATCAAGGATGTGAACGTGGCGGAGGAAAGCACTGAATTTGCCCGGTATAACATCCTGGTACAGGCGGGGACTTCGATGCTGGCGCAAGCCAACTCCAGCGCGCAGTCCGCCCTGAGACTGCTCCAATAATCCAGGCTGTTCGCTCGGGCGGATAACCAAACGACCAGGCGGCGCGGGTGCGCCGCCGATTGCTTTTTCCCCGGGGCGCTCCCGTAAAAAACGCGAACGGCAAGGCAGGATTGCATCCACCTGGAATCCGGAATATATTGGCTCCAATGACAACAACCTTGAAGATGGTGGTTCAACCTCACTCGCGCCATGCTATCCAAAACCATTGAAGAAATCGAAAGCCGCCTGGCGGATGCCCATATTCCCGCGGACCATAAAACTGATTTGCTGCGGTTGCTGGAAACCTTGAAAGGCGAGATTTCCGACCTCGCTGAAACCCACCAGGAACACGCGCAAAGCATCACCGGCTTCGCCTCGGTATCCACCCACGAAGCGATCCGTTCGGAGAAAAACCCCGATTTGCTCAAATACGCCATCTCCGGCATGTCCGAATCCGTGGCCGAATTCGAAAAATCCCATCCCCGCCTGGTGGAGATCGTCAACTCCATCGCCACCACGCTCTCTAATTTAGGCATCTAATCAGGCCGTCGGGGGGGATTGCCGGCGCCGTGGACATGCTTGACCCTGCCCCGCGTTGCGGGCAACGTGTCCGCATGTTTAGGATGATTGGCGGGGACCATCAGGAATATGGGCCGGTTACAGCCGACACCCTTCGTCACTGGATCCGCGATGGCCGCGCCAATGCCCACTCGCGGGTGCGGGAAGCAGAAGGCGACTGGAAGCCGTTGGGCAGCCTGCGTGATTTCGCCCCCGAATTAATGGCCCAGGCCTCGAAGCTGGAAAACCGGCGTACCTGGGTGGTGCCGCTTTCCAACGAGGAGTATGCCGAGGAAATCCTGGAGTGTGATTACGCCATCAATGTCGGCGCCTGCCTTCACCGCAGCTGGATCCTGTTACGGGCCAACCTGCTGCCGCTGACCATCGCCACGACGCTGGCCATCGCCACCGTGGCCTGCATCAATGCCCTGCCCATCATCGGCTTGATCGCCAGCTTGATCCTCCTGGGGCCCTTGTGGGGCGGCCTGTTTTCCATCTACCTCAAAAGGCTGCGTGGCCAGGTGTGCGATTTCTCCGAGGTTTACGGCGGGGTCAGCGGCAAATACCTCCAGCTCATGCTGGCCATGGTGGTCAGCTTCTGCCTGATGGCCATCAGCGGCCTCATCACCATTTCTTCGTTGGTGATGGCCGCGGTCATGGGCACCAAGTTCCCCGCCCCGGCCTTGGTCTTCGCCTCCCTGATCGGCATCCTGCCTTTCATTTATTTCGCCGTCTGCTGGATGTTCACCGTGCCGTTGGTCATTGATAAAAACCTTGAGTTCTGGCCGGCCATGGAGTTGAGCCGCAAAAAGGTCAACCAGCATTGGTGGGAAGTTTTCCGTCTGCTGGTGGCGGGCTTGGTGGTGGCGCTGGCCGGAGTTCTGGGGCTGGGGATTGGGGTATTCATCACCATCCCGGTGTTCATTGGCGCCGTAGCCTGCACCTACGAGGACATCTTCACCACCCCTACCACGCTCATGTAACCCCTGCCTTGGGGGCGGAAGTGATGGGGTGGCGGTGCGGCCCGTGGGAATTCAAATTGCTTTATGCTGTCCAACGATTATAATCGTGTGGACACAGAAAGGATAAACCATGTTTTGCCAAAAATGCGGTGTTCAAATCCCGGATGATTCCCGCCATTGTTCCCATTGCGGCACTCCGACCGCCAACGCGGCCACCGCCGCCAGCGGGGCTAATTCCGCGGCGGCGGTGACTGAAAAAATCCGCGAGGCATCCCAGGATGCCTTGGCTGCCTTCAAACAATTCGCCATGGACCCGATCGGCGGTTTGCCGGTGGCGTTCGGCAGCCTGGGCAAAGCCCGGGCGCTCACTGCCGGGGTTGCTTTTGGCGTGTTTTTTGCCCTGTGCGTCATGGTCACTTTTTTCATGGCGGTGCCCAATATCCTCCGGCCGCCCCCGCTCAGAATTCTGCTGGGTGGCCTGATGCCATTCGTCAGCATTTCCGGGGCCAATGCCCTGGCGCGCATGGCTTTCAAAGGCGAAGGCCAATTTGAAAGCGACATTTTCATTGCCGGATCCTCCCTGGTGCCGGCCGGTTTGCTCTGCCTGGTGGTGGGTTTGCTGGGCAGCGCGATCACCAGCCTTTGGATGATCCTTTCCGTTTTCGCGCTCACCACCACCATTCTCATGCTGTATTCCGGATTCACCCGCATCATCAAATTATCGGATCGGGCAGTGGTTCTGGCCCTGCCCTGCATCCTGATCGTCAGCTTCTGGCTCACCCGGATCATGCTGGCGACTTCGCTGCGCGGGGGCAGCGGCCTGCCGCCCGGCTTTTGATCCCGCCCCCTCATCCGCCAGCCAAGCTGCCAAACCAAGCCCGGGACCATGTATTGCCGGAAATGCGGGATCCAAATCCCTGATGACGCTGCCGCCTGTGCGCATTGTGGCGCCCCGGTGGGTGGAGCCGCCCCGGCCGGCGCCGGCGCCAATCTGTTCGAAACCGGCCGGCAGCATGCCCGGACCATCCTTGCCGATCTGCAGCAGATGGATTTGCAAAAGGAAATCCTGCCCATCGACCGCTCCAACGCCCGGATGTTGCGCAACGATTTTGTGTTTTGGGCGGTGACGGCTTTGGGCATCGTCCCTTTGGTGATTGTCAGCCTGCAAAACGAGCGCGACCAACTCACCTGTTTCGCCCTGTTTTATGCCGTGCTGTGGGGCGTGATCTTCAAGAACTTCATCATCAAGGACCAGGAGAGCTATCTCTTCCATTTCGGCGCCCTGTTTTTTACCGGCATCGTGGGCATGAACCTGCTGCTGGCCTTTTACCAATGGGTGGTGCCCGGGTTCCTGCTCAAGTTGGTGGAGCATCCGGATCCGGTGATCCGCCTGCTCGGTTTTGTGTTCCAGGTCGGCATTGGCGAGGAAATCTGCAAGGCGTTGCCGGTCCTGCTCTATATTTACTGGAAAAAGTAGGGATTCAATCCGATTTCCGCGGTGCTGCTCGCCGCTTTCTCCGGACTCGGTTTTGCCGCCTTTGAAAACATGTCGTACGGCCAGAAGGCGATCTTGAACAGCTTCGGCCTCACCTACCAATACGGCGTCCGGGGCTTGGTGACCGGGGTGCAAAGCGCCATGATCGCCTCCATGCTGAGATCCCTTTCCCTGGTGTTTTGCCACGCCGTTTGGGCGGGCATTTTCGCCTATTTCATCGCGAGCGCCTTTGCCACCAAAAAACGCATGGGTGCGCTGATCCTCATCGGCCTGCTCCTCTCGGCCACGCTCCATGGCCTCTACGACTGGCTCTGCGGTGTGCAAATGACCCTGGCCACGGTGGTGGTGGGCTTCAGCTTTGTGCTGTTCTACGGCTACGCCATCAAGATAAAGCTCGCCTGGGCGCCGGGGGGCGGCGATATCTCCCGCACCTAACGGGAAGCCGCTTCCGCCTGGCCCGGCTGCCCCCGCTTATTTTTTGCGCGCGCCGCGGGATGGTTTGCCAGCCTTGATCCGCAAGGCGATGTCTTCCTGGAAATCCGGGGATGCCAGCTGGGCCACGCCCGCGCGGACCTCGAACGCCGCCGTTTTTTCCACCATCCCGCTGCGGGGATTCAGCCATTCGGCCTGATACTGGCCGGCCGGCATTTCCAGCCGGAGATCCGCCCGGCCGACGCCTTTGATATAGATGGCGTATTCCTTGCCCGGCAGCACGAGCGCCCGGGCCAGGCTGCCCGCGGGCAGCCCCCCTTTGAAGATATAATTGTCCGGTTTCAGGTGGATGAAATCGAAGCTGTGGATGAAATCCCTCAGGATTTCCAATTGCCTGCGCAGGATGGGATTGCCGCCGCCCGGTTGCCGGGCCGGGTAGGCGAAGGTTCCGTCCTCCCAGCCCACCGCGAACGAATAATCGAGGTTGTTGTACAGCGCGCCCCCGGCGATCATGAATTCCCAGCCTTCATATCGGTAGTGGATGTTGTTGGTCCCTTTGAAGCCCGTCTCGTTGTCGCCGATGGCTTTCTTAAGGCCGTAATTCTGGTTCACCGTGTCCGGTGGGTTCGCATAATGGAAGTTGAATATGGAAACCGCCGGGTGCGGCTTCGTCACCTTGGCGGAGCCATTGGCGATGTTTTGGGAAATCAGGTGCTGGTATTTGAACTTCTTTTCCGCCTCCACCAGGGTGTCCACGATGTGGTGTTGCCAGGCCATCGTCACGCCGCCAAAATAGGGCTCATTGCACACCTCGTAGTAAATATTGTCGGCCTCCTTTAACTCGAGCACGATCTTGCGCACCAGGGCGTCGTGGATGTCCAGCAGCCCGCCGTGCTGGTCCAGCGTGTAAACATTCGTGCGCGCCACCCCGCCCAGCCCGTTGATGTTGTTCAGCACATTTTGCGGGCTCAGGTTCCATTGCGCCTCCTCGTAGAAGGGGCAAAACAGGTTGATCTCCACCACGATGCCCCGCTTCCCGGCCTGGCTCACGAAATCCTTCAGCCGTTTGAAGTAAGCAGCGTCCCACCGGGTCAGGTCGAACTTGTTGCCGCCATTGGCATAGCCATTGGTGGCGCTCCGGGCCCAGGGGCAGATGAACCGCTCGCGCACCGGCGCCAGCGTGTTGCTCGTGATGTTGAAAGCGCCCGCCGGCTCCACATATGAGCCGGTGAACAACCGGGTCAGATTCAGCTTGTTGGATTTCAACGTATCCAGGTATTTGACGTAATTGAAATCCAGGTTCAGCACCGCCCCGTAATGCTCCCCGGAGGTGATCAGCACCTCAGGCTTGCCACGAAACATAAAGTAATGGGGGTTTTGCGGGTGCAAGGCCAGCGGAGCGGCGGACCGGACCGCCGGCGGACTGGCCAGCATCCAGCACCAGGTCATGCCAGCCAGGCCCCAGTAGCGCAGGCCTCCCTGTAGAAGTCGTTGCTTCATCCATTGCGTTGTTCTCATGGCTCCTTTATAAGTCCTGACCTCTGCCAAGAAAAGCAGATATGAGCGGCAGACGGGAGCCGCCTTTTTGCCGGCGGCTCGCGCGGGCTTCAGCTGCCCTTGCCCGCCAGCCATTCCCCGAGCGGCAGTTCCAACTGCTGGCTGGGCGGCCCCAGGTTGCTCACGCCCAGCCCCATCAGCCGCAGGGGCCGGGTCACCAGCTGGTGCCGGGCCAGCAGGGTGCAACCCAAGCGGTAAATGTCCCGCGCCTCCGCCACCGGCTCCTCCAGGGTGAACTGCCGGGTGAGCGTGGTGAAATCCCCGTAACGCACCCGCACCTGGACCGTTTTGGCGGCCAGGCTTTTGCGCTTGAGATCCGCGGCGATCTCCGCGGCCTGCCGCCGCAGGATGGCGCGCAGTGTGGGCCGGTCGTCCGTATCCTGCAAAAAGGTCTCCTCGCAGCTGACGCTTTTGACTTCCTCGCTGAGGTCCAGCGGGCGTTCGTCCTCGCCCCAGGCGAATTGCCGCAACACGGGAGCAAAGGACCCCACCAGCGCCCGCAGGTCGCCCGCATGATCCCGCAGGTCGCCCACGGTGTGGATGCCTGCCTGGCCCAGAATGTTTGCCGTCACCTTGCCCACCCCATACAGCACTTTGACCGGCAATGGCCGCAGAAATTCCTTTTTTTCCGACTCCGGAATCAAGGTGAGCCCATCCGGCTTTTGGTAATCGCTGGCCAGTTTGGCGAGCAGTTTGTTGGCGGCCACGCCCACGCTCGCCGTCAGCCGGCGCTCCTCCCGGATGCGCTCCTTCAATGCCCGGGCCAGGGGCATTGCCCGCCTCAAGCTGTCATCCGCATCCGTCCCCTGGCATTGCGCTGAATAATCCAGATACGCCTCGTCCACGGACACTGGTTCGACGATGGCCCCGCTACCCGCCACCATGGCCATGATCTGCCGTGATTCCTCCTGGTAAGCGTCCATCCGGGGCCGGATGAATATGCCCCGGGGACAAAGCCGCCCGGCTGTCATCGAGGGCATGGCCGAACGGACCCCGTATTTGCGGGCCTCATAACTGGCGGCGCAAACCACCCCCCGCTGCGTGGGCGGACTGCCCACAATGACCGGTTGGCCGCGCAGCGCGGGATCATCCCGCTGCTCCACGGACGCATAAAACGCGTCCATATCCAGATGCAGAATCACCCGGTGCACACGCAGAGCATCACTGGTAGGAAATTGTCAGGAAATTGGTGCCGCCGGTGATCGCCGTGATGCGCCGGGATACCGTATCTTGCAGCCGATAAAAACGTGGCCCGGAAGGAATGGCCACCTGTAAGGTTTTGGCCCCGGCATCCGCCACGGCGCCTGCTTCAAAAGCATAATTCCCATCCAGCCGTTCAGCTGACCATAGCTCAGGCGGGATCGCCTGGGCCAGGATCTGCTGGATCCACGCAACATAACTGGATATGCGGGTGGCATAGAAAGCGCTGGGCTGCATCTGGGGTGTTTCCACCGTAAAGGCCCAGCCGTTGGTCTCCTGCCCATACAATCCGCCTTTGTCGATGATCGCGGCGTAAAATCCGTCTCCCTGGCTGTTGGTGTTGAACAGGGCTTCCACCGCCCAATTGATGCCGGCGAGCTTCCACGTTGCGCCATCCAGCATGAATACTCCGCCCCCTGAATCACCGGCCGACAAAGTGGCCTCATTTTCGCCGCCGTTGGTGTCGAAGTCCATTTTCAGGACCTCCGCCGAGCTGTCTGGATCCACCAGTGTCATGCTCACCCGGTTTTGCCCCCAGCGCATCAGATTGTCACTGGCTCCCCAATACCAGCCTTTCAGCTCATGGTCGTAGCTGGAGGCGGTGCTGACCGGTCCGCCCCGCGGGCAGCCCCGCCCCATGATCACCACGGCCCGCCCAATTTCATTCCGGCGGGTATAGAGCGGCGCGTAGGAGGGCAGCGTTTCCCGGACCCGCCAGATCCGCAAATCGGCCTGGGGATGTTCAAAGGCGGCGGTGGTGGTGCAGGTCATTCCGCCATACACAAAGGCTCCCCCCACCGCGCCAAACACATGTTTGGCGGTGATGAAGTAATGCGGGGCAATGGCGGTGCCACAAAACAAGCTCCACTGGCCCTGATAATTCCAACCGCTGCCGGCGAGAGTGCCGGCCGGGGGGCTGGTATTGTGCGTGGGGTCCCCGGTGGCATAAAAGATCATTCCCCTGGCGGTTCCCGCACCCTGGCCGGCCAGCAGGATCAGCAATAGGCCTGCCCCCCGCCAAAAAGGCTGCCGTCGGACCGCGAATTGACTGCTGTTTGCGCGCATCTGGCCGGTAATCTAATTGTGAACTCCGGTGGCCGTCAAATACCATGCAGCTTCCCCTGGTTCCTGTGCCGACGACCGTCTTGAAGGATTCATTGGATCACCGCCTCCAAAGCCACGCCCAATGGTACGGTTCAACCCCGGTCCGCCAGTTGCCGTTCCGGGAATGGCCCGGGAACCACCTGGTGCTGGGAGCCGGCGGCCCAGGCCGGTTGTTCCAGGCCGGTGCGGCGCCAGTGGAATCGCGCCAGCCGGATCGTTACCCCCGCCGCCAGGCCAGCCAGGAGGCCAGCGGCGCCGCAGCGCAACCACACCGGCAGCATCATCCAAAAAACGATCAGCGCCAGCCCCCCCGCCGCCAGCATCACGGTTTCGCCCAGGGTGATGGCCCAGGCCAGCCAGACCGGGGGCATCGAAACGGTCCGGCAGGCTGCGTGCGAAGTTTGCCGGGCGTTGAGCGGAGGATCCATGGTGGGTGTGTTCATGGGGGTCACTTGGCGGGCGGTGGGGGGGTATCCTGGGGTAGGGCGGCGGGGACGGCGGGATTTCCATTCCGGGCCTCATGGCCGTTTTTGCGCACCAGGACGAGCGCGTTGGCCATGGGCCGCTCCCGGCCCTCCGAGGGGTTGTTCATGACCTGGCCGTAAACCCAGCAGGTGGCCGAGCCGCCCCCATCCAGGTTCATCCCCTCCACGCAGCCCAGTTTCACCAGGTAATCGGCCAGTTCCCGCCAGGTCATGCCCACGGAAAGGTTGATCTGGCGGCCATCGACTTCCACCAGGAAGAGGTATTCCTGGTTCCAGCCTACGGCCGTGCGCGGATGGCGGACTCCGGCATCCAGGCCGGCCACCGGTTGGCCGCCGCGGACCAGCACCGGCCCGCCGCTCAACGCCGTGCGGACGCCGTTCAAGGCGGGTTGGGTCTGGGTGGAAACGGCCAGGAGCGTGCCCGGGGGGGCCTCCGGCGCCTTGGCGGCGACCTGCGGCCCCAGCGATAACACCAGGGTATCCGCGGAGAGCGGCGCATTGCCCTGCCGGCGGACCTCGCGCACCCGCGCGGCATAGGTCTGGCTGGCGCTCAGCGGCAGCCAGGGACCAGATCCCGCCGCCTCCAAAATCCATTCCACCCCGCCGACGGTGTGGGTGGAGGAGCCGGTGGCGGCGGTGTAAAGCACGGCGGCGGCAGCGGCCCGCTCCTCATTGAGGCCCACCGGCAGCCGGGTGCCATTGGGCCAGGCCACCTCGAAGTGGGAGACCACGTTGGTGATCTGCGGTTGGCCGGCGGGATCGATCCAGAAACAAGACCAGCCGCAGGGGGCGCTGACCAGTTCCCCCCGCATGATCTGCAGACCCTTGGGATCACCCGCATAGGGGGCGTCATTGCGGTAAAAATCACCGTTCACGGCCGCCACCGGGCGCCCCAATTGGGGCGGCATCAGCTTGATCTGTTCGCTCAAATTCGCCATGGCCATCCGGGTGCCCCCGCCCAGCGTGGTATGCAGCTCAAAATCGGGATTGGACCGGTCGATCTTGATGACATGGATGGCCCACGGCCCCTTGGGCAGATCCTCCCGGAAATAGGCAAACCCCCGGGTTTTGGGGATGGCGGCGCTGGGCCCGGCGGCGCTGCCCGGAGCCGCCCCCGGCCAGCCCGCCAGCAGGAGCAGGCACCACCTGGCCACGACCGCCGCGCGGGATTTCCGGCGGGCGCCCGCCCTTGGGGGTGATTGATCTTCCCGGGCCATGCTTATTTGCGCAGCCGGTAAAACCGGCCGGCTGAAAGCGGATTCACCGTGAAGGGGCTTTGGGTGGCCCCCTCCACATCGGTCCACGGCCCCTGGGCAGCACCGGCTGATTGCAGCACAAATCCGGCCGCGTCCCACTTGAGCCGGAGGCCTCCCGCCACCGGCTCAATGGCCAGCCGGGCCTGCCGTGGCACCGGCTCCACCAGGCTCAGGTTCAGGCCGAAAGTGATATCCGCGCTGCGCAGGTTGTAGTTATGCACCTCGGCGGCGAGGGTGTTGACGCCGGCCACCAGGTGGTCCGCCGCGGAGGCAACCGTGAATTCATCCAGGCAGGTGGCGTCCCCGCTGCAAGGATAGCTGGAGGCCAGGGTGGTGTTGACGGCGGTGGCGGGCATCCGCAGCCGGTAGATTTCCGAGCCGTTGAGGTAAAGCACCGCGCCGTCGTCGATGAATCCGGAGAACGCCAGCGAACTGCCGGCAGTCACATGATCCACCACAAAAGTGCTGCGGAAATAATACGTGACAAAAGGATAACCGCTATTGGCCGGATCCGCCGGCATCTGGGTGTTTTTGGGATCCACCAGGGGGTTGGGCCCGGTGGCGCGGACATCCACCCACAACAAGCCCGGCCCGGGCTCGCTCCAGGCCGAGTCATCGTAGCCGGGGGCGGTCCAATTGCGCTGATCCTGGGAGGTGGTGGTGTAGCGCCAGGCGTTGGTGAGGTCAAACACCAGGTTGGTCACCACATAATTCGTGGTGGTGAAGACGTAGCTGGGGGAAACATGGCTCTGCCCATCCATCGTGGAGGCCACCTGGTAGTAGTAGGTGGCGCCCGGCACCAGGCCCGAAAGCTGGACCAGGTGATTGGTCACCAGCCCGGACTGCAGGCCGGAGCTGAGGCCCAGATCCGCGGTCTCACCGTAGAGCACCTCGGAAGTGGCTGGCCCAAGCGTGTTCCACTGGATTTGGGCGGTGGTGTCGTCGGGAATGGCCTGGATATCGTTGAGGAAGCCCGGCACCGGCTTGGCATACACCCCAAAATGGCTGCCCACGGTCCGCTCCTTCCCGGAATCCGCCACCGCGCTGGACTCATTCATCCGCACCGGCTTGCCGGTGCTGTCCTCGATGACCAGCGTGGTGGAACCGCCGCCGTCCATGTTCACCGCGTCATAGGCGCCGAAGAGCAGCATCCAGCCGGCGGTTTCATAATCCGTGGACCCGTTGCTGTAGCCCGGCTGGCGGCCATCCACCCCCACCAGGTAGAGATAACGGTGGTCCTCCGACAGGCCGAACGCCGTGCGGGGATCCCGATCCGTGGCGGTCCGGGAGGCGACATTCTTGCCGGCCGCCACCAGCGATCCATTCCCCGCCACCGCCGTGTAAATCCCCTGGGTGCTCCGGGCCGGCCAATTGGTGTGGACCACCGTGGCCACATTATTGGTATCGAATAGAAGCACCGCTGAATTGTTCCGGCTCGACTGGGCGGAAACTACGATGCCCTCGCTGATGGAGAGCCCGTAAACGTCCATCGGTGTTCCCGCCGGAAGATAATAGCTGGTGGAGCTGAAAAAATTGGCATTGATCACCGCCTGCAGATGGTGGTTTTTCAGGAAATCGCCGGGCGTATAGCCGCCCACCTCCCGCTGATCCGCCACGTAATTATTGGTGATCCGGGGGTTGGTGAACAGCCGGATGTCCGGGTCCTTGAGGTCCACGCGGAACGCGTGCACCACCTGGAGCGTTCCGAACGAGGCGCCCGCGCCGGGGATATTGGTGCTCACAGAGTGGTCCACCCCTTTGAAGATGGGCGTCCACGGTCCCACCAGGGTGGCCGCCGGGATCGCCGGGGCCATCAGGGCGGCGGCCGCCAGCAGGACGGCATTAAACCACGTGGAGGTGCGGTGGGTGGCCAGGGACACAGGCATGATTAGCTCGCGTTTCATGGGTTGATTAAAGGACTATCGGCCGCTGTATTTATATTCGTAACCGGGGATGGGATCGCGGGTGAAAGCCGCGCTGTAGCCATCGTAATAGATCGGGATGAAGCTGGCCCGACCATCGACGAAAGCCACCACACTCTGGGCTCCGGAATAAAAAGGGGCGTTGGCCTTGCCCGTCCGGCTCCGGTGCCAGGAAAGGGGGGCGTGGGCGGACCATTCCATGACCAGCAAGGTGCGCTTGGGCTGGTTGACCGCGGCCAATTTCCAACCCGCGATGCTGGGCACGCCCGGCAGCGTGACGCCGTTGAACACATAGCTGCCGTAATCAAATCGGGAACTCTGGCAAAACGGTTTGGGATCCGAGTAGCCGCGGTCCATGGGGCAGGCGAACACCCGGTCGTTGGTGGAGGAAGGTCCGGACAATCCCACATAGCCTTTCACCAGCTCCTTGTAAAACCACCAAAAAGTGTCCGGGACGCTCGCGGACGGCCCGGGCAATGTGCCTTGATGCTCATGGGCATATAGCAGCACCGCCTGGCTCACCTGTTGCAGATTATCCGTGCACAGCCGCAGGCGGGCCCGGTCGCGCGTCAGCCGGGTGGGCACGATGATGAGGGCGGCCACCACGGCCAGCGCGGCCAGGGCCACCAGCAGTTCGACCCGGGAGAAAGCCGCCGGGCATGCCGGATGGAAGCGGCCGGGGAAGACCCCGGATTTTCGGATGGGCACGTTCATGGCCTGGCCTCCGGGGTTGGCGCAAGCGCCGCCAGATCGTTGGCCCGCACTACCTGGTAAAGCTGGGGAAAAGCCCCGGCTCCCTGACCTGGCTGGACGGTGCTGGACCGCCGGGCCACCACGGCGGAGTGCAGCATCTGGGACTGGAACAGCTGCCGCAAATCGAGGAATTCCACCAGGCTTCCCGGGCAGAAAGCCACCACCTTGGGTTTGATCCGGCCCAGCTGGGTGCGTTGCTCACTGGTGAGCACCGGAGGTCCGAGCAAAGACACCACCACCTGTCCCGGGCTGGACCGCCGCAGCAGCTCGAAAAAATCACCCGGCGGCACATCCACCGGCCGGAGCGGATCGGTGCGGATGAGGAGCGGATCACCCAGGATCCCATCCGCCCGCCGGATCTCCCGCTGAAAACCCGCCAGCAGGACATCCAGCGCCGGCTGCGGGAATTCAGCCGTGTCCCGCGTGATGACGGTGATGCGCCCCCCCTTGTCTGCCAGGCTCAAGGCTTCCCGGGCCAGCGCCGCACCCACTTCGGTGTGCAGTCCGCGGTCCACCCGCGGGGGCAGGCCTCGCCCCACCAGCAGGATGGCGGCCAGGGCGGCCAGGGCAGCCAGCACGGCCAGGATTTCGATGGGCTTGATTTTTTCCATGGTTATTAATAAGCGTTGGCCGCCCCTCAGGCAATGTGGCCGTCAGAACACACCCCGGGGTTTGGAAAAGACCACGTTGGTGACTCCGGCGGACAGGGCGGCGCTGATCTGGGCCCGCAGATTTTCGGTCTTGGTGTGTTGCACGCTGCCGTCGGCCAGGGTCAGGTTGCCTTTTTGGATATGCAAGGTTTTATCCCAGGCCGCATCGATGGAGGAACCGAGGAACTTGCTCCACCGGGGATCCAATCCTCCGTCCCCGCCCATGACATTGCAGTCGCCCAGCAGGATGGTTTGCGGCCATTTGTCCACGGCGGTCAAGCCGGCGAAATAGCTGACATTGGCATCGCCGGTGGCGAACACCCAATTGGTTCCGGCCTTCTTGACCGTCTCGGATGGGCACAGCAGCAGGCGGACATTGACCAACTCGTTGGAGCAGATGCGGAAATGGTCGGTCCAGTCGGGTGAGTCGGCGCTGCCGCCGTTGGTGACCGACAAATTCCACGGGTACTTATCGTTGTTGTCGTGGGTCCAGACGCGGAGGCCGAGGCTGATCTGTTTCAGGTTGTTGGCGCAGGCGATGCGTTTGGCCTTCTGCTTGCTGGAGGCCAGGGCGGGCAGCAGCAGGCTGGCCAGCACCGCGATGATGGCGATCACCACCAGCAATTCGATCAGCGTGAAGGCGGCGTCACGTCCCGGTGCGGTCCGCGCTCCCGGTTGGGTGGTATTCATTGAATGATTCATAGTCATTGAATTCAAGGTTCCGAAAGCCGGCAAACCGTGAGCGATGCCTGGTCGAACCAGGCTTCGCCCCCGGCGGCCCGCAGTTCGCACACAAACTCGATCTTCTCCCCGGCGGCGCCCACCTCAAAGTCGGCGCGGAGCATTTGCCAGGGGCAGTCGCCCACCAGGCCGACCGAGCTGGCCGGGCGGCCCGCCAGGCGCAGGCTGGCGCCCTGGCGTTTGCCGAAGGGGAGCGGTTTCACTCCGGCCACCATCACCTCGCCTTCGAAGCGGTAACGGCCCGGCCCCAGCTCTGCCGCCGCCCGCCACGAGGCGGAGGTCCGCGGGCCGGCCTGGATGCTTAAGGCGGGCCGGCCCCGGGGATGGGCAACTGCCTGCACGGAGCCGCTGGCCGGAGCGTCTGCCACTTTCCACCCGGTCAGCCGGGCGCGGTTCGCCTGGAATTCGACCGCCGCTGGTTCCGGTTGGTCCAGCTGGGTCCGCAACCAGTTCTCCCGGGCCGCGATTTGGCGGCTCATTTGGTCCGTTTCCTGCCGGATCGCCTCATATTCGGCCCCGGCCAGAAAAGGGCGCAGTTCCGCCAGTCGCTGGCCGATCCGCTGCCGGATCCGCCCGGCGTTGAAAACGCTCCCCAGCAGTGCCCGGAACCGGGCCTGGTATAGCGCCCGGCCTTCCGGAGTCTCCAGGATGGCCCGGGCAACGGTCCCCGACATGCCCGGCCGCCAGTCCAGATCCGCCTTCCCGAACAACTGGTCCATGCCCGTGGGCAGGAAGAACAGCTGACCGGCGCCAGGATCATGGTAAACCAGGAAATTATTCCGCCCCAGGCAATAGCCATCCCAATGGTCGAGCAGGATCTCCATGGCCATGAAGCTGAGAAACTCATCCACCGCCAGCGTCCGCTGGAGGGCCTGCCAGCGGGCGGTTGCCACCGGTTCAGCGGCGGCCGCAGCCAGGGCCCGGAGCGGTTGCTGGGGATCTCCCGGTTCCTGGCCGGAATGGCGCCTCAGAACCTGGCCCAGGTCGTGCCCCAGGTGCGTATCATATAGATTGCCGGCCGCCGGCGGGAAATGCCGCTCCAGGAACTCCCGGGTGAATCCCTCCTTCACCACATACAAGCCCAACGGGCGTCCGTTCAAGGCCACCCGGGCGTGGGCCACCCGCGGCGCCGGCACGCCCGCGGCCCGGAACAGCTCGCCGCCGATCTGCTCCTTGAGGAAGGAACCATCCTCCACGGAATTGTTCAGGTGGATCTTCCGCACCCCCCCGAGCTGGCCGCCGGGTACGAATCGCCCAAAATCCAGGGTCCAGCCAGGCTTGTCATCCAGGCCGCGGAAACTGCCGGTTCCCTTCAAATGGATGCCCACCTGCGGATAAGTCCGCTGCCCCGCCCGGACCGTCGCGGATACATAGGCCCGCGCGTTGGTCCGCAATTGTTGGATATCCGCGGCCGCGATCTGCAGCTGCACCTCCCAAACCGGTTTATCGGCAAAAAGATCAACGGACGTTCCTCCACCCTCCGTTGCTCCCGCCTGGAGGCCGCCGCCCAGTCCCAGCCAGACCGCCGCCAACCCTCCCCCCGCGCCACGCCAAATTCCGGCGCGGCGCACTGCTTCAAGGATGGCCAGGAGGGGGGGCATGTCCGGTTTATTTCTTTTTCTGGAGCACCACCAGGGCGTTGGCCACCGGCCGCTCAAAGCCGTCGCAAGGGCGGTTCTTCACCGCGCCTTCGCACCAGAGCGTGGCGGAGCCGCCGCCATCCAAATTGATGGCGTTGCGGCAGCCGAGGTTCGCCAGGTAGGTCCCGAGTTCATTGAGGGTCATGCCCACGGAAACCTCCTTTTGCCGTCCATCGACCGTCACCAGGAAAAAGCAGTCGTCATTCCAACCCACCGCGGTGCGCGGGTGACGCTCCATCATGGAGGAAACCTGGTAGGATTCCGAACCGGAGGCCTCGATGCGCAGGCGTTTGCCATTCGCCACCAGCACCGGGCCGCCGCTGAGGGCGGTTTTCACGCCTCTCAATGCGGGCAAGGTGGCCGTGGAGAGGATCAGTTCCGCCCCCACGGGTGGGCGCGGAACACTGGCGGGCGCGGAAGGACCAATCGATAATACCATGGTCCCCGGCGCGATGGGTGTATCCCCGGCCTCGCGGGTTTCCCGGACGCGTGCCGGGTAGGATTTGCTCGCTTGCAGTGGCAGCCAGGGCTGGTTGTCCTTCCGCTCCAAAACCAGCTCGCGGCCTTTGGCGGTCTTGGTGGAAGCGCCCAAGGCCGGTGTGTATAGCTCGATGCCGGCGGCCGGCCGCGGGCCATTCAAGCCGATCGGGCTGGCCGTGCCATCCGGCCAGGTCACCTGCAGGCGCGACACCGTGTTGGTCGCATGCGGTTCCCCGATGGCGTCCACCCAAAAGCTGGCCGTGCCCGCTGGTGCGCTGAGCAGTTCGCCATCCATGATCTGCAAGCCGCGCGGATCGCCCGCATACGCTCCATCCCGTTGGTAGTAATCCCCATTGACCGCCGCCACCGGCAGGCCTGGTTCGGCGCCCAGTTGCTTGATCTGCTCCGAAACCGGGGTGAGGCCCAAGGCGTGTTTTTGCGCATGGGCGGCGTGGAATTGGTAAACTGATTTTTGCCGGGGCACCCTTATGATGTGGATGGACCAGGGTACTTTGGGCTGGACATCGTGGGCGTAGCTGAGGCCACCCCCGCCCGGGCCGCTGCTGATCTCAGCACTCTGGGCGGCGGCCAGGCCAAAACAACCGAAGGCCAGCAACCTGGCCGCCCGCCAGGCACGGCATCCACCTGGCTTTTGCACGTTTACCAGGTTCCCCGCCCCACCGCTCTGCCTGCTATTTCTGCCAATCATATCGCGGGTTTTTATAAAGCATTTACCATGCCGGGTGCCATCCAAAACATCGGGTCAGTGGTTAGGCTGGCCGGGGGTGGGGACCATAACCTCCCATATCTCCGGATGGTCCGCGCGGCGCCCGTAGGAATAATCCGTGTATTGAGTGCCATACGTGATGGCGTCGAGCACGGCGTTAAGGTTGGCATCGGAGTCAATAAGCATGATCTGTTCGCCGGTGGCCGTCAGCTTGAAGCTGGCGTGCAAGCCGCTCGTGGCGGATCCGTCTTCATCCGCCCATACAACCAGGTAACCGCCGGCCGCGAGCTGGGTGCCAGCCGGGAACTGCCACTTGCGCGGTTTGGTGGGATCGTCCGTAAGGTAGCAGTTGCTCAAATCCACCACCTGGCTGGACCGGTTGTGGATCTCGATCCAATCGTCATATTCCCCCTGGGGATCGGCCACGCTTTTCTGGTTGGAAGCCAGGAACTCATTGATCACCACCGGTGAGTTGGTGGCCAGCAGCAGGCCAACCCGGTAATTGTAAGTGTCCTCCTCCGCCCGTGCCGGGGAGAAACTCGCGGCTTTGGCGCTATTGGCCGACCGTGCCTCGACGTAAAAGCGTACTTTGGTCCCGGCGGGAAAATTCGTCGTGGCTGCCCCAAAAATATGATCGTCCGCCGCCCCGTCGCCATGGGCGCCGTCATCGAACATCTGAACCACCTGGAAACGGCCGTAGGATAGCTCCCGGTAATACAGCCAGACCGAATCCAATCCGTTGTTGCCGTTGGGCTGCACCTCCGCGGTGATGAAGGGGCTTTCCGCCGGCGTGGGGGCTACGCCGGGCGCCTGAACCGCCACGATTTCCGGCGCCAGCGGCCGCAGTTCGGCATGGTTCGTCAGGAAGTTGTAGCGGGTCGTGACAAAGGTTTTCATCGCCGTGAGGGCATTGGTCCAGGTGGCCATCGTGAAGCCCTTTTTCGTGTCCGCGGCGATGGCCTCGGCGCTGAGGGCGGCAAACTTGTTGATCAAGGCCGTCATCTGCGTGGGATTGTAGGATTCCCGAAGCACGGTGCGCATATGGGCCAGGTATCGCTGGCGCAGTTCCGGCACCCCGAGCAGTTTGTAAAGCACCGGCCGGGTGGTCAGCGTGGCTCCCTGGACCGGCGACAGGGAAGTATCCCCCGCGAAAAAGGACTCGTTCCCGTCATGCTCGATGGGATGGATGCGACCGCTCTCCGGCTCATAATAAAACTCGTAGTCGGCGCCTTTGTTCCAATAGCTGTCGTCGTCGGCAAAAATATTTTCCAGGGCCAGGAACCAGAGCCAGCGGTCCACCGCCAGCACCTCCTCCACCTTGTCGCGCAACTGGGCTGCTGGGGTATTGTTCAGCACGTAAGTCGCATGGATCAGCCGCTGCCAGGCGTTGGTGGCATTGCCCGCCTTCAATTCGTAGTTGGATTTGTAGGTGGCCTCGCTGGTGCCCAGGTAGCTCAAGGCCGAGGTTCCGCTGGCACCCCCGCCGCCCCCGCCGCCCCCGGCCGGCATGTTGGGGGCCCGCCAGCGGTCCCCATCGCTGCTGGGGCACCATTCCTTGACCAGGTCGCCGTTCTCCTGCTGCGCAAAGGAATAGACTCCCCAATAGGCCCCGTTGATGTTCAGCCTGATCAGGCTGCCGTGCGGGCAAAACGCATACTGGCGCATGACGCTGAAATACAGCGCCTCGTGCATGATCGTCGCATCCCCATAGGAGTTGTTCAGGTTGACCGTCTTGAAGCCCATCAGCTCCGAGGCGTCGTTGGTGTAATTCACATCGATGTTCACCGATTTTTTCACCGGCGCCCCGCCGCCGCCCAAGCCCGTGAACGAAGTGTTGCCCCGGTAGCGCACGCCCACACCCGGCACCTCCACGCCATTATCCATCACCAGGTTCGCCAGGGTGTTGGAGCCGGTGTTGCGCCCGGTGGTCAGCAGAGCCGCCCAGTTGGCCTGGGTGAAGGTGAGGCTGATGGTGCGCAGGACGGAAGTGTCATAGAGTCCCTCGGTTTTTAA
>CAIMWS010000345.1 GCA_903845125.1 uncultured Verrucomicrobiota bacterium
GAGCGGAAGACGGCGGTTTTGAGGAGCCGGGGAGCCGGCGGGGAGGCCTTGGGGGAGCTGTTGAAGGGGGATCTGGACTGGATCGTGATGAAGTGCCTGGAGAAGGATCGGCGGCGGCGCTACGAGAGCGCCAGCGGATTGACGGACGACCTCGAGCGGCACCTGGCCAACGAGCCGGTGCTGGCGCGGCCA
Organism: uncultured Verrucomicrobiota bacterium; assembly: GCA_903845125.1. Classification (GTDB taxonomy): domain Bacteria; phylum Verrucomicrobiota; class Verrucomicrobiia; order Limisphaerales; family UBA1319; genus CAIMWS01. The sequence continues at coordinate 193 of CAIMWS010000345.1, forward strand.
CCTAGCGCGGCCTACCGGTTGGGCAAGGCTATCCGGCGCAACCGGGGGGTGTTCGGGGCCGTTGCGGCCATCTTCCTGGCCTTGGTGGCGGGCATTGCGGTGAGCACCTGGCAGGCGGTTCGGGCGACGAGGGCTGAAACCCGAACTGAAAGGATAGCGGAACAGCTTCGCAAAGAGAATTACGCGGCGGATATGCATCTGGCTGGCAATGCCCTCGAAAGCGGGCTACCCAGCCAGGCGCGGGGGATAATCGAACGACACCGGCCTCAAACAGCGGCGATTTCCAGCAACACCCTGAGCGCCCATGGGGATCTCCGCGGTTGGGAGTGGCGCCAGCTCTGGGCGCGAACCCGTCCCGTTGAACGATTTACCTTCATGAAGCAGGATTATGACATTGGAAGTGTGGTTCTTTCACCGGGTAATCGCCCCCTAATCGCCACCTTGGTCGCCGAGGGGTTGAAGATCTGGGATTTTCAAACGCGGGCTGAGCTGAAGCTCTTGGAACCGTTTGCCAGTGGCCAGGGCCTCGTGTTTTCACCCGATGGCAGATGGCTGGCCTGCGGCGGGGCCGGCCTTCGTGTTTGGGATACCGCCACGTGGAAACTCCAACAAGCGATCCCGCTGCCTGATGAAGATGGTTTTTGGATCCTGGAGACTGCCTTTTCGCCCGATTCACACCTCCTGGCTGGCGCTTCCCGCCTGGAAGTGAAGATCTGGAGCGCACCGACTTTCAAAGAGTGGGCTTCGCTGCCCGCTTATTACGATTTCAATAACGGCTGTTACTTCTGCGGCCTGGCTTTTTCACCGGACGGCCGCACTCTGGCTTACGGCATTTCCAATAACCTCGTGCAACTTTGGGATACGGTATTGAAGTCGCCCACTTTCCAGCTCACTGGTCACCCTGCGAGTGTGGCTACCCTCTGCTTTTCGCCGGACGGGCGAAAACTGGTGACGGGGGTGCAGAATGCCCAACCCAGCGTCCGGGTTTATGATTTGAATTATCCGGGGGCTTGCCAGGAGTTGATGACCGAGGGCAACGGCGTCGCGAGAATCCGGTTCTCGCCCGATGGGAAACGGTTGGCCATCGCCGGGTACGGTAATAGGATTCAGATGTTCAACACGGAGACGTGGCAGAAGATCATCGTCTACCGCGGGCATCCTGGTGCGGTTTCGAGTGTCGATTTTTCCCCGGACGGCAAATGGCTGGCCAGCAGCTCCGGAGATGGCACGATCCGGGTTTGGGATGGCGATCCGGTCCCTCCGGAACCGGACGAAAAGGCGATGCCGCCGGAAGTCAAATGGTCGATTCTCTCGCCCGAAGGAGAAACTCTGCTCACGATCCATACCAACAGCACCTTCAGCCTATGGAATGCGGCGGCGCTGCAGGAAGGGCCTCACCAGACTTTTCCCGGAGCCATAAGCAAGGTGGATTACTTTGATTGGGTTCCTTTGGGAGCCGCGGTGTCGCCTGGTGGCAAACTCATCGCTTATGTGCGGCCAAATGGCGCGCTGGCCGTCTGGGACGTGGCCAACCGGCGTGAGAAAGCCTTCCTGGCGTACACCACGAACAGCATTGGTCCCATCCGCTTTTCCTATGACGGAAACATGTTGGCCTTCGGGGAGGGCCCTTACGCCAAAGTCTGGGATTTGGCGGAAAAAACGAACCGGCTCTCCTTTCGCCTCCCAGGAACTGTTGTATTATCGTTCGACTTCTCGCGCGACGGAACGCAACTGGCCATTGGCACTGATGATTCGGCGGGGGAGATTTGGAGCCTGGTTCAGCCACGCCAGATCGCCCAGTTCATTTCCAAAAGTCCTGGCAGGCAAACCTCCTTGCAGATCGCCCTGTCGAGCACCGGCCGGTTCGCGGCGTCGGTCGGCTATCGCGGTTTACACTTATGGGATCTCCAGACTCACGGCGAAAAATTGATCCTGGATAGGGAATTGAACATTTACTTTTGGTTCGCGTTTTCGGCCGATGAATCGCGCTTGGCCGCCTCCGCTTCGGGGACCAGCGGTGCAGCAATCAAAGTGATCGATATTCAGACCGGTGCCGAACTCGCCTCGTTCCCGGCACCGGTAGGCCCATTGTCTTTCCTGCCCGATGGCAACACGTTGATCTCCCTGAGCGGGGATTCCCGCCTCCGCCGGTTCCCCGCCGCACCCTTCACGGAAACCGATGCCCCGCCGGCGAAAAATCCGGGGATCAACAAATGAAGCACCCACCTCTCTGATGGAACTCAGGAAGCCCTCAGCGGTGTCCGGGCATTGGGGATGGAAGTTAGCGGACGTCGGAGGTCGGAGGTCCGCTTGGAGCGGAGAGCGGAGAGCGGAGAGCGGAGGGCTTTGAATTTCATATTTGAGATTTGAGATTTCACTTTTCCGGGTGATCCGTGTGATCCGTGGTTGAAACCCCAAAAAAAATAAACCACGGATTACACTGAATACACGGAATGAAGAGGGAAGGGGAGCGCAGAGCCTGAAGAGAAAGCGAGGGCGGAGGTCCGAGGGCGGCAAGGCAAAGAGGGCGGAGGTGCGGAGAGCAGGGCCGGGCAGCTTGGAGCGGAGAGCGGAGAGCGGGGGGGAAGAGCGGTTTTAGCCGCAAGAGATCGCAAAGATCGCAAAGATGAAAACCGAGATCAAAGAACTTCGGGGGGCAGCGGAGAGCGGAAAGAAAGGGCGGCGTTTTCCTGGGCGATGCCTGTATTATCGCCGCCCCGTTGGGGGTTTTCTCTTCCTGGCGGCGCTTTTCCTCTTAAACCCACGCCGATGGCCCGCGCCTCGCTGGCCGGGGGAGCGGGGGTGTTTACAGCCCTCGCGGTTCCTCAACCGCGCGGCCGGTGACGGTATAAAAAAGTGAACCGGGCTGGAGCCGGGAAATGGAGGCTATTCCTATTTGCCTTTGGAGGCGAGGATCACCTGGATGGTGACATCGTTTTCCTTGCATTTGAAATGGATGAACCGGCACTCCGAGTTGGAGCCGCCGGAGACGGTCATTTCCCGGCCGCGGACCACCGTGGGGACAGTCATGGCGCAGGGCTGGCCTTTGTCGCACAGGCGGGTTTTGACGTAGCCGGCCACCATGTTGGTCATTTCGCCGATGGCGTCGTGGATCATTTCCTGGCCCTCAATTTCGTAATCCTGCAGGCCCAGCAGGCGGCAGGTGATGGCGCGGGCAAATGGCTCGGTGAAAGTCAGGTAAATGACAAAATTGACCGTGCCCGTGAAACCGATTGAGCCGGACACCTGGATTTGGCCGGGGGCACCGCCATCCAGTTGCACCATATCCGCCTTCATATTCAGCATGGTCCCAAATACATGGGAGACAGCCGGACCAATAAGTTCTTCAATCAACGGTAACATAATAAAAGGAGCAACTTCCACCGCAGTTCATTGGATTATCGGCAAACCAGCGCCGGAACTTAAACAAAATTATCCGGCGGCGTGCACGATGGCGGGAGGGGGTGCTTGGGAGGTCGAGCTTTCTGTGCAACTAACTCCACCGCAGTGAGTTCCATGGGGATCACGGCTCCGGCAAAGCGGCTTCCCGCTGGAAACAGGCAAACTGATTTTCAAGGTCGGGCAACAGATCGCCCAAGGCTTTGAGGTCGGATCTTTTGGCTGCCAAGTCGGCCAGGGTGGCGATTTTGGAGAGGATTTTGGCGGCCATTTGGGTGCAGGATCCTTTCAAGGCATGGGCATGGAAAGCGGCCCCGGTGGCATCCCCCTTATCAATGGCCTGTTTGAGGAGCGTGATCCGGTCGCCGACATGTTTGATGAAAGTCCGGAGGATCCGGAACATGGCTTTTTCATCACCCACCAATTTGGCGAGCATTTCCTGGCGGTCGAACACCACATCCGTGGCGGAAATGGCCTCCTGGACGGCCAGGGAAAGGAAGGCGGGATCGGTTCCTTCCGGCGCGGGAGGCCGCTGGCTGCGGGGCAGCCAAAGGGCGATGGTGCGATACAGGGCCTCGGGATCGATCGGCTTGGAAATATAGTCATTCATGCCGGCCGCGAGGCAACGTTCCCGGTCGCCCGGCAGGGCGCTGGCGGTCATGGCCAAAATGGGCACGGAGGCATTCAGCACCCGGGTTTGTTTTTTGCGGATGGCGCGGGTGGCTTCGTAGCCGTCCATTTCCGGCATCTGGCAATCCATGAGCACGAGGTCGTAGCCGATCGTTTCGAGCGCTTTGATGGCTTCCAGGCCGTTGGAGACCGCATCCGTGCGGCAGCCGAGTTTTTCCAGCATGGCGGCGGCGACCTTTTGATTCACCTGGTTATCCTCCACCAGCAGGATGCGGAACCGGCGCCCTTCCTGGTGCAGGAAATCCGCGCTGGAGTCCCCCTTGGCCCCGGCGAATGGCTCCGGCGGCAGAATGCCCAGGAGGCCCAGGAGGCATTCGAGCAGGAGTGGGGTACGAATCGGTTTGCTGAGGCAGGCGGAAAAGCCGGTTTCCGAGAGATGTTCCGTATCGGCCATCGAGGCCAGGGCGTTGACGAGGACCAGGGAAGTGTCCTGGAGGGTGGGTTGGTCCATGATTTTCCGGCCATACTCTTCGCCTTCATGGCTGCCCACCGGGTTTTCCAGGATCACCGCTTGGAAGGGATGGCCCTCCTCCTGGGCGCGCAGGAGCAAGCGGACCATTTCGCCGGCCTCCGGGGCGGTGGTGGCCTGGCATTGCCAGGCGGCCAGGTTTGCTTCCAGGATCTGGCGGGTGACCTGCCGCGGAGTGGCCACCAGCACCCGCATGCCCGCCAGGGCGGCCGCCCTGGCCGCGGTGGGCGGCGCGGTTTCCGCCACGGCAAAACAGGCGGTAAGCCAGAAGGACGATCCCCGGCCGACCTGGCTTTGCACCCCCAGTTCGCCGCCCATCATTTCCGCCAGGCGCTTGCTGATGGAGAGGCCCAGGCCGGTGCCGCCGAACCGGCGGGCGGTGGAGGCATCCGCCTGGGTGAAAGGCTCAAAAAGAAAGCGCAGGCGGTTTTCCGGGATGCCGGTGCCGGTATCGGTGACGGTGAATTTGAGGAGGACCTCGCGGCTGTTGCCGTTCAGGAGGTCCACCGTGATCTGGATCCCGCCCTGGTGGGTGAATTTGACGGCATTGCCGGCGAGATTCATGATGGCCTGGCGCAGGCGGCCGGGATCGCCCCGCAAGCGTTGCGGCACCCCGGGCGCCACCAGGCAATCCAGCTCCAGGCCCTTTTGCTGGGCTTTCAAGGAAACCACCTCGCTGAGATCCTCCAGGATCGCGCGCAGGTCGAATTCAATCACTTCGAAGTCGAGCTTGCCGGCTTCGATTTTTGAAAAATCGAGGATGTCGTTGATGATGGCCAGGAGGGCATCGCCGCTGTGGCGGATGGTTTCTACCCAGCCCATTTGCTGGGGATTCAGGGGGGTGTCCAGCAGCAGGCTGGTCATGCCGATGACCCCATTCATGGGGGTGCGGATTTCGTGGCTCATGATCGCCAGGAAGTGGCTTTTGGCGATGTTGGCCATCTGGGCCTTGGTGGCCATCTGGTTGGCCTGCAGCATGGCAGCTTCCAGGGCCCGGTTGGCCGCTTCATGCTCGTCTTTCGCCCGCACCAACTGCTGTTCCGCCCGCTTGCGCTGGGTGATGTCCCGGAAAATCCAGACCGAAAACCGGCGGCCGCCAAGCTGGATGGCGGTGGCGGAAAGCTCCAGGGGCACGGAGGTGCCATCCTGGCGCAAGCCAGTCATCTCCAGCGGCCGGGCGAGGCGGGAACTGCCTTCGCCGTCCAAGGTGAGGAAGCCGGCCAGTTGTTCCACGGCGGCACGGGAGCGGGAGGGATCGAAAAGCCGCCGGAAATCGAGTTCCAAGGCCTCGGCTTCGCGGTAGCCCAGGATGCCTTCGGCAGCCTGGTTCCACAGGCACAGGCGGCCTTCGGCGGAGACCATGGCGATGCCGTCCAGCGCGGAGGCCGTGATAGCCCGGAATTTTTCCTCGCTCTCGCGCAGGACGGCCGCTGCCTGCAGGTGGTTCAAGAGATCGCCCATGGACACCGCGATGGCGTGCAGAAAATCCAGGCCATCGGCCGGCAAATGGGCCAGGGCATGGGAAGCCACCAGGATGCAGCCCAGGCTTTTCTCCCGCCGCCAGACGGGCATGAGGCAGGCGCAGAGCAAACCCTCGGCGGTCAGGGCGGACCGCAGGCTATCGGCAGGCAGGGCGGAGACCGGCCAGCACCGGGGTTGGGGGTCGAGCATCACCTGGGCTGCGGGATCCTCCATGCCGAACGGCTGGCTTCGTTGAAGAAAGGTATCCGGCAAACCGGAGGAATCCGCCAGCGTGAAGCGTTTCCCCTCCGGATCGAACAGGAAGATGGCGCCACAATCCGCATCGGTGATGTGGATGGCCGCATGGAGGCATTTTTCCAGCGTCGATTCGGTGGTGGAACAGCCGGCCAGTTCGAAGGCCAGATCCCGCTGGATCATCACCCGGCGCGCCATGGTCCGCGCCTCGGTGACATCCATGGATAAGGAACAATAAAGCCGGCTGCCCCCGGAGGCAAAACCGGCGGGGAACAAGGTGGTGGTAAAAAAACGTTCTCCGGCAGGCAGTTGGAAATGCTCTTCCGTGGAGGCATGAGTGCCGGAGGTTTCGGCCCGGTGGATCAGCTGCAAGCGGCTTTGGACTATTTCCGGCGGCAGAAAATCGGCCAGGTTGCGCCCCGCCATTTCCGCGCGCGGTTTTTGGCAAAAGGTGGCCAGGGAGGGGTTGACCGTGATGATCCGCCCCTGGCAGTCGAACAAAGCCACGAGGTTGGGGCTTTGCTCCAGGAGGGCCTCCAGACTGGAACTGAGCTGCTGGATTTGGCGCGTTTTTTCATTGGCCTCCCATTCTTTGCGCGAGGCGCGAGCGCGCAGCAGCAGCACGGCGCTCCCCAGGCCAGCCGCCAGGGCGGGGCCCGCGGCCAAAATCCAAAACCGCAAGGTGAGATGGAAAGCCGCCAGGGAAACCAGGAAACCAGCCAGGAAGATGCCCCCCACCAGCCTTCGATCCTTCCGGCTCAACCTGGAGAAAGTCTGCCGCATGTATTCCGGGTTACGGTTCATTGGGTTTCATCCGGCGGGCGGTTCAGCCGGGCCGGAGGATACGCATTGTTTTAATGGATTATTCATTAGACAACGGACGCGTCAACCATTATCCAAGATGGAAAAATGACGGCAAATGGGGAAGTCTGAAACATGGGAAATCGCCCAGGGGGTCTCCTGGCTGGCGTGTTTCACCGCCTGGCTGGGCCTGGGCCTGGCGCAGCCAGCCTGGGGCCAGGCCGGCCTGGAAACGGCGGTGGCCCGGTGGCGCCAGAAATATGACGTGGCGGGCCTCGCGGCGGCCGGGATCCGGGGGACCAATCTGGCCTTCACCCTCCACCAGGGCTGGGCCGACCTGGACCGCAAACTGCCGGTGACGGATGAAACGCTGTTCCGGGTGGCTTCCATCTCCAAGGTGTTCACCAGTGTGGCTGCCATGCAGTTGTGGGAAAGGGGGCTCCTGGACCTGGACCAGCCAGTGGGCCATTGGCTGGGATTTGCGGTGAGCCATCCGGTTGGTGCGGCCCGGCCCATCACGGTGCGGCAGATCCTGGCGCACAACAGCGGCTTGCGGGACGGCGCCGATTACGACCGGTTCCTGGCCTGCACCTATACCAACCCGGCGGTTTCCCTGGCAGAGGTTTTATCGCCACGGGGCCGGTTTTACGGACCATCGCTTTTCACCACGAATCCGCCGGGGACCCAATACGAGTATTCCAACCTGGGATTTGTAGTGCTGGGGACGGTGGTGGAGAAGATCACTGGCGAGCGTTTCGAGGCGCGCTGCCAGGCGGGAATATTGGATCCGCTGGGCCTGAAAGCCACCTTCAATACCGACCGCCTGGGGCCGGAGGATTGGAACCGCCTGGCGGTGCTCTACCGCTGGGAGCAGGGGCGCTGGCAGCCGCAGGCCGAAAACTGGCGCGGCCAGCGGCCGCCCAGCCGGATCCAGGCGGGCTACCGGCCGGGCGATAACGCCATCTACTCGGGGCCGCAAGGTGGCTTGCGCGCGACAGCCAGGGATCTGGCCCGGTTTTTGATTTGGTTCCGCGATCCAGCCAGCCACCCCGGCATCCTGAAGCCGGAGACCGCCCGGCTGATGCGGGCGGAAGCCGGGCCGGGCGCGGACCCCACTAACGACCAGCGGGGCCTGGGGTTGCACCGGACCCGCAACCTGGTGCCCGGCCAGACCTGGATCGGGCACAACGGGGAGGCTTACGGGCTGTTGAGCGGAATGTATTTCCAGGAAGAGGGTCCGTATGGCATGGTTTTCATCATGAACGGCTGCCGGCCGGGGCGGGATGAGCAGGGCTTTTACCCGGTGGAAAAAGAGCTGGCCGGCCTCCTGCTCGAGCACTTGAGAAAGTGATGGCCGCCATGGGTTTTTGGTTGCCGGGGGAGGCGTTGCGCCATAGGTTGTTCTGAAGTTTATAAGCGCGCTCAATTTGGACGTAAAAGATTAATGGAAACTTATTTCCATAAGCTGTCTCCGGAAGGTGGCACACGGCAGAAACTGATCCAGGATCTGCGGTCGCTGGCCACCGACATGGAGGTGCTCCTCAAGGCCTCGGCCGGCAATATTGCGGGTCAGTCCAAGGCCGAGCTGTTGGTGCTTTTGGAGAAACTGAAGATCGCCAGCCACCGGATCGAAGAGGAAACCGTGGCGGGCGCCAAAGCAGTGGACCGGGTCATCCGGCGCAATCCCTATCCCACGATGGGCATCGCCCTGCTGGGCGGGGTGATCCTGGGGGTGTTGATCCGGGGCCGGGATTAGTTCCGGCGGAGCCAGCCTGGGCCGGGCATCAAGGAGCCGGAAAAAATAGCCGCAGCCATCCCGCTGGTTCCTTTGGCCAAGGACTTCGTGGTTCATTCGCCACCGATCGCCAGGATTTGCGCCTCATTCGTGCTTCCCCATGGGCAAAATGCCGGTGCGAACTGGCCACCTTTATTGGTTTCCAACTCCTGACAGGTATGGGGTGTGATTATGGGTTCAAAGGCCCGGCGCGTCCCGGCCGTTGTCACTCAACAAACTTTGCGCCGATTTGAGGAGTGGTGTCCGGGCCGTGTTCCGGCCCTTGGCTTAGTCGGGGTGGCGGGATCTTTTGGGGCGGGACCAGCGTCCCACGCCCCTTGCCGAACGGTAAAGGAGATGCTCGCGGGTCGCTTCACGCTTCCTGCTCGCGGAAATCCCCGGCCACTTTCACAAAGCCCCAAAACACGACGGCTGCCAGCACCAAATGAGCGGCCATGATGTACCAAACCCATTCCGGGTGGCCGGCTTTATCGCAGCGTCCAGAAAGGGAGGTGTAGAGGAATCCACTCGTGAAGCCGCCGATCATGGTCGCCAGGAAGTTGGAGCCCATGTATAACCCGGCTTTCTCCCTGGGGGCGATCCAGGTGATGTATTCCTGGATCCGGGGGGAGGTGATCATTTCACCAATGGCAAAAAGGAAGATGCCGAGGAAAATCAGCGAAGCCCCGCCTTTTTCGCTGCGGGCCAGCCCCAGGATGCCAACCCCAACCGCGGCGATGATCAATCCGATCATGAACGAGCGCATCGGTTTGATCTTCTCGAACAGGCGCGAGATCCCCAGTTGCAGGATCATAATGATATAGCCGGTGTGGGAAATGGTTTCCCCCAGCATCCGGCGCACGCCGTCCTTGTCAGCCTGGGAGAAAAAATCGGCGAAGCCCGCGCCAAAAATGGAGCGGATATCCAGGTAAAGGCGGGCGGTATCGATGTTGCTGTCCACGTAGATGGCGCACAGGTTGAAAAAGGCCCAGAACGGCAGCCAGAAAAACAACCCGAGCAGCACGAGGAACGCGGCGAACTTGGCATCCGACAGCACGATGGCGATATCACGGAATTTTTTGGACAGGCTTTCACCTTCCAGCTGCCGCGGGGGTTCTTTGTAAAATAAGATGGTGATCAACAGCATGATGCCGATGGCGATGGCCGAGGCGAGGAAGGCGTGATTCCAGGAAATGGCGCGCAGTTTTCCAGCCACGATCGGGCCAAACGATCCCCCAATATTCACCATGGCGTAAAAGATGCCGAAGCCCAAGGTTTTGTTCGAGCGATCCGTGGTGACCCGGACGGTGCCGGCAATGAGCGGCTTGAAAATCCCCGCGGCAAAACCGATGCTCAGCATCGTCAGGGCAATGCCGGAGAACGATTTGGTGAGCATCAAGAGCAGGATGGATGGCAAATAGGCGAGGTAGGAAATGATCAGCACTTTTTTGAATCCATAGCGGTCGGCAAAGGTGCCTGAAATCAGGGGCAGGGCATAAGAGAGCAGGAGGAACAAGCTTTGGATGATGCCCAGCTGATCCCGGGAATACCCCAAATGGGTCAGGTAAATGCCGAAACCGAAATAAATGCCGTAATAAGCGAACCGCTCCAGCACTTCGATGATGTTGGCCACCCAGAAAACGGGGGGGAATGCAGATCGTGTTCCTGCGGAAATCCCTCCGCCCTGTTTATTATCGTGATGCATACGGCGCGGTATGCTGGCTAGGCGGCCTCCTTCCCACAAGGCAAAAGTTTGGGCGACTGGCGATCAGGGGCGGTCCGGGCAGTGCCTCCGCCAATTCTCCCCGCTGGCCGGCCCCCGGCTAATCATCCTCCGGAGGCCGTTTTTTCAGGTAGTCCTCCCAGAGATCCTTCCGCACGTACAGGCACAAAAATACCGCCGGGCGGTGGCCGTAGAATTGGGTCATGATATAACCGCCGGCGAGCTTGGATTCGAGCTGGCTGCCGAATTTGGGGGAGGCGATGATGGCCTCCGCCTGGCAATCCTCCGGGATTTCGTAAAAGAAGCCGGTCTTGTTCAAGGAGCGCAAATACCAGGGCAGCGGCCAGTAATCACCGGCCTGGGCGATCACTTTCACCACCATATCCTTTCCGCGCGGGTGGACCGCGGCGAGATTTTTAACCCGCTGCACCAGGTTCAGGAGGTCGGGGGTGGTGTGGGCATAGACGTAGGGATTGCGGCGGTCCGTGCCATAAGTGGGTGAGCCGGCCTGCCAGGCCTGCCAGCCCAGGTGGCCGCAGAGGGCCCCGAAGGCCAGCAGGCCAGCCAGGCGGGGGATCCGGGAGGGCAGGATATCATACAGGCGGCTGGCGCCGTAGCCAGCCAGGAGGATGAAACCGTGCAGGAAGCCGACCAGGCACCAGGGGGTCTTGTAGGGGATGACCGAATAAACGGCGGTCAAGAGCACGGAATAAAGGGCTACAAACCGGAACCAGGGCTGGGCGGGACCGGTTGCCTTGGGCAAAAAGGCGAAGACGGCGCCCACCGCCGCCAGGAGCAGGATGCCCGCTTCGCTGAAAACCATGCCTTTGGCCCGGTGCGTGTAAAACAGGAGGCTGAGGTAATAATGCCAGGGATGCAGGTGCTGGGTCTGCCCGCCCGCCCGCTTGAACCACGGTTCGTAGGTCAGCAGGGAATCCAGGGGGCCCCGGGCATTGGTGAAAAAGGAGGAGAACAGGACCAGGGAGACCGCCAGCGCTGAGAACACAACCAAGGCCCAATGGCCGGGCTGCAGGCAGGGCCGGAGATCCAGCGGCTGCCGGAGGGCGAAACGCTGCCAGGCCAGGCAACCCAGGAGGGATCCCGCCGCCGCGGCCAGATTGAACACAAAGGTTTCCTTGGTGGCCTGCATCAGGCCCAGACTCACCCCCAGGAGCACCGCCCACTGCCAGGCTGGTTTTTGAAAGTGGCGCCAGCCGGCGGCCAGGGCCAGGAAAGTGAAAAGGACCAACGGGATTTCGTGGATGAAATAACGGCTGTAAAAAACCAGGGCGGGGGAAACGGCGGTCAGCAAGCCAGCCGCCAGGACCGGTCCGGCGCCGATGGTTTTGGCCAGCAGCAAGAGCGCCAGTATCAGCGCCGCGCCGTGGATGGCGGGGGTAATCCGCAAGCTCGCCTCGGTGAGCTGGTCCCGGTTTTTGGCTCCGGAAAGCCAGGCGGCGGGCAGGGAGAGGTAATAGAGGGAAGGGCCGTGGTATTCCTTGGGGTCATATTGGTATTTTCCCGTTTCCCACAGGCCCAGGAATTTGTAGGCATGGACGGACTCGTCGGTGTGCATCGGGCGCTCGGAGAGGTGCGGGAGCCGGAGCGCCAGGGCCGCGGCGAAAACGATCAGCAAACTCCAGGTGAGCCAGGATTTCATAGCGGACGACGATTAAAAACACGAATGGCTTCGCCACTCGCAGACCCTTGTGCCATGTGTGGTGAAGCCATTGTCAAACCCTGGAGTGCGGGGCCGGCGCCGGGAGGCGCGCGGCCCGCCAAACTCACCGAGCGGGCTTACTTGGCCGGGAGGCCGTAAACTTCAACTTCGGTGTAGCGGTTCAGCGCGCTGAAGGTGCTGCCTTTGCTGTAGAGGCGCACAAATTGGGCCTTTTCGCCCTTGGCATCCACCAGGCGGCCTTCATAGTTCTCAAAGTATTCCTTGTCCTTGCCGATGCCCAGGCCGGAGGAGTTATCCCGGTCGTTGTTGAACACCGTGCGGACGTTTTTGGTGAAATCCGCGTCGTCCGCCACCTGGACGATGATGTCATGGTAGATCTGCGGCGTGTTGTGCGCGTGCCAGATCAGCACCGCGTAGATTTCGCAAGCGGCTTCCAGATCGATCTGCACCCACTGCGTTTTGCGGTGCAATTCCACGAAGCTCGTGTCGCTCGATTCCTTGTCGCCGTCCGTCACCAAGTCCAGGGAGCCGGCGATGGGGGACTTGTCGCTGCTGGTGACTTTCTTTTTCAAAGCCAAGTTGACCACGCCCTTGGGGGCCATGAACGCCGGGCGGGGCTTGTCGGACGGCTTTTCGATGTCATCGGTCAGGGGGATGTCGGTGGGGGTGCCCATGAAAGCCGGGATGGGCAGTTTGAGATCCAGGGGGGCCAGGTCTTTGTCGGCGGCTTGCGTTTGGACGCAAAAGATTGAGCTGGAGGTGGATATGACGGCGCTCACAGCCATCAAAACCGCCCATTTGGATAAGGTTTGCTTCATAAATCGGTTCTTCACGGTCGTTTGTTTAAACATAAAATCCATTTCCATCAAAAAAGACGGCCGGAGGCAATCCGAAATTCGAAATAATCGGCCAACCTCCGCCGTGCAGGGCGTTGGGTTGGGTGTTGCCGGAGCCAAAACTGGTTTAATGATTGCCCCGGCGCACCGCGCGGAATATACTGGCCACAATTCCGTGCGTTTGGGCCGCCACTGGTTGATCCTAAAAGGTTCATAAGCGGTTTGGCGCCAATGGCTTCCGGAACGGTTATGATCCGGGAAGCACCCGCGCCGCGGGCGGATTTGCCGGATAACCGACAGGAAATATATGACCAACAAACCATCCAAATTGATTGCCGCCGCCGCCCTGGGACTTTTATGGGGCTGGGCTGCTGCCGCGCAGGCCGCGGTGGTGCTCGAGGATTCATTCACCAGTTTTGCGCTGGGCACCCGCTGGCAGAGCTACGGGGCCGGAGTGCCGGATCTCGCGCTCAGCATTGTGGGCGTGGGGGCGGATGGCGCTTCCTTGCGCCTGGGAGCCTCCCCGGGTACGGCCGGCGAAGAGGTCGGCATCGAGACGGCCACTCCGATTCCGATGGCGGGGGTTCGCCTGGTGCGGGTTACCGTGCGGCTGCGCCCGCTGAACCAGACCGGAGCGGGCAACGGGGGGGCTTCGGATGCCTCCGCCGGCGTGGCCATCATCGGGGCCTCGGGCGCCTTCGCCCGGGCTTCGGCCGGCGCAAACCGGCCCACCGCACCCGATTGGGGCGATTTCTATTCCGACAGCGAAGGCAGCATGAATGCCAACGCCGCCTTTGTGCACTTCCCGCCGAATGATCCGGCCGGGGGGGCGGAGTCTTTCCGCAGCTTCGTGCTGGAGATCGGCCCCGACGGCACCGCCTTGACCACCCTTTCGTCCACGGGCGAACCGCTGGCGGTCACCCCCTTCAATGTGCAGAATCCCAACCTGACGCTGGCGGCTTTCGGCAACAGCTTCACCGTGGCGCTCTACCAGCAGCGCTCTGACGCCAGCAATGCCCCCGAAAACACCTTTGGGGATATCGACAGCGTGGTGATCGAAACCGTCACCGACTCGGACGACACGGACCGGGATGGCATTCCGAACGTTTACGAAATAGCCAACGGGCTCAATCCCAACGTGAACGACGCCAGCCTGGATCTGGACGGGGACGGGTTGAGCAACCTCAAGGAGTTCCAGTTGGGCACCAAGGCGAACAACCCGGACACCGATGGCGACGGCCTCCGCGACGGTGTGGAAACCGGCACCGGCACGTATGTGAGCGCCACGGATACCGGCACCAGCCCTTTGAAGGCGGATACCGACAACGACGGGCTGGCGGACAGCGTGGAGACCAACACGGGCACCTATGCCGGCAAAACCAATACCGGGACCAATCCCTGCGCGGCTGATACGGACGGGGATGGTTTCAGCGACGGGCTGGAGGTGGAGGCAGGCTTCAACCCCACCAAGGCCGACAGCACCCCCGCCGGTGTCTCCAGCATCCGCACCGCGGTGGAGTTCCAGTTTTATGCCGCTCCGGGCGTCAGCTACCGGATCGAGGGATCGGCCGACCTCAAGAGCTGGACCACGGTCGAACCCGCCATCGCGGGCGCGGGCAACCGGGTCAGCCGGCTTTATTCCACCGAATCGAAGCCCTTCCGCTTTTTCCGCGCGGTGGCGAACTGAAAGCGTGGTTGAAAATCACTGAAAGGCGAGGCTTCGCCTTCGTCCGCCGGCCAGGCTTCCCGCCGGTCTTTTATAAACCGGGCCTGGCGGCGGCAGCGGGTTTTGAAGCTCAAGGACTCTCGAGCCTGAAAGCTTAAGCTTTGAGCGGTTTGAGCGCCTCTTCCAGGCCCGGTTTGCCTGAAAACTGGCCTTTTTGACTGTCGTTATTCATCTCGTTTCCAGCGTTATTACAGCATTAAGCCTTTTGAACCCGGATCAAGGTCAGGGCCAGATGGGGGCCTTGGTGATTCCGAATACAGTGGCCTTGGTGCGCCTGTGCCCCCATCCCGAAGCGGGTCGAAAGTTCATCGACTTTCTCCTCAGCCGGGAAGTCGAGGGAATGCTGGCCAAGTGCGGTTCGGCGCAGATGCCAGTGCAGGCAGACGTTCCAATGCCCTAAGTCTGCCACAAGCGCTTCCCCAGACGGGCAGCTATTCCTGGTCGGTGGCAAACGCCGCCTTCCCCACGCTTAATTCCACTGAAAACAGCGAGAAAACCCATTCTTATCGATACGCGTAGGCAGAGTGCGGTTTGGCATATTTGCTCCAACTCCATATCCCTAAAGAAATGCTGAAAGATGCCGATTAGGTTTCCCGATGAGACCGACGTCCTTTATCCTCGGACCGCTGCTGTTCCTCGCTGGAAGCATCGGATGCTTTGTGCTGGCGGGAGGTCACGCACCAGTCCTCTGGAGACCCGTTCCGATTTTTGGGATTATTCTGGCAGCACTCGGAAATTCAATCCTGACTTTTGGGTGCGGAGATGTCTGGGAAACATTCCTAGCACTTCAGTTTCTTTTCGTCACTCCATCGGAACGGTTCGCAACCCCAAAGTCAGTTGCAGTAGTGCGATCTGCAATCATTTCCGTCTATGCGGTTGGTTGTCTGTTTGCGCTTCTTCATTTACTCATCACTCTTGCGGTCATTGTTGGTCCGATTGAACAGATTGCCGACCGTTTAGCTGTTGTCAGGCCGCGCAAACTTTTTTCTGTAAAATCTTTTTTCACGAGGGTTAAACCGAGGGCTGGGGATTGGGTTGCATATTGAGGTAAATTTTTCCGATTTCCCATTGATCGGAGATTTCGATCAGCAACGCGGATACCAGGCGCAA
>CAIMWS010000346.1 GCA_903845125.1 uncultured Verrucomicrobiota bacterium
GCCTGCACACCTATCCCTTCCAGAACAAGGATCTCGGACCTGAACCGGCCGTGTGGGTCGGGTTGCCCGAGGATGTGAACCCGGACGGGACCGTAAAAATCAGCGATTATGCCTCGTGGTACACCACCGCCAAGTTCATGCCCTACGGGTGCTACCGCCCCGGCAAAACCAGCCAATACAGCTTCGGGGGCGCCGAGGTGTTCCCGGCGGATGATTACGGCCCGGAGATCAACGGCGCGGAGGATTTCCCTTTCCCGAAAACGCCGGCCGCCAGTGCCGCGTTAGTGAACCGCGCGGGCGCGATGCTCCAGGCGGTGTTCGGCGAAGCCCACCGGCTCGGGATGAAAACCTGCGTGGGCACGGAGTCGCCGCTCGATATCCCGGACGCGGTGAAGGCCCGGCTGGCTGAGCTGGGATTGCGGCCCGAAGATCCGGCGACGCTGCGAAAAATATACGCGGGCATGTTCACGCGCATCCAACGGGCCTATCCCGTCGATTACTATTGGATCTGGGGGCACGAAGGGGAGATCGACCAGCAGCGGTTCATCGCCAACCTGCAGGCCGCCCACGCCGCCCTGGGCGACGCGCAGGCGCCCTTCAAGCTGGGTATTTGCGGCTGGGGGTGGATCACCGGCAATTTCCCGGCGCTGGATAAAGTGCTGCCCAAGGATGTCGTGTTCAGCGCCATCAACATGTCGGCCGGCCACGCCCTGGTCTCGGATCATTTCGGGCGGCTCGAAAACCGCCTCAAGTGGGCCATCCCGTGGTTCGAGGATGACAGCGTGCTGACCTCCCTCCAGCCGCGGGTGGGCCGCCTGCGCCGCGACGCCGCGGACGCGCTCCGCCTGGGCTGCACCGGGCTGATGGGCCTGCATTGGCGCACCCGGATCATCAGCCCCAACATCGCCGCGCTCGCGCAGGCCGGCTGGGAGCAGGGAGCCTGGAGCCGGCCGGCCGCCGCGCCGGCGGTGAAACGGGAGCTCGAGGTGTTCGGCGGCCAGACCGCCGCCTTCCTGAATAATGCCGTTTCCGGCACCGATCGCGGCCCCTTGTACCAAACGGTGCGCTTCAACCTGAAAGGCTACCGCTTCGCCGTGCCCGATGGCCAATACCAGGTCACCCTGCGGTTCGCCGAGCCGGCCTACAACGCCCCCGGCAAGCGGGTGTTCGGCGTCACCGTGCAGGGCCGCGAGGTGGTGAGCCACCTGGATGTTTTTGCCCGGGTTGGGCAGTTCGCCGCCCTGGATATGACGTTCACGAACATTGCCGTGGCCCAGGGCGAACTGCGGATCGGTTTCGTCCCGGAGGTGGAATACCCTTGCATCGCCGCGATTGAAGTGGCCGGCCCCGGGGTAAGCCGCAAGGTCAATTGCGGGGGCCCTGAATACCAGGATTACGCCGCGGACGCCCAGCCCTTCACCGAGCCGCGCGACTTGCCGGCCGGCAGCTTTTACGCGGATTGGGCCGCCGCGCAATTCGGGCGGGAGATCGGTCCCGAGGCGGCCGCCATTTTCACCAGGCTCGACGGCAATTTCCCCGCCACCTCCGGCTGGAACCAGGGGCCGGGCGTGATCAGTGTCAGCCCGCAGCCCTGGCCGGCCGTGGCCGCCCGGTATGCGTTTGTGGATGAATTCGCCGCGCTGGGCCCGCGGGTCCAGGGCGCCGGCCAGCGGGAACGGTTCGGCTGGTGGCTCAACGCCTTCCGTGTCACGCGCAGCATGGGCCAGTTGGGCTGCGCCCGGGGCGAGCTGGATGCCCTGATGAAACGCCTCGAAAAGGAGCCGGACGCGCCAACCCGGCGCCGGGTGGCCCGCGCGGAAGCCTTGCCGGTGCGCTTGCGCATGGTGGCGTTGCTCGCCGAAATGTACGGCTCCCTGCTGGCCACGCTGAACAACGCCACCGAGCTCGGCACCCTGGCCAATATCGAGCAGCAATCCCTGGCGCGGGTGAAGTTCCTCACCGGCCACGATGCCCGGCTGGAGGAATACCTCGGCGAGCCGCTGCCGCCCGCCGCGCAACCGTGGACGGATTACCGGGGCGCTCCCCGGCTGGTGGTCCTGACCGCGCGCACCGCGGCAGCCCAGGGCGAGCCCCTGGCGCTCAAGATTATCGCGCTGGATCGGCAGCCCGCCGTGGCGGTCCGCGTCCATTTCCGTCCGCTCGGCGGCCAGGCCTGGCAGACCGTGGAGGCCCGGCGCCAGGCCCGCGCCGTGTATCAGGCCACCCTGCCGGCGGCGCGGGAGGATTTCGAATACCGCGTGGAAGCGTCGCTCGCCGGGGGGAGCCGGCTCCACTGGCCCGCCACCGCCCCGGAAATAAACCAGACCGTCGTTGTGTATTGATCCGCAAAATCGCCCCTTTATGAACCATCATCACAAAATCACCCGCCCGGTTTTCGCCGGCCTGGCGGCCGCGGTGCTGCTTTCGGCGGCCCGGCTCCTAGCCGAAGACCAGCCGGCGGATTGGCACGGCTTCCAGCGCCTGGGCTTCACCGTGGCGGACCGGGCCTGTTTCATCACCCAGCCCGCCCTGGCCGCGCCGGGCAAACCGTGGGTTTGGCGCACCTCCTTCCCGGATTACCACCCGGAGGTGGATCTGGAGCTGCTGCGCCAGGGCTGGGCTGTGGGCTATATCGAGTGCCTCAGCCAGCTCGGCTCGGATGGGGCGCTCGACCTGATGGACCAGTTTTACGAGCACGTGACCAGCCAGCGCGGGCTCAGCCGCCAGCCTGCCCTCGAGGGGGTCAGCCGCGGCGGCCTCCACGCCTACCGGTATGCCGCCCGCCACCCCGGGCGGGTCGCCTGCATCTATGCGGACACCCCGGTGATGGACTTGAAAAGCTGGCCGCTGGGCTGGCCGGGCGCGCGCCAGGAAACCGCCGAGGCGCTGAAATATTACGGCTTGCAGGACGAGGCCGCCCTGCGCGCCTACCGCGGCAACCCGGTGGATCTGCTGGAGCCGATCGCGGCCGCGAAGATCCCGCTGCGGCATGTCATCAGCCTGAACGACCGCGTGGTGCCGGCCCCCGCGAACACCCTGGAAGCCCGGGCGCGCCTGGAGCGCCTGGGGCACCGGCTGGAGGTGGTGACGGTCCGGGAGGGCACCCCGGAGAGCAGCGGCCACCATTTCCCGCTGCCCGAGGCCTTCGCTTCGGCCCGGTTCATCATGCGGCACACCGCCGTTTTGCCCAAGGGCCGGGAATACTTCGCGCTGCGGGACGGCTTGGGCAACAGCCGGGCGAAATTCGAGCAGGAAAAGACCGGGCGCGTGGCGTTCCTGGGCGGGTCGATCACCTACAATCCGGGCTGGCGGGAGGCGCTGATGCAATACCTGCGGCAGCGGTTCCCCGAAACCCGCTTCGATTTCCTCGCCGCCGGGATCCCCTCGCTCGGCTCGGTGCCGCACGCCTTCCGGCTCGAGGCGGACATCCTGGCGCACGGCGCGCCCGACCTGCTTTTTGTGGAGGCGGCGGTAAATGACCACAACTACGATGGCCAGCCCAACGCCGCGGACCTGGCGCGGCGCGGGATGGAAGGCGTGGTGCGCCACCTGCGGCAGGCGCTGCCCCTGGCCGATGTGGTGGAAATGCACTTTGTCCACGACCAGCACCTCCAGGCCTGGGCCGAAGGAAAAGAGCCCTATACCATCGCCGCCCACGAGCGGGTGGCCGCGCGTTACGGGTGCCCCTCGCTGAACCTTTCCCGGGAGGTCTCCGAGCGCATCGCCGCCGGGCAATTCACCTGGGCGGGCGACTTCCGCGGCCTGCATCCCTCCCCCTACGGCCAGCGGGTATACGCGGGCAGCATGACGCGGATGCTGGATGCCGCCTGGGGCGGGCCGCCCGACGCCGTGAAGCCCCATCCGCTGCCGGCGCCGCTCGATGGCTTCAGCTATGGCCGGGGCCGGTTCGGCGCGCTGGCCAGCGCCACCCTGATCCGGGGCTTCACGCTCGATCCCCGGTGGCAACCCACCGATGGCAAGGGCACCCGGGAGGGCTACGTCAACGTGCCGGCTTTGACCGCCACGACGCCGGGCGCGGAGTTCGAGTTCACCTTTGAAGGCACCGGCGCCGGCTTGATGATCACCAGCGGCCCGGATGCCCGCACGATCGCCTTCAGGGTCGATGGCCGGCCGGAACGGATCGTGAACACCGTCACCCCTTGGAGCGGCGGCCTGCACCTGCCCTGGGCGCTGATGCTGGAGGACAGCCTCCCGCCCGGCCGGCACACCGTCCGCGTCCGCCTGGTGGACGGGGCGCTGCGGGTGTTTCATCTATTGTTGAACTGACCGGAGATCCCAGCCCATGAAAAAACTCCTTCTCAAATCCCTGATCCTGCTCGCCGTCCTGGCCGCCGGGCTTCGGCCCGCCTCCGGGGCCGCCCCCGCCGAAGGCCCCCAGGGGTCCCCGGCGGACGTGGCCTTCTGCAAAGAGGTGTTGATCCTGCACCACAGCCACGTCGATATCGGCTACACGCATCCGCAGTCGATGTATTGGGAGCTGCAAAAAGGCTACCTCGAGGCGGCCCTCGACCTGCTGGACCGCACGGAGGCCTGGCCCGACGACCTCTCCCGCCCCCGCTGGACCGCCGAGGCCACCGCCCCGGTGGTGCGCTGGCTGGAAACGGCCACGCCCGCCGCCGTGGCGCGGCTGAAAAAGCACCTGGCCTCCGGGCGCTTCGGCATCTCCGGCTTCGAGTACAACACCACCCCGCTCAGCTCCTCCGAGAGCCTGGCGCGCCAGCTCGGCCAGGTGCGCCGGCTGCGGGCGCAATTGGGCGCGGACATCCGCACGGTCAACCAGCACGATGTCACCGGCCTGCCGTGGGGCGCGGTGGACCTGCTGCTGGACAGCGGGATCGAGCTGCTGACGATGGCCATCAACCTGCACCTCAGCGGCACCCCTCTGCCCCGCCCGGCGGTCTATCGCTGGCGCGGGCCGGGCGGGCGTGAATTGCTGGTGATGAACGGCGAGCACTACAGCATGTTTGACCAGTGGTGCGACACCTCCTCGCGCAACCTGGAGACCATACAGGCCGGCCTGCACAAATACCTCCGCCATGTGAAGTCGCTGGGGTACCCCTACGATTTTGTCTATCTCTCCGCCACCCACGCCCCGATGATGTACGACAACTCACCCCCCAACCAGGATCTGCCCGGACTGGTCCGCCAGTGGAACGAAGCTGGCCGCCAGCCGCGCCTGCGCCTGGTGACTTCGAACGAGCTGCTGGACCGGCTCCAGCGGATCCCCCGGGAGCAAATCCCGGTGGTGGCGGGGGACTGGACCGATTATTGGAATTTCGGCGCGGGCAGCTCCGCCGCGGAAACCCGCCTCTCCCGCCAGCTCGCCGCCAACACCGCTGCCATCGAGTTGCTGCGCACCTGGAACCCGCCGGATACCCACACCGAGGCCGCCGTCGCGCGCCTTTGGCAGGATCTCAACCTCTACAATGAACACACCTGGGGCGCCTACAATACCCTCGACGCCGACCAACCGTTTGTGGTCACCCAATGGAACCTCAAATCCAATCCCGTTTACGATGGCAAGCCGCTCTCGGATTTCCACCTGCGCCGCGAGCTGCACCGCCTGGCGGGCAACTCCTGGCAGTCGTGGAAAACGGAGGGGGTGCTGGTGTTCAATCCCACCGGCCTGCGCCGCCATTATTTCATCCCCGGCACCTGGAAAACCAGCGGCAAGGAGATCGAGTCCCACTACCTGGCCGCCGGGCGCGAGGCCACCCCGCGGCCGCTGGACCGGCTTTACGGCCCTGTCGAGCTGGAGCCTTTCAGCTGGCGGATCATCCCCTGGAAAGAACTGGCGCCTGTGCCCGCCTCCGACGCCATCCGGACCGGCCCCGGCTGGATCGAGAGCGACCACCACCGGCTGACCTATGATTCCGCCACCGGCAAAATCACCGGGCTGCTCGATAAACGGCTCAGCCGCCTCGTGGCCGATCCGGATTCGCCGTGGGGACTCTTCCAGCTGGTGCGCGAGCGCCCCGCCACCAGCGAGCGCAGCGCCTTCCATGTCCGCAGCGTGGAAGGGGAGCGCTATGGCCGCACCGGGTGGAAGCCCGGCTGGCCGGCCGTGCGCACGAGTTATACCAACCAGGTCACCTGCAAAGTGGAGCGGCAGGCCCGCTCCGCCACCCTGGTCATCCAGGGGGAGGCGGAGGGCATCCGCCACCTGGAGCAGCGCATCACCCTGCACGCCGGCTCGGCCATCATCGACCTCTCCGCCCGGTTCCTGAAAGAGGATATCCGCTCGCCGGAGGCCATCTATTTCGCCTTCCCCCTCAACCTGGCCGCGGATTGGCGCGCCCATTTCGACACCGCCGGCATCCCGACCGAGCTGGACGCCGAGCAGATCCCCGGCTCCTGCCGCGACTGGGTCACCGTCGAGACCTTCGCCAGCGTCCACGAGCCGAACTTCGGCGTGACGCTCTATTGCCCCGACGCCCCGCTGGTGCAGATCGGCGGTTTCAATTGGGCGAAAAAGCAGGCGGCCATCCCGCGCCAGCGCAATCCCCTGCTGCTGGCCTGGCCGATGAACAATTACTGGGAAACCAACTTCCGGGCCAGCCAGCCCGGCCTGGTGGAGTTCCGCTTCAGCCTGGCCAGCCACGGCGCCTTCGACGCCCCGCGCGCGGTCCTGGAAGGCTGGGAAAGCTTGAATCCCCCCGTAACCCATCCCGTGTTCGACGATGCCACTCCGCGTCAGGGCCGGTTCCTGGACGTAAGCGGCAGCGCCCTGGTCGTCACCAGCCTCCAACCCGCCGCCGACCGGCAGGGGCTCATCGTCCGCCTCCTCAATCTCGAGGGCCATCCCGCCACCGCCCAATTGGCGCTGCCCGGGCGCGGTCTTGCCGGGGCCTGGCTCTGCGGCGCCCTGGAAGATAAACGGTCGGAGCTGCCGCTCGCCAATGGGGCCGCCTCCGCGGAACTCCAACCCCGCCGGATCACCACCATCCGGCTGCTGCAACCCTGATTCACCACTTTTATGCCACCATCCATCACCTTGCTGCTCACCTTGGCGGCCGCCTGGACCGCCACCGGCGCGGTTCAGGCCGCCGATCCCGCCCCCGGGCGGGTCGGCCGTCACACCGCCCTTTTCACCAAACCGCCCGCCAGCGTCCCAACCCAGGGCATGCCCGATGGCCCCCTGCTGGGCAATGGCGACGTGGGCGTGGCCCTGGCGGGCCCGCCGGAGGCGCCGCGCTTTTATCTCGGCAAGAACGATTTCTGGCGGCGCAACGACGCCAGCGTCATCACCGTCGGCAGCGTTGGCCTGGCGATCCCGGAGCTGCGGGGCGCCAGCTATCGCCAGGAGCAGGATCTGGCGCAGGCCGAGGTGCGGGGGACCTTTGGCAAGGAGGGCCTCCAGGTGCACCTGCGCACCTGGATGGATGCCCGCGAGAACCTCCTGGTGACCACGCTCCGCTGCGCGAGCGGCGCGCCGGTGGCCGTGACGGTGCGGCCCGTGCCGGGCACGCCGTCCCTGGTCCCGCCGCGCATCGCCGACCGGGATCGGTCGCTGGCCATCGGCCGGGAGTTGCACGGCGGCGGCCGCTGGTATTTCGAGGGGGGGATTGACGGCGTGCGCGTCTTCCCGCGCGGGCTGGCGGTGGAGGAAATCCAGCAGCTCAAGGCGGGGCAGGAACCCGCGCCGGCCGCAGTCTTGCAATGGCCCGCCGCCGCCGTGGAGGGCGCCCGCCCGCCCGCCGGTGAACCGGCCGCCGGCCGGCTGGGGCCCACCCTCCGCTTCGATGGCCAAAAGACCTTCGCGGAGGCGCCCGTGCCGCGCCTGGAGGAAGCCGTGACCGTCGCCGCCTGGATTTGGATCGAAGGCGCCAGCCCGGAGGCTAATTACATCGTCAGCAAAGGCGAGTGGAACCAGGCCTACAGCCTCGGTTTGTCCGCCGGCTGCCTGCGCTGGGCCGTGGGCGGGGTTCATATCCAGACCAGCCAGCCGCTGGCCATGCGCCGGTGGCTGCCGGTGGCCGGCGTTTACGATGGCCGCCAGCTGCGCCTCTACGTGGATGGCGAGCTGCGGGCCAGCCTCGGCGGAGCGGCCGCCGGCGAGGTGGACGAAGCCGGCGGCACGGCGTGGTTTACCCGCCAGGCGGATGCGCTGCCCGGCCGGAGCCGCCAGGTGGCGGTGGCCACCCGCGTCGTCGGGGCCCCGGTCCGCGCGGATGGCCAGGGCGGCCTGCAATTGGCCCTGGTCCCGGGCGCCACCGTGGCCGTCGCCAGCGCGATCTTGAGCGATCTCGATGCCGAAGACTTCGCGGCAGCCGCCCGGCGGAGAGTCTCCGCGCTGGTCCCGGCGGACCTTGGCCTCCTGACGGCGCGGCACCGGCAGTGGTGGGCTGGGTTTTGGTCCCGGTCGTTCCTCGAAATACCGGACCAGGTCATCGAGCAGCGCTGGTATGCGGCGCTCTACGTGATGGGCTCCTGCAGCCGGGCCGGCAAGGTGGCGCCCGGCTTGTGGGGCAATTGGATCACCACCGACCACCCGAACTGGCACGGCGATTTCCACCTGAACTACAACTTCCAGGCCCCGTACTACATGGCTTACTCCGCCAACCACGCCGACCTGGCCCTGCCGTTTTACCAGGCGATCCTCGAGGCCGTCCCGGCCGGCCGGGAAATCGCCCGCCAGCGCGGCTGGAAAGGAGTCCATTTCCCCGTCAGCATCGGCCCGTGGGGGCTGCTGCCGGAAGGGCCCAATGCCGACTGGGGCCAGCGCTCGGACGCCGCCTTCGCGGCGCTCAACTTCCTCTGGCACTACCAGCACACGCGGGATCTGGATTTCCTGCGCGCCACGGCCTACCCCTATCTGCTGGCGGTGGCCGATTTCTGGGAGGATTACCTGAAGTTCGAGGAGGGCCGCTACGTGATCCACAACGATTCCATCCACGAAGGCTCCGGCAACGACCTGAACCCGATCCTCTCGCTGGGCCTGCTGCGCACCCTCTTCGGCAGCCTGCCCGCCTTGAGCCAGGATCTCGGCGTGGACGCGGAGCGCCGGGGCCGGTGGCGGGACATCGTCCAAAAGCTCAGTGCTTTCCCGCTGCAGGAGCGCGGCGGCCAAACCGTGTTCCGTTACAGCGAGCAAGGCATGGCCTGGTGCAATGACAACACGCTGGGCATCCACCACATCTTCCCCTGCGGCGCCATCGGCCTGGACAGCGATCCCCGGCTCCTCGAAATCTGCCACCACACCATCCAGGCCATGGGCCGCTGGCACGACAACAACGGCTTCGCCTCCTGGTACACCGCCTGCGCCCGCGTGGGTTACGATCCCCGGACCATCCTCGCCAACCTGCGCCGGGAGTGCGACCAGCGCTCCTATCCCAACCTCATCCTCTACTACGGCGGCGGCGGCATCGAAAACGTCGCCGGCTTCCTCGCCGTGAATGAGATGCTCATGCAGAGCCACGAAGGGGTGATCCGGTTTTTCCCCGTCTGGCCCCGGGACCAGGACGCCCGCTTTGGCGGCTTGCGTGCCGTGGGCGCTTTCCTCGTGGCGGCTGAACTGCGGGAAGGCGTGGCCCGTGGCGTGAGCGTGCTCAGCGAGCGGGGTGGCCCCTGCACCGTGGCCAACCCCTGGCCCGGCCGGCCGGTGCTGCTGTTCCGCAACGGAGCCACGGAAGCCTCCGAAACCCAAACCGGCGGGCGGTTCACCTTCCAGACGGCGCCCAACGAAACCATCGCGCTCCGCCCCCGTTGAGCCATTGCCCGCCCCCCGGGCCGCGAACGGCGCCAAGGAAGTAAACCACGGCGAGCAGACTCCGCTGGATCGCGGGGCGAACTTTGCCGTAGCCGTGGTTTTAATCCCCGTTTTGGGGTTGGCCAGTCCCCCCGCGCTGCGGAGCGACGCTGGAGTTTATCCCCGCACCTGATTTCCAGGTGGCACCCTTTTAAAAAAGCCCCAACGGGGTTGCCTCCAGAAGCCAAATCATCCGCCTGAGGTCCAGGCATTCGGGTGCCGGAGGTATGGATGCAAGCAATTGCGCCGCAGGTGTATGCGTGGATTTGGAAGGGAGCCGATGGCAGCTTGTGATTAGACCTGCAAGGGGCGAAGGCAGGATGTCCTGCACAAAAACATCCAGCCACCACGACTGAGCCAATTGCAGGGATCCAGCTGGATTGTTTTTTCCCTGGTGTTGAGCCGGAAATATTGTGGCCCGTTGACTCACGGGAAAAAGACACCGGAGAACTCTGAGTAAGCAGGGTCGATGAACTCCAGTTCTCATGTTCTTTTTTGTTCTAAAGATTTGGCGTCCGGAAGCGAGCTAAATCGAGCAGGGGGCGAGCTGCGAGCC
>CAIMWS010000347.1 GCA_903845125.1 uncultured Verrucomicrobiota bacterium
GCTCATCTCAAGCTGGCCGCGGAACATCCGCACCGCCAAGAAAGACCTTAAAGGCTCGGAACTGACGCTGCAAACCCAGATCATCGACATCGTCACCCAGGTCGAAACCTCCTATTATGATCTGATTTTCGCCAAGGATTACATCGGCGTTCAGGAGCTGGCAGTGAAACTCGCTCAACAACTGCTGGAGGAAAACCAAAAGAAGGTGAAATTCGGCGCGCTGGCTCCTTTGGATGAAGAACAAGCCAAATCCCAAGTCGCCCAATCCACCGCGCGGCTCATTTCCGCCCGCCAGATTTATGCCCAGCAGCAAAACGTCGTAAAAAAGCTCCTGAATGATAATTTCGCATCCTGGCAGGAAGACGCCATCAATCCCAGCGAATCGCTAAAAGCCATTCCGCAATCCTTCAGCTTGCAGGATAGCTGGCACAAAGGTTTAACCACGCGGCCGGATTTGCAGAAACTGAAGGTCGATTTGGAACGGCAGGATATTGTTTTGCGGTTTAATCGGAACCAGATTTTTCCAGAGCTGAATGTGCTGGGCAGTTATGGGTATTCCACATCCCAGTCGAAGGACACCTTTGGGAACATCCTGCCCTCCACCGGGGATCACTTGAATCCCAACTGGTCCTTTGGCGCTGAACTGAAGGTGCCCCTGTCCAACCGCAAGGCCGGATACGATTATAAGACCAGCCGGGCTCGCAAGCAGCAGATGCTTTTGGCCTATAAAAAAGCTGAACAGGATGTGATGATCCAGATTGATGATGCCATCAAAGACGCCAAAACTGCTTTTGAACGCGTGAAAGCCACTGGCGAAGCCCGTCAGTTTGCGAGTATGGCCTTGAACGCCGAAAAAACCAAACTGGCCGCTGGCAAAAGCACCAGTTTCGTGGTGCTGCAACTCCAAAACAACCTCACCTTGGCCAGCTCGGACGAAATCCGCGCCAAGGCTGACTACGCCAAGGCGCTGGCAACCTTATCCCGGGCCGAAGGTTCAACCTTGGAAAGGCATCAGCTCAACCTCAGCGGCACAGATCCAAAATCTCGATAACTTCCGTTTTGCCGATGGCCTCATGCTCACCCAGCTTGAGGCCTCGGCTCGCGAAACGCTGGCCGATTTGCTCAAATCTTTCCGCAGTAATTCCATACTCGCTCAAGCGGGTTTTCATCCCCAGCGAGCGGAAAAATTGCTCGGTCTTCTCAATCGCCTGCCCCGCTGAATCACTGCCTTTTGTCCCCCAAATCCTTTCCGCGTATTGGCTCAATTTGAGAGCTTTGCGGGCTTTTTGATGCTTCCATACGGCTGGCATCACCACCACCAAGGTTTGCGCGTGATCCAATCCGTAAAACGCCGTCAACTCATGGCCGATCATATGCGTGGTCCAATCCTGCGGTACCCCGCAGGATATGATTCCATTCAGGGCTTGGGTGGCTGCCCACATGATATTCGACCGAAACTGATAATTCCCTGGCTGCTGCAAAACCTGGGGGCCGTATTCGATTAAAGTGCTCAAGATGGCTTCTGCCTGGCGATCCTGCAACGGCGCCTCGCACGGGAAGGTCATGTATTGTTCCATGACATGGGCAAAGGCGTCAGCGATGCCATTCATGGTTTGGCGAACGGGCAAAGAAATCGTGGTTTCCGGATCCAGAATCGAAAAGCGGGGGAAAACAGCGGGGTTTGAAAAGGCCAGCTTTTCCTGGGTTGAATCGCGCGAAATCACTGAAAAACAATTCATCTCGGAACCCGTGGCGGGCAAAGTGAGCACACATCCCAATGGCAACGCCAATTCTGCCGGAGCTTGTTTGGCGAGGATATCCCAGGGATCACCCTGTGCATAATTCACCGCCAAAGCGATGAATTTGGTGCCATCCAACACCGAACCACCTCCCACCGAAAGCAGAAAACCGATTCCCTCTTCCCGGCAAAGCGCCACGGATTTCATCAGCGTCTCATAGCGCGGATTGGGTTCTATCCCTCCAAATTCCACCCAATCACGCCCTTTCAACGCGTTTTTCACCTGGTCATAAACACCGTTTTGCTTGATCGAACCACCACCGTAGGTGACCAGGATTTTGCGTCCGGCCGGCACCAATTCCGCCAACTGGTTGATGGTTCCCTTGCCGAAAACGACTTTTACTGGATTGAAATAGGTAAAGTTATTCATAAATTCATTTTGCGCAAAAAATCAATTCCCCCCTGCGGACCCGCCCGAAAACAATAGGAAGCTCCCGCCATCTGACAAGCGCGAATGTTGGCGGTCCAGCGGACTGAAAATGCTGATGCCACCCGCGCCGGCCATCACCACGCATCCCCTACCAATTTTCGATTTCCTGCCGCATGGGTTGCAAGTCGGGATCGGCCAGGGCCATCCTGCGGATGCGGTCGAGGTTGCTGGCCGCCACCGCGCGCGCGAGCCAATGTCGCGCTTCATCCAACTGGCCTAGCTGGCAGCAATAACAGGCGAGATTATAGGTGATGGTGCTGTCTTTCGGGAATTTCTGAGCCGCCGGCAGCAAGCGTTCCTTGGCCTCGGCGGTTCTTTTCATCTCGTGCATGCTGAACGATCGATGAATCCAGCCAGTCGGTTGATCAGGATTGGCTTCCAAAAGGCGGGTAGCCAGCTCTAGACAGTGGTTCCAATGCTTGAAAGCGGCTTCGATTTGCCAGCGGATTTCCAATACCTCCGGGCAATCATCACCGGCCGTTGAGATCCGGGCAAGTTCGGCCAGTGCCTCGGTTGGATTACCAAGCATAACCCAGCCCTGCGCGGCCGACAGAAAATGGGTATCTGGAGGTTCCAATGGCTTCATAATACCACAAAACCAAGCTACCGTTTCCGTTGGCCTCTGCCAATGAGAAAGAACTGGCGTGATAGGGGTCTTCAATGAATAATAACCTTTGCCAAGTGAAGAAAGTTGCCAGGTTAAAGTGTTGGATAACCGCCGGATTTGCTGGAGCGGCGATCCTTGGTTTTTTCCTTAATGAATGGGCTGAATCTCTCACCAAACCCGGCTTTGATAGTGTTGCCTCCCGGATTTTCGAGAGCACCTCACCACCGATCCCAACACGGTCCGCAACCAGCCTAAGCCAGACCTCCCAAGGTTCTACCCTTGCTCATTCACCGGGGGCCTCCCCAGTTCATCCTGGCGCCCGCGGTAACTTTAAAGCTTGGGACGATTTTAATGCTTGGGCGGCAACTAATTGTCCCACAACTGGCATCGCGGTTGGCAGCCCCATCGAAGCCCAAGGATTCCGCCTGGCGCTCCAACGGAAAGAATTCATGGTTCAATTAATTCGTGAGGATCCGGAGCGGGCTATAAAAATGGCCTTCCCCTCTCGAATCCGGGAGAAATTACCCCCCGCCATCCGCGGCTTGGTCGAACGCCCCCACTTTGGCCGGGGCGACCTTTACGTATTGGCTGGAATTCCGATGCCTGGGCATGAAGTGGGTTTCCACCCTGTGCTGCGCAGCGCCGAAATCGATGGCGAGCGCTATTCAGCTTTTGTTTACGGAAGGCGTCTGGGTGAGCCCACCCGCACCAACCTGCCTCTCCACGGCATCGTTCTGGAAAACCAATTCGCGATTGCCGAAAACCCCATCCGGTTGGTGCCTGGGGAGGAATCCGCAGACCTGCCGGGAAGTGCTATTCCCAAAGTTTGCGCCTGGTGTAGTCGGATTGTGGATTCCGGTTCCGATCCCCAAATTATTGAAACCGAACAGGGCTTGGCATCAACCTGCAATACCACTGAAGCCGCGTTGCTGAATGAACAACGGATCGCTGCCGAATGGAACAGCAATCCTACCACCCTTGCCTCCGGAACCCTTCAGATGTCCGCCTCCTACACCACCGGCACTAAAGACCTGCTGCTGATCCGGGTGGACTTTGATGACCTCGAAGGCATTCCTTTTTCCGACCAAACCGGGATCGATATGATCACCGGGGTAAACCTGTTTTATCGCGAGAACTCCAATGGCCAGGCGGGCTTCTCTGATTATGGGCAAGGCTCGGACATCACGCCCACCTTTCGGATGCCACACCCGGCCAGCTATTACGGCACCAATAATTATTTCACGCTGCTGCGAAACGATGCGCGCACCGCTGCCAAAGCGGGCGGATACAACTTGTCCTCGTACCATTTCGACCTGGTTTGCTTTGCCAAAATCAGCGGCTTTGATTGGGCCGGACTGGGCATCGTTGGCGGTGCGGGGGTTTGGTTGAATAGCTATTTCACCGTGGGTGTGGCAGCCCACGAACTGGGGCACAATTTTGGTTTGAACCATGCCAACTTCTGGAAAACCGCTGATGAAAGCGTCCTTGGCCCCGGCGCGAGCGTTGAATACGGGGATCCTTTCGACACGATGGGCTCCGCCACCGCCGGATACAAACACTTCAATACCCGGTGGAAAAACTACTTGAACTGGTTGCCCTCCGCCGAGGTGGCCTCCTTCTCCACCAATGGGATTTACCAGCTTTTTGCCCATGACCTCACAAATTCGGTGCCGGGATTCCGTGCGCTTTCATTGCCCCAGAATTCCACCACCAATTTCTGGTTTGAATTCAGGCAAAAAAACACCGGCAATAAATGGCTGATGAGCGGCCTCGGGGTTCGCTGGGCCCAATCCGGCAACCAACCCACCCTCCTGCTGGATACAACCCCCGGATCCTTAAACGGCAAAGAGGATTCACCCATTACGTTCGGCCGCACCTTTGCCGACGAAAAAGCCCAAATATTTGTGACGCCTCTAGGTCCCGGTGGAACTACTCCCGAGTCAGTCATGGTGATGGTCAACCGAGGCCCCTTTCCCGCCAAAAAAAATCCGGCCGTCAAACTCAGTGCGCACGCCACCCAGGTGGCCCCCGGCGAATCGGTGGATTTCACCTGCTCGGCCACTGATCCGAATGGGGATGAACTGGCTTACTCCTGGGATTTTGGTGATCATAATTTTGGCACTAACGCCCCCAATCAAAGTTATCGCTGGCAGAAAAATGGCATGTATTTGGTGCGTTGCACCGTCAGCGACATGATGGGCGGAGAAGCCAGCGATTCCTTGGTCATCCAGGTGGGTAATCCCGCCGGATTCACCCTGACTGGCCAGGTGATTGCCAATGGAGTTCCAGCGCGAATGGCCAAAGTGTCAGCCAGCACCCAACTCTTTGCTTACACCGATAGCGACGGTTCCTACAAAATCCTGAATGTGAATCCGGGGTCTTATACCTTAACCGCCGGTCTTTCTGGCTACACCTTCTTGCATCCGGGATTTCCCACCCCAGTCGAGGTCTCGGACCATAGGGACAACCTGAATTTCCTAGCCCTCCAAACCCGCTTCGCCTTCATTCCGGAAGGCAGTATCTGGTCCTATCTGGACAACGGCCAAGACCAGGGAACCAATTGGATTCAGCCTGATTTTGATGACCAAAACTGGAAAACCGGCCCCGCCAAGCTGGGATATGGCGATAGCACGGTCAATACCGCGGTCAGCTATGGTAGCAGCGCCAGTAAGAAATACATCACTACCTATTTTCGCGCCCGTTTCACCGTGGGGCGTCAAGAACTGGTCAACAAGTTGACTTTGGACCTGCTGCGGGACGATGGAGCGGTGGTTTACCTGAACGGTAGGGAAGCCTGGCGCAGCAACCTGCCTGAAGGTCCCATCGCTTTTAACACCCTGGCTTCATCGGCTGTCTCGGGAACCAATGAATCCACCTTCTTCACCACCGCCCTGAATCCAAGTTGGCTGATCGCTGGCACCAACTTCCTGGCGGTTGAAGTCCATCAAAGTTCCCAGACCAGTTCAGACCTCCTGTTTGATATGCGCCTGACCGGGGAGTTCATTGGCAATGAAAATCCTCCATCGATGACTTGGGAAACGGCTGATTCCCGCCTCCTGCTTGCCTGGCCACTAACCGCTTTGAATTGGTCCCTGTTCAGCTCCCCTGGCTCCACCGCTCCCGGACAGGCGTGGGAACCGGTTTACCAGGATTGGGAGATATTAAATGACCATTTCCAAGTGGTGCTGCCAACGACCCATTCCTCCCGGATCTTCCAATTGGTTCTGCCCTAAAAAAAAGGACGCTTCGCAGCGTCCTTTCGTAATTTTGACCGGCTGTTATTCCCAATCAACCAAGCGTAAACATTTCCTTGGTGAACTCAATCCGCTGGCCTTTGTTGATGGCCTCGCTGGCCTTGATAGCCATGACGGCGGAAGTAAATCCAGCCTCCCAGTTCGCTTCGTTGGCCTTGTTTTCATGGATGCTGTCAATGAAGGCTTCCATGGCATAGAAGAGCGGAGTTTCGCTGTCCGCAGCCGCTTCGGCGGGTTCCTTGCCTTGGGCCAGCAGTTTGGTGGAATTGGCCACCAAGGCGATGCCGCTATCCTTGCTCGGGAAGAAATCTTCCTTGCGGGCATAAACTTCCCAACCCAGCAGCGGGGCATCGGTTTCCTTGATCAGCCAGGCCCGGCTGTCGCGCATATTGATGGCGGCATCCGAACCGCCAAAAACCTCGAAGCTCCCCTCAAACGAATTGGTGAGGGTGGCGCTATAGGTCATGCGAATATTGTTGGGATATTCCACCGTCGCCAGAACGGTGTCGAAGACATCCCGGCCATCATTCCAAGCCAGGATGGCTCCACTGCCACTGACCGCGATGGGCAGCGCTTTGAGATACCATGCCGCGCTATCCAGGTTATGCACGCCTTTTTCACCAACCAAACCGAGGGATGTTTCGCGGTTTAAGTGCCAGTTGATTTCCTTTTCCCGTTCCGGCGTCGGAGAAGTCCGGCGCCACGTCTCTTTTTTGTGGTTTTGGGCGCGCGTGAAGGCAACCTTGCCCATGGCCCCGGTGCGCACGAATCCCAACACGTGGTTGTGGATGGGGTTGGTCCGCAGGATGAGTCCTGGCTGGAACATCTGTTTGGACGCCGCCTTGGCGGCCTTGGCAATCGCCTTGGCATCTTCAATCGTGCCCGCCAGCGGCGCCTCGCAATAAACATGTTTCCCCGCCTGGATGGCTGCCACCGCGATTTCCCGGTGCAGATGGGTAGGCGTGGCGATCAGCACCGCCTGGATGTCTTTCTTCTCCAGTAACTGCTGATAATCTTTTATCTTTTCGGCCTGGGGGGCAGATTGACCCGCACGGGTCATGGACTTTTCATAATTATCGCAAATCGCCACTACCGGCGCATTGGGCAACCGGGAGAGGCATTTGAGCATTTCACGCCCCCACACTCCGCAGCCAATGACGGCGCATTTGACTGGCGGTCCGGCTTTTTTGTCGTCGTCTTTTTTGGCGTCGGATTTCTTTTCCGCCGCGCGCAATTCAACCGCCCCCATGGCGGCCATGAATGCGGCCAGGGAACCACTGCGCAAAAAATCGCGCCGATTGAACTCCAAATTATTAGGATTTTGACTCATAATTATTAATTGTTTTATTTGATGATTTTTATGCGCATGTTGCGAAAGGCCACGCTACCATGGTCCCCTTGCACGAAGATCGAACCGGGTTCGCCAAGCTTGTTGTCCAATTCGCCGCCCGTGGCCCGGCTCATGGCCACGTTATCGTGGATTTTGACGCCATTGAGTATGACGGTGGCCAGGTTGCCCTTGATGGTGGCTTCCACTTGGTTCCAAACACCCGGTTTTAGCGAGGCAAAACTCGACGGCGCAGCCAGATTATAAAACGCGCCATTGCTGGCGGGCGAGAGCTTGCACGCGGGGAAATCGTCGAAAATCTGGATTTCATGCCGTCCGCGCAGATAAAAGCCGCTATTGGCGCCAGCCGGGATCAGGTATTCAAAGCGAACCGTGAAATCCAAGTATTTCTCTTCCGTGACCAAGTCCGTGCCGTGAACGTCCTTCGTGACTTCATTCACCAGCATGCCATTCTGGACCGTCCAGCTCGGATTGCCGGAGGGATTGCGTAATTTCCACCCCGCGAGATCCACACCGTTGAACAGCGGTTTAAATCCCAGCGCCGCTTCGTCCTCGCTGACTTTATAGGCATTGCTTTGCGGAACCGCGCTGCCATCCATCAGGCCCATGGACCACAGGATGCCATTAAGCACATGTTGTTGGAAATCGGCGCGCTGCACCACGTCCACCCGGTGGCCCAGAGATGAGTAAAAAACCCGGCCTTCACCATAATTTTTGCACCACGCAATCGGGTAATCGCCAGGCACCCCTGTATTGGGATGTTTATCCTGGGTGAGGAGACCGTGGACCTGATCGCGATGGAAGTTTTTGACGATGTAAATCTCATCGAAAACCCGGAAATGCGGGCCATAATTCCGCGTGGCTGAATGGAATGGATCCTGGTTATAAACATCAATTTCCACTTGGGCACCATGAGTTTTGAACTGGGCGCCGATCATGTCGATGTAGCCCGGAAATCCGGGGAATGTATCCGTGGCGGCATGCAGCCCCACGAAGCCCTTCCCGGATTTGATCCAGCTCAGAAAACCTTCCCGATTCGGAAGCGGGAGATCACCGGTGGTGTTGTTGAAGAGAACTCCATCGTATTCCTTGAGGGCTTCGACTGTCATCTTCTCCTTCATATCCTCGTCAGTCTTGACGAAGACGACCGAAAATTTGCCGCTTTTCTTGGCGATGTCGCCCACCACTTGATCGACGGTTGGAATGACATCGTGACGGAAACCCTTGGTCACCGAAACGACCAGCAGCCGTTTGGTTTGAGCGGAAGCATCAACCGCAAGGCAAAGGGCCAGGGCGGTGAAGGCGGGCTTGAGCCAGCTTTGGAATGTCTGCATTTTCATAATTTCGCGAGTATCAAAACCATTACGTTTTCTTACCCATTCAGACTCTCTCCTATGGGATCACATTCATTTATCTTTTCGACCGGCCAGATTCAAGGTTTCTTTCAATCCTGAGCCCGAATTACTCAGCCCTTTGGCAGGTAAATGGAAGGTGGCCACTTACTCCGGGGAAGCGGCCCGCAAGCGCTGAATGATTTTGGGGAAATGGTGCAAAAGAAAATCCACATCCTCAGAGGTATTATAGACCCCCAAACTAAAACGCACACTACCCCGCGCCCGGGCAGCGGAGATGCCCATGGCAGTAAGGACGTGCGAAGGGTCCAGCGATCCGGTCGTGCAAGCCGATCCACTCGAAGCGCATATCCCCAACTGATCCAGCATCATTAATACTGCTTCCGCCTCCACCTGGTCAAAAGCCAGGCTCGAAGTGTTCGGCAGGCGTGGTTCAGCCTGTCCATTCCGATGAGCGTGTGGAATCGATTCCAAAAGACTTTTTTCCAACCGGTCCCGCAGCGCTCGCACCCGCGTGTTTTCATCCGCCAACCGGCTGACAGCCAGCTCCGCGGCCTTGCCAAAAGCCACGATCCCAGCGGCATTTTCTGTCCCACCCCGCCGGTTCCGTTCTTGCGAACCGCCTATGATGTAGGGATGGAATTTCCCCCGCTGGCGGGCAAACAGCAGGCCGATGCCTTTTGGCGCGTGCAGTTTATGGGCCGATAGAGACATCAAATCCACCCCCAGATCCCCCACATCTAATTTGAGTTTCCCGGGCGTTTGCACCGCATCTGCGTGCATTAAAGCGCCGCGATTCCGACATATGGCTGAAATTTCCGGAATGGGAAAAATGACGCCTGTCTCGTTATTGGCATACATCACGGAAACCACCGCCGTGTCGGGTCGCATGGTTTTCTTCAGCAATTCCAAATCCAGTTGCCCGCCGGAATCCACTGGCAAAAAGGTGACGTCGCATCCGTTTCTTCTCAGGAACTGACAATAATTCAAGGTCGCCGAATGCTCCACGGCGGTGGTTATTATGTGCCGTTTGCCGGGCTGGGCTTTGAGGGCATGGTGCAAGGCACTGTTGATGCTTTCGGTGCCGCAACTCGTAAAAATGATTTCCGTCGGCTCCGCGTGAATCATTTCCGCCAATTGGCAGCGAGCTTTATCGATATATTTTAAAACCTGATTTCCGAAGGTATACGCGCTGGAGGGATTTCCCCAATGATCTTTCAGCAGGGGCAGCATCACCTCGATTACTTCTGGTGCGACTGCCGTGGTGGCGTTATTATCGAAATACCGAACTTGTTCCGGCCTGAGCATATCCTCGTTTAGAATAATTCTTGTTCCGGTGAGGGATCCCGCGGAGGCTGTTCATCCTGAGCCGTTGCCGAGCTGTGACTCTCTGCCGCATCCTCTGTGACGACATTTTGAGCAACCGGCTCCGCTGCCAGCCCGGTTGTCCGCTGTGTTTCGGGTTCAGTAACAATACTTTGCGGGGCTTTGACCGTCACCATGACCGGACGCAAAAACTGGCCTTGGAAGGTATATCCGGGCGCTAAAACCTGGTCGATAACGGCCTTTTCGAGGGCTGGCCCGGAGGCGTTCTGGGCATGGTGCAGTTTGGGATCGAAAAGGTCATCGGGCTTGGCGCCGATGGCCGCCAATCCCACACGGCGGACCAAATCCCGGCATGCGGTTTGGAAACTTCCTATTTGCTGGATCAAATTGCCTTGGCCGGAGCGTAAGGCGGCTTGGTAAAGGGCATTCACATGATCCAGCAAACCCACCATGGTTTGCAGCCAATCACCTTCCGAGCGGCGGGCTTTATCCAATTCAAATTTCAATTGGACTTTCTCCCGTTCCCCTATCGTTTGCGCAATGCCATGGAATTCCTTGAACTTTGCATCCTGGGCGGCGAGGATTTTTTGGGCGGTGGAGTTGGCTTTTTCCGCAGCCTCGTGGGCTGTGTTCCATAAAGCGGTGGCATGCGCAACTTGCTGGCCAATTTGTTCGAGGTTTTGGATTTGTTCCACTGGCCCGGCCAAATCCAGGATTTGGGTGCGTTTTACCGCGGACTGGTATTCAAGGTATGCCGGCAGCAATCCCAGGATGGCGCCAGCCAACACGGCGCAACCGCAAATCAGGACAGCCAAAGGACTCAGCGGCCATGCGCTCCGGTAAATGCTCAGACCGGCAAAACCCAGTAAAAGCGCGTCGCCCAGGTAAAATGGCCAGCGGGTCATTTTAGTTACGGATCCAATTTCCATAGTCCCGCCAAATTAGATCGGATGCCTGGTGGAAGCGACTAAATTTTATCGGATTGAATAAGCCGGGAATT
Organism: uncultured Verrucomicrobiota bacterium; assembly: GCA_903845125.1. Classification (GTDB taxonomy): domain Bacteria; phylum Verrucomicrobiota; class Verrucomicrobiia; order Limisphaerales; family UBA1319; genus CAIMWS01. The sequence goes on from CAIMWS010000347.1 coordinate 11,116, forward strand.
TTCTTAATCTAATGTTTGGATGGTAGATTAATGCTGTTTTGGGGCCATAACCAACCGGCTCCGATGATGTTTAAAAAGTGGCACCTTCCATCCCATGGATTACTAATGTCTTTACATTACACCAGTATTAGTGGTAACAGTTTGAACTTTGAAATTTGAGAAAACTATGAAATTGATTCATTACCTGCTCGGCGCCTGTTTGATCGCTGGTTCCGCCATGGCTCAACCCGGCCCCGGTCCACGCCCTGGTGGTCCCGGCCCTGGCCCACGCCCCGGTCCTGGTCCCGGCCCCGGTCCCCGTCCCGTTGTTCCCCCACCAGTATTTGTAAGGCCTCGGCCGTTGCTCTTCCCGCCCGCGGTCATTGTCGAAACGCCCGTCACCGAAACCGTGGTTATCCGCGAGGAGCCAGCCACCGTGGTGGTTAAGGAGCAACAGGTAGTGGTAAAAACGCCCGCCCCCAAGCAGGATTGGCGTATGATCGATGACGAAACCATCTTTCTGGTCAACGCTGATAAGTTCCCAAACCTGTCCACACCCGACCGGGATGTGCAAGGCCACGAAGCGATCACCAAATCCACCCAATGGCGGGCCATCACCGGTAAAGTTTGGTTCGCGAATGAAACCGGGGCGTTGGTTCTCCTGTCCAGCGGACAGGAAATTGTGCATTTGAAAAACCATCCCTCAGGCAAAGCGCTGAATGATGGCGACCCGGTCAACGAATGGGCCTTGCCAGTAGGGCTTTATAAATATGTTGATTCGGAAAACTCCAAGCGGACCGTGGTGCAGTATGATGTGGGCCGGCCGATACAGCCCGCCTTCCGCTCCGCCCCCCCCGCCCTGAAGTAATCAGGTTTTTACATCATAGCCAATCCAACACCCCGGGAATTCCCCGGGGTGTTTTTTTTCTCCACCCTGCGCCTGTGCGCCGAGACGCACATTTTCAATTCCCATTTTGCGCGGATCTTACTGTTGTAGAGGCGTTAGCGTTGACTCCATCGATGCCTGAAAACAGAACATGAATCCACTCCTTGAAACAGTTCGGCTGATACCCTTCCTCATAAACGGGCGAGTATCCCAAAGCTGCAGCCAGTGGCCGCTTTTTCATGAATGCCAGGACCCATTCCAAGGGACCGCTCCCAACGAAAAGCAGGACCACAACCACCTCGGTCACAAAATTAGGCGCCAATCCCAATCCCAAACCACCGAGTTGAAACTGGGCCACTACTTATTGCATGAGGTGATCGGATCGGGGGGCATGGGGACCGTTTACCTGGCCAGCGATTTATGCCTGCAACGGCAGGTGGCTATCAAAGTGCTCCATGATCGCCTCCTCTCAGATCCGGCCCTGCACCACGCTTTCCTCCGGGAGGCTCGCGCCTGCGCGGCTTTGAGCCATCCCCACATTATTTCCATATTCTCCCTGGAAAAGGTGGCCGGCCAGTCTTTCCTGGTGATGGAACTGGCAGGAGGTGGAAATTTGCATTGCCGCGTTAAAGATGAAGGCCCTCTGCCTGAGTGGGCTGTGCTCGATCTGGGTATCAAAATCGCCTCCGCACTAGCCTGTGCACTTGGGAAGGGAATACTCCACCGCGATATTAACCCCGGCAATATCCTTTTTTGTGAGGAAGAAAATCCCAAACTGGCCGATTTTGGCCTCGCCGGTTCCCTGCAGGAACTGGGGGAAAGCGACACCTCCTTGTGGGCCACTCCCGGGTATGTAGCCCCGGAAAAGGTGCGCGGCAAACGGGAATCCTTCCTTTCCGATCTCTACAGCCTGGCGGGAACCTTGTATTACGCCATTACCGGACGGGTGCCTTTTGAAACCAACTCAGTGGACGCCTTGCTCCTCGCACACCTGCATCAGCCAATCCCTATTGCGCGGGATGCGCGATCCGATATTTCCCAACTCACCAGCGATGTTTTGGTGCGCGCTATGGCCAAAAATCCGCACTCACGATTCCGGGACTACCAAGATTTCATCAGCCACCTGGCCTTTGCCCGCCAGCAACTCCAACTTCCGGCCCTGGGGAACCAGAACCTGCCATCTTCTCCAGTCCTGGTCCCAAAACAAAACGCAAAAAAATGGCCTTGGTATCATTGGTTTTTGCCGCCGGGTCTCGCCTCTCGCGCCACCTGATTGTGTCCTTTCATTCCACCGGCAGCGGGTAACACGAACTCCCTTTTCGGCCCCAGCCGGTGATGCCGAAGCGCGGGCGGGATATTAAAAAATTGCTTTCCCCAGGAAAAATCAATTATGTTGACTGCCAAGCAGATGAGCCACAACACTGAGCAGGAACTTGCATGGGGACCATTGCACCGCCCGCTTTCCGGGCAGGCTGCCAGGCGCCTGTGTGGCAACCGTTCGATGTGACATGACTGATAACCCTATCCCACAACCGAACCAGGCGCCAGCCAAACAACAGGCCATGCGGATCTTGTTGGTGGAAGACAACCTGGTCAACCAGCGCCTGACCATCATGCAATTGCACCGCCTTGGCTACCAGGCGGATCTGGCCAAAGACGGTGAGGAGGCGGTGGAACTTGCCCGCCAGCATCCCTACGACCTCATCTTGATGGATTGCCATCTACCGGGAGAATTGGATGGGTTTGGAGCCACCCGCCAAATCCGCGCCATACCGGGAGGTCCGGAAGCCACCATTGTGGGATTCACGGCCAGCATCCTGAGTGATGGCAAAGAGAAATGCCTATCCGAAGGTATGGACGATTATCTGGGCAAACCGGTCAAAATGGAAGATCTCACCCGCGTCCTCACCGAGCGAAAAACCAAACGGGAAGGCTGATCCAGCCAGTCCAGCCCTATCGGCTGGAAGCCATTTTTCTTTGTATAATGGGCGGGACCGCCGGATCCCGCCCATTCTTGCCAAATAAACGCCTACTGCACTTTGGTGAATTGGACGCAGCGCAGGTTGATCGGTTTCCAATTATTGCCGTTGCTCGGACGGATACTGATGGTTTGTTTGCCTGGTTGTTTGATTTCCACCTGGCCCAGATCAAACACCTTGAAGACTCCCCAGTCTCCCGTTCGGAGCACTTTGCCCAGCAGGAGTTGCCCGGCGACTTCCAACGCAAACTCCGTCTCAGCGTGCGGCGTGGCACAACTGGCACTCAATTTATAAACCCCGGGGCTGTCGAATTGCGCATTCCAGGATACCCATTCGGAACCGTTATCCCAAAAACCGATATTCGTCACGTTGTCCCGGGATTCGGTATTGACCTGATTGCCATGCATTTCCGCCTTGTCCGCAGGCAAAAGCAGGTTGCCCTTCGCATCGGTCCGCACCGGTTCCACAATCTCCACCAATGCCACGGGCTTGAGGTTGGAACCGGCGATTTTCAAGGCGGCGGTGTATTCAGAAACCTTGTTAGCCGGCAAGGTTACCGCCAGGCCATTGGTCGTCTGGGTAAAGGACAAGCGTCCCTGGTATCCCAGCAACTCCACCGAATCCACCTGGTTGCCGTCCCCCTCCACAGGTTTGGCCAGCGACCGGATCAGCACCTGCCCGTCTTCCGGCCAGCCCATCGCAAAGGCATACAGGGTGTTTCCCTTGGTGGTGAACCGGATATCCTTGGCGGAGTATTTGAAGTCTTCCTTGAAACTGCCCCCTTTGGCTTTTACCGCTCCCTCCCCGTAAACCAGCCAGGGCCGGGTCTCATAAATGCCTTCGCCATGGATGGCAATCCATTTGGCCAACGCCTCCAAGGCCTCCTCCACTTCCGGATCCAGCGAACCATCGGGCCGCTGGACCACGTTCAACAGCAAGTTGCCATTCTTGCTCACGATATCGACCAGCATGTGAATGCTCCAGCTCACCGGACGGAATTTCCAATTCCGGTTGTAATACCAGTCGCCGATCGAGGTATCGGTTTGCCAGGGATACGGATTGATGCGCGGCATCACCCCCCGTTCAAGATCCTCGATCCACTTGCCTTTGGATTCCTGCTTGCAGCAGTAAACCACGTCCAACTGGCCGCGGCGCTGCAGATCGTTGTTATACAAATGGGCGATCATGCTCCGGCCCACTTCGTTCCCGAACGGCACCCCGCCGTCGGTGTATAAAAGATCCAGCTGGTAATTGTCCACCAGTTCCTTGATCCGGTCATACCACATCTGGTGCCACCGGGGATCTTTGCTATACCAGCCTTTATCGTCCGGCTTGGCCGGGAAATGGTAGAGATCCTGGTATTTCGGGTCGGCGCCATCGTAGGGCACGCCCGCCATCGGGCCGGTCTTGTCCGCCCCGTGGCTGGCCTGGAACCAGGTGAAACTGGCGCCCAGGTGCTCGGACACGCCAAACCGCAAGCCCTGCTTGCGCGCGGCCTCCTGCCAGGTGGCCACCACATCGCGTTTTGGCCCCATATTCACCGAATTCCATTTATGCAGCTTGGAGTTCCACAGGTAGAAATTATCGTGATGCGAGGCCATGCTGACGAAATATTTGGCGCCCGCCTTTTTATACAACGCCATCAGCCGGTCGGGATCCCATTTCTCGGCCTTCCATAGGGGAATAATGTCCTTGTAACCATTGGTTGATGGGTGGCCATAATTGGCCAGGTGATACTTGTTATGGCCATTGCCCGGCTCATACAAACCACGCGCATACCAGTCACCATCCATCGGCACCGCTTGCGGCCCCCAATGGGCCCAGATGCCAAATTTGGCATCCCGGAACCAATCCGGGCATTTATAGTTGGAAAGCGACTCGAAGTTCGCTTTAAACGGGCCGTTCGCGATGGGCGTTGCCACGGCGGGGGCATCCGCCGCCTTGATCTGCCCTATTTCGCCATAAAAGCCAGCCAGGGCCAGGGAAACGAGCAGGGCTGGGACGTGGAGTTTGCCATTCATAAATGATCCAGTATTACTCTCGGGTTCAATTCGTTATTGTGCATTAATTCCCGGGTGGAACATCCGGCTTCCCGGTGGTCAGCAGCCAGGTTTGGCCGGCTTTGAAAATCGGCCATCACCGAGCCATTCCTCCTCCAAATACCGGCTTCAACCTTTCCACCCAGTGCATACAACGGCCGACTCTAAACTTTTCTCCGCCACAATTCCATGCCTAATCTTGACCCATCAATGCCCATTCTTGATCAAGCCGGATTGAACCTGGCCGGTCCCAACAGAGATTGCCGCCCGTGCTCAGCCAGTAATCTGCGGCCTTGATTACGATCAGGCGCTTGGGACTGGCCTTGGCCCCCTTGGGCCACCCTGCCGACCTCCCCTGATACAAGCGTCAGCTTTACCCCCAAAAACCTATTTGGGCGGCCTTGTGCGAAAAAATGCCCGAAAAACGAAAAACGCGCGGCACCAATTCGGGAAAGAATGGAAATAGTTGTTTTCGGGCGGCCACAGCCCCAATTGTTTGCACTTTTTTTAAGCCAATCCACTTCCACCGTGAGTTCGCCGATTTTCTCCTGGAGCTGGGCGATGGTCTCTTGTTGATCCGTTTCCGGATGACCCGATAACTCGAAAAGGAGTGGAAGCCGGTCGCGGACCACGGCCTTCCACCGGGTCACCTGGATCGGATGAACTTCGTATTCGCGGGCAATTTACCCCACTGTTTTGACGCCGTTGATCGA
>CAIMWS010000348.1 GCA_903845125.1 uncultured Verrucomicrobiota bacterium
CCAGTAGGCGTTGGCCCGGGCCCGCTCCGCCCGCGGAAACCAATGGGCCAGCAGCACCAGCGTGGCCGGGAACACCCCGCTCTCCGCCACCCCCAGCAGGAAGCGCATCACGGCGAATTGGCTGAAGGAGGAAACCATGCCGCACCCCACCGCGCAAACACCCCAAAAAACCAGCAGGATGGAGACCAGCCACTTGGCGCTCCAGCGGCCCGCCAGGTAGCCCCCCGGGATCTGCAGCAGCACATATCCGAAAAAGAATATGCCCGCCGCCTGCCCCTTGAGCCGGTCGTCCATCCCCAGGTCTTTCATCATGGTGGAGATGGTCGGATCCAAGGCAAGGGAGACGTTGGTGCGATCAATGTATGAAATGGTATACATGATCAGCGCCACCGGTATGATGCGCAGCCAGCGTTCGGATTTCATGCGTCACGATGATTCCTCAAACCGGGGACTGGCCGCAAGCACTTTATGCGGCCCGCCGCCCGGCGCGGCATCCATAATCCCCCACCGGCCCGCGTTGGCAAGTGCCCCGGGAACGCGGCCCACGGTTTCCTGCCCTGGCAGGCATTTGAGTTGACTCGCCAGCCCCGGCGTGGAAAACCAGCAGGTGTGCAGACTAACGAGCTCATCCAGCTGGGCGTGCCCCTCGGGGAACCCATGCGCCGCGCCAACGATTTCATTTGCGCTTACTGCCTCCGGGGCGGCGACCGCACCCGTTTGGCCGCGGAGGTGGCGGCCGTGGTCCGCAGCCCAGCGGATTTCCTGGCGGATCCCCTGCGCGGCAGCTTCGCCAAAGCGCTCCAAGCCGCCCCACCGCCGTTGCGCGCCCAACCCGCCGAATTCCGGCAATGGGGTGAAAACCTGGAGCCGGAGGCGGTCCTGCAAATGCAGAAAGCCTGCCTGATCCCCGTGGCCGTTGCGGGCGCGCTCATGCCGGACGCGCATCCCGGCTACGGCTTGCCCATCGGCGGGGTGCTGGCCACGGAACAGGCCGTGCTGCCTTACGCCGTGGGGGTGGATATCGCCTGCCGGATGAAATTGTCCGTGCTCGATCTCCCGCCCAAAACCCTGGACAAAAAACGGGATCGCCTGGCGCGGATCCTGGAGGAGGAAACCCGTTTCGGAGGCGGAGCCATTTTCGAGGAGCGCCGGCAGCACCCGGTGATGGATGAAGACTGGTCGGTCAGCCCGGTGACCCGCCAATGCAAGGACCGCGCCTGGGCCCAGTTGGGCACCAGCGGCAGCGGCAACCACTTCGTGGAATTTGGCCGCTTCCAGCTGCCCGAGCCGCTGGCGGAACTCCCCGCCGGGGAGTATGTGGCCATCCTCAGCCACAGCGGCAGCCGGGCGGCGGGAGCCATGGTGTGCAGCCATTACAGTCAGCTGGCCTTCGACCGGCACCCGGAATTGCCCCGGGAACTGCTGCGCCTGGCCTGGCTCGACCTCGCTTCAGCCGAGGGCCAGGAATATTGGGCGGCCATGGAATTGCTGGGCCGCTATGCCGCCGCCAACCACGAGTTGATCCACCGGGGCCTGGCGGAAAAACTCGGCGCCCAGGTGCTGCTGGCCGTGGAGAACCACCACAACTTTGCCTGGAAAGAAATCCACGGCGGCCGGGAAGTGGTGGTGCACCGCAAAGGGGCTACGCCCGCCGGGGCCGGCGTGCTGGGCATCATCCCCGGCTCGATGGCCGCCCCGGGATTCCTGGTCCGCGGCCGGGGCCATGCGGAATCCCTGGCCTCCGCCGCCCATGGCGCAGGCCGCCTCCTGAGCCGGGCGCAGGCTGCCCACACCCTATCCTGGAAGAAAGCCAGCAAGCTCTTGCGTGAGCTCGACGTCACCCTGCTATCCGCCGGTTTGGATGAAGTCCCCATGGTTTACAAGGACATCCACCAAGTCATGGCCAGCCAGTCGGACTTGGTTGAAAGCCTCGGCCGCTTCGAACCCAAAATAGTCAAAATGTGCCCGGATGAGGATTCCCCCCACCCCGGGGACGGGGAATTATAATACCCTGGGGCAGCCGCACCACCTCGTTCCCTCCGCCAATCCGGCCTCCGACCTCAGACCTCCGGCCTCGGACCCATTACCCGCGCCGCGGGCTCTCCACCGGCCCGCCTGGCTCGTCCCTCGACTCGCTATCGCTGCTCCAGCCAGCGGCACCCCCTTCTGCTCCTGTCTGTGCTCACTGACCTGAGGCCAGGACAGGGCGGAACCCCAGCCTGGAATCCCGCCAGGCCGGGAGGTTTTCGTTCCGGGTCGCCGAGCGGCAGTCTGAGCCGTAGTCGAGCCAGTCGCCCCCGCGATTCACGCGGTTGTTAGCCGTGTTTAGCCCCTGTGGGTTAACCACACTCCCGCCTGGATAACGGCCAGCCCAGTCCTGGCACCACTCCCGCACGTTCCCATGCATGTCATACAACCCCCAGGCATTGGGTAGCTTCTGGCCCACTCGATGCGTTTTTCTGAAGCTGTTATCCCTATACCACGCATAATTCTCCAAGGGCGTTAACATGTCGTCCTCCCCAAAACTGAACCGCGCCGTGGTTCCCGCCCGGCACGCATACTCCCATTCCGCCTCCGTCGGCAGCCGGTAAACATACCCTGCCGGCAGCCGCCCCTCCGCCCGCTCCCGCTCGGTCAGCTTATAGCAATACCAACTGGCGTCGTCCCAGGTCACATTCTCCACCGGACACTGCGGATCACCCTTGAAATAAGAGGGATTGTTCCCCAGCACCGCTTCATACTCCGCCTGCGTGGTCTCACACCGGCTCATCCAAAAGCCCTTGGTTATCGTCACCACCGTCGGCGGACTTTCCGAGTAAGAAC
>CAIMWS010000349.1 GCA_903845125.1 uncultured Verrucomicrobiota bacterium
GCACAGGCGGCCAGCGCCGCGAACAAGGCGGGCCAGGCCAGCTGGAATTGCAGGTCCGGGAACCGGAAAAATAAATGGTACATGGCCAGCAGGCGGTGGCCCAGCACCAGCCCCCCCAGGATGCCGGCCCCGGTGCCGGCCAGGACGATCACCAGGGCGAATTTCAAATAATGGACGGCGATCTGGCGGTTGGTGAACCCGAAGGCCTTCAGGATGGCGATCTGCTCGCGCTGCAAGGCCAGGAGCCGGGAGATGATGGCGTTGGTCATGAAGGCCGCCACGCTGAGGAACACGAGCGGGAAACCGATGGAGAGCGTGGTCAACACCCGGATCTCGTCGGAGACCCGGATATGGGAGGGATGGTCCGCCCGGCCGAAGGATCCCCGGCACCCATACGGCTCCAGGAGGCGGTCCAGGGCGTGGCGCACGGCCCGCTCGTCGCGCGCATTTTCCAGCCGGAGGGTGAGGTGGTTGAAGGCGCCATCCATGTCGTAGGCGGCGGCCAGCGCCCCGTAGCGCATCCAGAAAATGCCATAGGTGCGGTTATCCGGCAGGGCGGTGCCGGGGCGGGATTCAAAGATGAACTCCGGGGAGAGGACGATGCCCGCGATGCGGAGGTTTTGCCGGCGGCCGTTGAGCAGGATGCCCAAGTGGCCGCCCGGCTGCAGGTGGTTGGCATCGGCGAAGGCCTCGCTGACCAGCAGTTCCCCGCGGCCATCCGGCGCCAGCCAGCGCCCCGCGCGCAGGCAGAGGCGGTTCAACTCCGGCTCCCCGCGGTCCGGCACGGAGCGCACGAGGCCGCTGGCGGGCTCATCCAGGCCGGCCACCTCCAGGGTGGCCTGGACCGACAGGCCGGGCTGCACCCGGGCCACGCCGGGGATGGCGGCGGCCCGCTGGGCGATGGACAGGGGGGCGCGCTTGAGCTGGGTGAAGACCTCGGCAAACCGGTTCGCCTCGTAGTAGCCCTGCCGGGTGCTTTCGAGGGAGTGAATCAGGCTGCGCGCCATGATCATCATGGCCAGGCCGCAGGCCATCACCAGGGCGATCGCCACCGCTTGTCCCTTCATGCGCCGCAGGTCGCGGGCCAGCTTGCGATCCAGCAGGGAGATCATCAGGGGCTACCAGTTCAGGCTTTCCACCGGGGCGCGGCGGGCATTCCGCCGTTCATGGTGCACGTGGCCGTCGGAAAAGTGCACCACCCGGTCCGCCATGTCCGCCATGACGGCGTTGTGGGTGATGATGACCGTGAGCGTGCCCAGCTCCCGGTTGGCGCGGGCAATGGCCTCGAGGACGACGATCCCGGTGCGCACATCCAGGGCGCCGGTGGGCTCGTCGCAGAGCAGCACCTCCGGCCGCTTGGCGATGGCGCGGGCGATGGCCACCCGCTGCTGCTCCCCCCCGGAAAGCTGGGCGGGGAAATGGTCCAGGCGGGCCTGCAGGTTCACGAGGGCCAGGGCCGCCTCCGGCGCCATGGGATTGCGCGCGATCTCCGTGATCAGCCCCACATTTTCCCGGGCGGTGAGGCTGGGGATGAGGTTGTAAAACTGGAAGATGAAGCCCACGCACTCCCGCCGGAAGGAGGTCAGCTGGTCCTCGTTGGCCAGGGCCAGATTCAGGTCGCGGTGCCAAAGCTCGCCCGCGGTGGGCACATCCAGCCCGCCGAGGTTGTTCAGCAGCGTGGTTTTCCCGCTGCCGGAGGGGCCCAGCAGCACCACCAGCTCGCCCGCGTGGAGATCCAAATCCACCCCCGACAAGGCCCGCACCTCGGCGGCGTCCGTCCCATAAACCTTGGTGAGGCCGCGCACCCGGTAAACCGGGCGGCGGCCTTCCGCAGCGCTATGTTCCGGAGCCGTTGCCAACGGGGGGTATTTCTAACCGCCCCACCCGCTGCCAGCAAGCTGGAACTCCGCCCGGCCCAGGCGATGGGCTCCGGCGGGCCGGGTGTAACTTTTGGCGCAAGGCCCTCGCCCTTCGCCACTAACCGATCAGCCCCGGAGCCGCGCGCAGGGCCCTGCGCGGCGGGCGCAAACATCGGCGGCGCAGGCAATTCCCTCCCCAAGGCCGGGGCACGGCCCAGGTTCCCGGCGCAACAAGAGGCTTCACTTCCGGGCGGCACTGGCGGTAATCTGGTGGCCCGACGATGCAGAATATCGCCATGCTGTTGTTGGTCAAAGGGGTGATGATCGGCAGCATTTATGCCCTGATCTCCCTGGGATTCAACGTGATTTACCGGACCACCGGGGTGCTGAATTTCGCCCAGGGCGAATTCGTGATGGTGGGCGGCCTCAGCGCCGCCTGGGCTAGCGGCACCGGCCGGGTGCCGCTGGCGGGCGCCATCGGGATCGGCCTGGGCACCGCGGCGGCGGTGGGCTGGCTGGTGGATGCGCTGGCGATCCGGCCCCTGCGCCAGGCCAGCGCTTCGGTGCAGATCATTGCCACCGTGGGGGTTTCGATCTGCCTGCGGGCCCTGGCGGCGATCTTCTGGGGGACCGATCCGTGCCATCTGCCGCCCCTTCAGCCGGGCAGCGTCCAGCTGGCGGGGGTGGCGGTGGAGATCCAGAATCTATGGATGCTGGGCGCGGGGGCGGTGGGCATGGCGGCGCTGGCGGTGGGCTTCCGGTGGACGGCCACCGGCCGGGCCATGCGCGCCTGCGCGGAGAACCCGGAGGCGGCCCGGCTGTGCGGGGTGAACCCGGGGCGCATGTCCGCCCTGGCGTTCACGCTGAGCGCGCTGCTGGGGGGGCTGGGGGGAATCCTGCTGACGCCGGTGCTGTCGATGAGCTACGACCGGGGCACGATGCTGGGGCTGAAGGGCTTCGCCGCGGCGATCCTCGGCGGGCTGGGCCACCCGGTGGCCGGGGTGGCGGGCGGATTGATCCTGGGGGTATTGGAGCAGTGCAGCGCGTGGTATTCGTCGCTGTATAAGGAAACGCTGGCGCTCGCGCTGGTGGTGATCCTGCTGCTGTTGCGGCCGAAAGGGCTGCTGGCGCGATGAACGTGCCCCAGCCCATCCCGAACCGGCGGCTGTTCCGCGGCCCGGCGCTGCTGCTGGTGGCGATCCTGGCTTTCCCCCTGGCAGCCCGGGGGGACTATGCCTACCTGCTGCCGCTGGGGCAGCTTTGCGCCATCTACGGGATCATCGTGACGGGGCTGACGCTGCTGATGGGATTCACCGGGCAGATTTCCCTGGGGCACGCCGGCTTTTACGGTTTCGGCGCGTACGTGGGGGCGGTGGCCGCCACGGCGGGGCGCCTGCCGGTGGCGGCGGCGCTGGGGGTGGCGGTGGCGGCCGGGGCGCTGCTCGCCCTGGCGGCGGGCTTTGCGGTGCTGCGCCTGCACGGGCACCACCTGGCGCTGGCGACGCTGTGCCTGGGCGTCATCCTGGGCGAGTTCATCAACAAGGCGCAGATCACCGGCGGCGCGGGCGGGATGTTCGATCTGCCGGAGATCACGCTGGGGGGCCTGGTCAAAGGGAGCGCGGCCGGGAAATTTTACCTGGTCTGGGCGGTGGCCTGGCTGGTGGTGCTATGGGCGGTGCAACTGACGGCCTCCCCGGTGGGCCGGGCGTTGAAGGCCATCCAGGGGGACGAGGGGGCGGCGGCGGCGGCGGGCATCCCGGTCTTCTGGATCAAGCTGAAAGTGTTCGTGATTTCGGGCGCGCTGGCGGCGCTGGCGGGGACGCTCTATGCCTTCGTCTATACCCCCTCCTACCTGGGGCCGGAGGAGTTCAGCCTGATGTTTTCGGTGACGCTGGTGACGATGGCGGTGATCGGCGGCATGGGCAATGTCTGGGGGGGGCTGGCTGGGGCGGCGGTCATGACCAGCCTGCATGAGCTGATCACGCTGGGCGGGGAAAAGCTGGGCATCGTGCAGGTGGCGCGCTGGGAGCAGCTGATTTTCGGCCTGCTGCTGGCGCTCATCCTGATCTTCTGCCCGGAGGGCCTGATGCCGGCGCTGGGCGGGTGGGCACAACGGGCCCGGGCGTGGTGGGGACGGCGCTGGAAAATGCGGACCCGGCTGGAACCATGAGCGCCCAGGAATTTCTCGTGGTGGACCGGCTCAGCCGGGATTTTGGCGGCCAGCGGGCGGTGGCGGAGGTGTCGTTCACCCTGCCGGAGGGGGCGCTGACGGCGTTGATCGGCCCCAACGGGGCGGGCAAAACCACCTTGTTCAACCTGGTGGCGGGGGCGCTGCCGCCCACGTCGGGGGCGGTCCGGTTCCGCGGGCAGCCGGTGCTGGAGGCCGCCCAGGCCACGCGTTTGGGGGTGGCGCGGACCTTCCAGAATATCCGGCTGTTCCCCGGCCTGTCGGTGCTGGAGAACGTGCTGGCCGCCATGGGGGGCCACAGCTTCTGGCAGGGGTCCTTCCGGCTGCCCCGCCGCCTCGAGGAGGAACGGCTCCGCCTCAAGCGGGCCCACTACCTCCTGGAGGACCTGGGGCTGGCCCACCTGGGGGAGCAGCCGGCCCGGACGATTCCCTTTGGCCAGCAGCGGTTGCTCGAGATCGCCCGCGCCCTGGCGCTGCAGCCACGCCTCCTGCTGCTGGACGAGCCGGCGGCCGGCCTGAACCGCACCGAAACCGCCGCCCTGGCGGAATTGATCCGCCGCCTGCACGGGCGCGGCCTCAGCCTCCTGCTGGTGGAGCACGACATGCACCTGGTCATGCACCTGGCCTCCCGGGTGATCGTGCTGGAGCAGGGGCGGATCATCGCCGATGGCACCCCGGCGGAAGTGCAATGCGATGAACGGGTGCGCACGGCGTATCTCGGGCCGCCCGCGGAGTAAGGAACTTCCAAAAGAACCAGCCGGATGGGCAGGGTCCTTTCCGGGCGGGTAATAAAACCATCACCAGCGCCCAGCGGGAAGCTTGCCTTTCGCGGGGCGGCCGTTATGGTGTCAACCATGGTCGCACAACCGATTGACGCAAAAAACTGGAATTGGATCGCCGGCCTCGGCCAGCGGGTGCTGGCGGGCGGGGCCGTGAGCCGCGAGGAGGGGGAAGCCTTGCTCCGCCTGGAGCCGGGGCCGGCCTTGTTTGAAATGCTGGCCTGGGCCAACCGCCTGCGGGAGCAGCATTTCGGCAACCGGATCCACCTCTGTTCCATCGTGAACATCAAGGCGGGGGCCTGCCCGGAAGATTGCCGGTTCTGCGCCCAGTCGTCCTATTATCAGACCGCCTCCCCGCGGCACGGATGGCTGGCGGACGAGCCGGTGCTCCAGGCCGCGGGGGAGGCCCAGCGGAACGGCGTGCGCGCCCTGGGCATCGTGGCGGCCTGGAAGGAGCTGAAGGAGGGGCCGGTGCTGGACCAGCTATGCGGGCAGATCAGCGCCCTGGCCCAAAGCGGCCGGGCCCGGGCGGATGCCTCCCTGGGCATGATCAAGAGCCAGGCTGTGGCGGACCGCCTGAAAAGCGCCGGCCTCGCCTGCTACAACCACAACCTGGAGACCTCCCGGCGCTTTTTCCCCAACGTCTGCACCACGCACAGTTATGACGACCGGGTGGCCACCGTCCGGTTCCTGAAGCAGGCCGGCGTGCAGGTGTGCTGCGGCGGCATCCTCGGGATGGGCGAAACGGTGGCGGACCGGCTCGACCTGGCGCTGATGCTGCGCGAACTGGCGGTGGACCTGGTGCCGCTGAATTTCCTGAACCCAATCCCGGGGACGCCCTTTGAAAAACTGGAGCCGCTGCAGCCATTGGAGATTCTAAAGACCATCGCCAGTTTCCGGTTCATCCTCCCGCGCCAGGAAATCATGATCGCCGGGGGGCGGGTGGTGAACCTGCGGGATCTGCAGAGCCTGATGTTCATGGCCGGAGCCAGCGGCTTGATGGTGGGCAATTACCTGACCACCTGCAACCAGCCCGTGGAAAAAGATCTGCAGCTGCTCAAGGATCTGCAGCTCGAGCCGCTGCACGGCGTCCGGAGCTGAAGGGGCGGGATCCAACCGCTGGGGAGCGGTCAGGAAATCAACCGCACCAGTATGGCGCCCAAAGCACCAGCCAGAGGGTAAAGGTTATTTTCTGACGGCTGCTTATTTCCACCACTTCTCGCCGTCCGAGGTGTCGGTGTCCCGGTTCCATTTGCCGATTTCCGGGTGGGGCTGGTTGTCGTTGTTCCACCGGCGGCGCCAGTTGTCGTCATCCGGGTTCACCACTTCCCGCCGCAGGTTGGCGGCCGCGTGGCCGTCGGCGAACATGATGACGCAGCGGTTCCGGTGCCGCTTGGAAGGCCACTGGTCGCTTTGTTTGGGATCGATGTTGCCATCCCAGGAGCCATCCGCCAGGGCGTCCGTGATCATGATCATGTTGACGGGGGATTTCACGGTGCTTTCGGAAATTTCCCGCACGGTGCCAATGTCCCCGCCCAACCCGAGCTGCGGCTCCACAAACGGGTCGCGCAGGCCCCAGTCGTTGTAGCCATAGCTGAACTTGGCCGCCCCCAGCCGGAAGGCGGGCGTGCCGATATAGTCCAATTGCCCCTTGAGGCTGGGGTTGGACAAAGTATCCCACTTGGAATCGGGCGGGGCGGAGGGGCACCAATAAATGTTGCGGTTGGTTTTCATCTGCGAAAACAGCCGGTTCACCCAAAGGTAGGAAAAATAGGCGGGCCCCTGGCGGGCATCGATGCAGCCGGGGTAGAACCGGAATTCCGACGTATACATGTTGGCCGCCAGCCCCATCTGTTTGAGGTTGTTCAGGCAGACGGTCTGCTTGCCTTTGGACTTGGCCCGGGCCAGCGCCGGCAGCAGCATGGAGGCGAGGATGGCGATGATCGCGATGACGACCAGCAGTTCGATCAGGGTGAAGGCGGCGCCGGACCGCGGTGGCCGGGCCTCGGCGGTGGGCTGATGGGCCGGGAGTGGCCCGGGCCGCATCCTCCAACTGCCGATAGTATGATGGCGTATTTCGTTCATAACCAAATCTGAATAAGTTGAGCTTGCCGGGTAATCTAACGGCGGCGCCAGCCGCTGACAATGGGAATCCGCAAACACGTCCGCAAACACGTCCGGAAAGGGGCCAGTCCGGTTCCGGAGCGGGCGCCAACTGCGCGCAGGATATGGATCTGAGTCCCGCCGGGATTCGCGGCGGGAAAGGGGAAGCGCCGTGAACCGCGGTAAAAAAGTTTGAAACCGATGCCTGCCTGGTAAAAAAGCATATCTGAAGGTTGGGCGCCGCCAGAAAACGACTTAGGCAAGCCGGAGGCAGCGAATTTGGGGGCTGCCAGGACGCGGGAGGCGCAGATCCGTCGCGATCCACGGGATAACGGGAGCGCCACGCCGCCCAGCCGCCAAAAGAATCTGGCCGTTGGCCGCGGTCCTTCCTGACGGCTCCTTAGCCCCCGGCAGAGGTGCGGTTTTCCGAAGGCTTCCGGAGCCGGGCCAATTCCCGTTCCAGCCGCGACCGGGCCGCCGCCAAAGCCTGGTCCAGCTGGTCCAGCAGGTCCGGGGCAGCCTCCCCCTGTTCCGCCCGGACCTCCAGCTGCCGGGCCAGCTTGCGCACGACCTCCAGGTGAAAAATGCTGGAGCTGCCCGCCAGCGCATGCGCGGCCGCGGCCACGGCCTGGAAATCCGCTCCCGCAGCCAGTTCGCGCAGCCGGGCCTGGCGGCTTGGGAGATCGCAGAGGAACGAGGCGATCAGCTCGGCGGCGGCCTCCGGGCCGAACTCGCTTTCCAGCTCCCCGAGGCGGTTCCGGAAATCC
>CAIMWS010000350.1 GCA_903845125.1 uncultured Verrucomicrobiota bacterium
CTGTTGGTGCATACGGGCCATGGACAACCCGATGCCTGGGAACAATGTTTCAACCTGCGGGATCTGGCCCAACTCACCAATGCCACCTGCTTGCCGGTCATCATTTCCGCCGGGTGCAGCACCGCGCATTTTGCGACCTTGCCGCCGTATGAACCGTATGCGGATGTCCACGGCAAGCCACATAAAGGCTCCGATCAGGGAGAGGTTTTTACGGAACCGCCGCCGCCGCCAGCGGCGTATCAGCGTTGGGAGTTCAATCCCAACTGCCTGGGGGAGGAGGTTCTCAAACGCGGCCCGAATGGGGCGGTGGCCTACATCGGCTGCAATACCGGGAGCCAGCCTTGTGGATTAACGCTGGTCGCCGGCTTTATCAAGGCGCTGGCGGAGGCGCCGCAGCCGCGCTTGGGAGATTGCTGGGCTGGCGCCATCCGGTATTATTATGACCAGGAGCACCTGGCGGACTTGAAGCCCAACGCGGATTGGTATCCGCCGAGCATTTTTTTTCAAGGCATGAAATTCATGCTCTTTGGTGATCCCACCCTGCCGTTGCCGGCGAACTTAAAATCGTCAAAGTAACCATAATCATGAAAGCTTATTGTTTTATCAGGCTGGCCATAGGCAGCCTGGTGTCGATCGGCAGCCCGGTTTCCGCGGCGGATTCCAAGCCAGCGGGGAGCGCCTGGTTGGCGGAACATTACACCAAGTATGAATACCGCATCCCGATGCGCGATGGGGTGCGGTTGTTCACGCGCGTTTACGTGCCCAAGGATCCAGCTCCGGCGTGGCCCATCCTGCTCACCCGCACGCCGTACTCGCTGAAGCCCTACGGGGCAGATCATTATAGCGACCTGGGCGGCTCGGTGGAAACCTTGGCCCGGGACCGGTTCATACTGGCCAGCCAGGATGTGCGGGGACGATATGCTTCCGAAGGGCAATTCGTCCATGTCCGTCCCTTCAATCCCGATAAAGGACCCAAGGAAAGCGACGAAAGTTCCGATGCGTGGGATACCATTGATTGGCTGGTGAAAAATGTGCCGGGCAACAACGGGTTGGTCGGCATGTTCGGCATTTCGTATCCCGGCTTTTACACGACCATGGGGATGATCAACAGCCACCCGGCCTTGAAGGCGGCCTCGCCGCAGGCACCGATCGCCGATTGGTTCCACGGGGACGATCTGTATCACCACGGCGCCTTCCTGCTCTCGCCGAATTTTGGATTCTTCCACCGGTTTGCCCAGCGGGCGGAAGATCCGCAACATGAGGAGCTGAAGCCGTTCAATTTTGGGACCCCGGACGGTTACGATTTTTTCCTGCGCCTCGGGCCGCTGGCGAATACGGAGGCGCGGTATTTCAAGGGCACGGTGCCGGAATGGAGCGAGTTCCTGGCGCATCCCGTTTATGATGCCTGGTGGCAGGCCCGCAATATCCGGCCGCACTTGAAAAACGTGCGCTGTGCGGTCCTGGCGGTGGGCGGGTGGTTCGATGCCGAGGATTTATCCGGCCCGCTGGAAACCTACCGCTGGACGGAGCGGCTGAATCCGGGCATTACCAATCAGCTGGTGATGGGGCCTTGGGTGCACGGGGAATGGGGGCGGGGCACGGGAGACCAATTGGGCCCGATCAGTTTCCACGCCAAAACGGCAGAGTACTTCCGGGAAAAGATTGAGCTGCCGTTTTTCCGGCATTTTCTGAAAGGGGACACCAATTTCACATCCGCGGAAGCGACCATCTTCGAAACCGGCACGCAGCGTTGGCGCCAGTTTGACGCCTGGCCCCCCGCCCAAGCCGCCACCAGGACGCTTTATTTCCGGGCCGCCGGAGGTTTGTCCTTCGATCCACCGCCGGAAGAGGAGGGCGGGGTGTGGGATGAGTTCATCAGCGATCCGGCCAAGCCGGTGCCGTATTCGCTCGATCCCTCAGTCGGCTATGCGCATGCCTACCCGGTGGAGGATCAGCGGTTTGCCGCCCGCCGGCCGGATGTGATGGTCTATGAAACCGGGCCGCTCGATTCGGACCTCACCTGCGCCGGGCCGCTGCGCGCCACCCTCTACGTTTCGACCACCGGCACCGACGCCGATTGGGTGGTCAAATTGGTGGATGTTTATCCCGGGGATTTTCCCAATCCGGAACCCAATCCAGCGAATGTGAAGCTGGGGGGGTACCAGCAATTGGTGCGGGGGGATGTGATGCGGGGCAAATTCCGGAACAGCTGGGAGAAGCCCGAGCCTTTCCAGCCCGGGGAGTTGACCCGGTTGGAGTTCACCCTGGCGGACATCTGCCACACCTTTCGCTCCGGCCACCGGATCATGGTGCAGGTGCAGAGTTCCTGGTTCCCGTTGGTGGACCGCAACCCGCAAACTTTTGTGAACATACCGACGGCCAAGCCCGAAGACTACCGGAAGGCAAACCACCGAGTTTTCCACTCCCACCCTGCCGCCTCCGGGCTTATGGTGCAGGTTTTGCCGCCCCAGTGAGGTGCAGCCGCCCGGCAACCGCGGTGCGGGTGGATGGGTCGTGCCAAGCGGATCCGGAGGATGAATCTTCGGGAAAGCAGGATGCCGCTCACCGGCAGGCGAGGAAGAAGGCGCGCTTGGGATCGTGCGGGCTACTGCCCACCGCCATGATCAAATCCAGGGAAACCAGGTGGGCGAGCCGCTCGCGGGTGACCCGGGTGGTGCGGCCGATTTTGGCGGCGATTTGAGAGGTCGTGGCGCCCGGATTATTGGCGATGAATTGCAGGATGGAATTGTTGATGCCGCCCAGTTCCGGCTGGCCGATTTTTTCGCGGCGCAGGGTGAGCCGGAAGCCGGAACCCATTTCCTCCAGTTGCGGTTCGGGCAAACCTGCCTGGCAGCAGGCGGCTACCATGGCGCCCACGCCGGTGCCCCAATGGTCCACCAGCCGGAGCTTTTGGAAAAGGCGGCCGATGACCCGGTTGCGCAATTTGGATGCGCCGCTGAAAATTTCCTGGATGGTCAGGCCAGGCACCAGGGTTCCGGGATTGTCGATTTCCAGGCGGTCTTCATAAAGGGAAACCTGGATCGGGAAACCGCGCTGGCTGTAGTCCGCATGCAAAAGCGCGTTGATGATGGCTTCACGCACGGCGGGCAGGGGATAGTCGCATTCGTCCGTCGGAGTGGTTTGGGCGTGTTTTTTCACAAATCCCAGGGCTTCGTCCACAGCCAGGATGGGAAAGGTGCGGATCTCGGTATTTTCCATCGGCTCGGCGCGATTTTTGCCGGAATAGCGTTGGGCGCGGATCAAGGCATCCGCAAACAAAGCCAGGCGGTTGACCCCAAACAGCAGCACGCCGCCAATGGTGGGAACTTCCTTTTTTTGGAACCACGCGGTCAGGCCCAGGGCGCGGAGATCGGCGGGCTTGAAGTTTTTCAGTTGGGGGAATTGGGTGGACGGGGTGCGCAGGTCGAGCGCTTCGAGGCTGATTTCGGGCAGTGGTTCTTCGTCATGGGTCCGCCCCAAAACCACCCGTTTCAACTCCTCGACTTGGGCAAAATCGGCCCGGCGGTTGATCGCCCCCACCCGCACGTAAATGCCGTTGGGGGAACCCAGGGCTTTTACGAAGTGAGGCCGGTTGGCGCTGGGAAAGACCCGCACCACCACCACGTGGGTTTTATGCCAGGGGACGGTGCGCAATTCGGGCAGCAGCCGGGGTTCGATGTATTCGTTGGTCCATTGGGCAATTTGTTGCTCCGTGGCGACCGGATCGGCAACGCCGCACACCTGCCGGGTGGCTTCGGATACCCCGATGATCAGCCGTCCTCCGGCGCTGTTGGCGAATCCCACCAAAGTCCGGGCCAGTTGGTCTGGCAGCGACAAGTCGCGGCGGAATTCGAGAGTTTTATCCTCGGCTTGTTCCAGGAGTTCCTCGAGCTTGGTCATGGTTTGGCATCATACGCTGGCCGGGCCATAGGGTCAATTGCGCCCAAGGTTTTGTTGCCCGGGAGGGGGTAGCTGCCAGGGGATAAATTGTGCCAGCCGTGGCGGGGGGAGGAGGGGGGGATCCTGGTTTCGCGAACCAGGCACCGCCAGCGACGCATCGCTTTGCCGACACAAGGATCCCGCGAACCCGCTCGCGGATTTCCAAAAAGGCTCGCCTGTCCCCAAATCCTCCTTTACCGTGAACCCCATGAACAAATTAAATTGCGCAACTTTGGTTGCCTGGATTGCCATTCAGGCAGTGGTGGCCGGGGCGGATGCGGCCGGTCAGCCATTCAAAAGCATTCGGGAATTCGGGGTGTTGGCGTCCAATTCGCCGGAGTTGAATCGGGATCATCTCCAGCAGGGTATCGATTGGGCGGCCAAGGTGGGCGGCGCTTTGTATGTGGAGCCGACGGATGAACCTTACCCGGTGGCGGGTGGCTTGGTGTTGAAGATGAACGCTTCGTTGATCGGCGCCCAAGGCCCGGTCGGGCGGGGCACGCGGCACCCGGAAAAAGCGCAGCCGGTGGGCAGCGTCTTGCGGATCGAGGATGAAACCCAGCCCTTTATCGTGGTGGAATCCGCGACCCAGATCCGGGGCATTCAATTCTGGTATCCGCGCCAGCCACTGAATGATCCCGCCAAAATCATTCCCTATCCCCCCACCATTCAAGTGGCCAAAAACAAAGCCGCGCAGGGGGTGACTTTGTCCTGCCTCACGTTTTTCGGTGAATTCATGGCGATGGATTTTAACTCCAGCCGGTCCCGTCCCTGCGAGCAGATACTATTTGAGCATTGCTATGGCTATCCGTTGGGAGGCGAATTCATCCGCATCGATTATTGCTACGACATCCCCCGCATCCTGCACTGCCACGTCAATCCCTCCAATCAGCGATTCATCAAGGGCGGGTATAGCCGGTCGGTCGTCGATTCCGTGGTCGCGCGCAAAACTTTCACTTATGCCATCAACCACACTGACAATGCCCAGATGATGGATCTTTTCACCTTTGGCGTTTACGGTGGCATTTACCTGGGGCCCGCCACGTACGGCCAGTTGTCCAACTTCAACCTGGATTGTGTAACCGTCGGCCTCCACAAGCTCGGCGACAGCACCTTCAATCGCAATTGGCAGATCGCGCAAGGCTCGATCATCGCCAACACCGGCCCCGCGGTGGAAGATATTCACCCGATTATTGTGGAAGGGCAGGGGCATACGGCGCTGGCCAATGTGGAATCCTTTTCGGGTGGCAATGGCGCGCTCAGCAATTTGGGGAAATCCCAGGATTTCATGCTCGTGCGGGGGAGCCAGCATTTGACCATCAGCCTGGTGGGATGCCGGATGCGCAATTACGCCTCGCCCAATCCCATTACCTATGCCAATCCCAAAGCCGCCATCCAGGCTGTGGCGTGCGTGGATCACTCCGAAAAGTTTTTTAACCAGACCTGGAGTGGGGAGTAAGCGGGCCCCCCTTTTCGGCCGGGGCCATGATCCGTGGTGCGCCTGCCGCTTAGTAGTTTTTCTGCCGCTCCAGGACCGCGCGGGTGGCGCGGCTCTGGGCTTTTTTGCCGGCCAGGTTGGGATTCGCCTTGGCCAAAGTCTCGAGGTTTGCGGCCACTTTGGCGATGGCCCGGACCACATCCTGGACATCGGATTCGTCGCCGATCAGGGTAAACTGCGGCAGCCAGGCGGATTCCTGGTAGGCGGCGCGTTCGGCCACCGGGCAGCTGAAATCTGTGGCGTAATTGACCGGTTTGGCGCGGTCGATCCGCAGCTGTGGGCAATTGTCCGGGGTGGCGTAGAAAAGGTCGCTGCGGTAAACCGGTTCGTAAAAACGGCCGTCGCACGGAACGCCTTCGGCCTCGATGGCCGCTACGAAGAGATCGCGGCTGGGGGCTGGTCCCTGCGGGCGATATTGGAAGACGTAATGATATATGGTTTGTTGCGTTAATCCAGGCTGCGGGGGCAGGGGACGAATCCCGGGGATGCGCGCCAATTCGCGATCCAGGATGGCGACGTGTGCGGTCCGTTTTGCGCGGAACTCCGGCAGCCGGTCCAATTGGCCGATCAACATCGCCACCTGCAGATCGGTCAGGCGGTAATTCGAGCCCAGCATTTTGGCCTGGTATTGATCGGTCAGGCTGGGGCGCCCGCAATTGACGATGGATTGCAGCGCCTCGTAAAGATCGAGCCGGGAGGTGAGCACCAGGCCGCCTTCGCCACAGGTCATCAATTTGCTTTCCTGGAAGCTGAAACAGCCGGCATCACCGGCGGCACCCGCCCCGAAGCCATGGCATAGGCCCCCGTGCGCATGGGCGCAGTCTTCGATCAAGGCCAGTTTGTGTTCCGCAGCCAGGGCCCTCAAAGCGGGCATATCGGCGAACCGCATCGCCAGGTGCACCGGCATGATGGCGCGGGTGCGGGGCGTGATGGCCTGGCGCACCAACTGCACGTCCAGGCAATAGGTATCCGGATCCACATCCACGAAAATCGGCACTCCGCCGGCAAACAGAACGGCCGTGGCCGAACCATCCCAAGTATAGGCCGGGACAATCACTTCCTCCCCGAAACGCAGGCCCAGCGCCTGGAGGGTGGCGAAGAGGGCGATCGTGCCATTGGCCAGCGGCAGACCGTATTTGGCTCCATGAGCCGCGGCAAAGCGTTCGCTGAATTCCGCCGCCAGCGGGGTGGGCAACGGGAACCCTCCCCAATGGCGGGATTCCACTACTTGGGTCAGCCGCTGGACATCGGCCGCCGTGTATTGTGGCCAGGGGGTGAACGGTTTCCGGCGAACCGGTTCGCCCCCCAGGATCGCTAGTTTTTCCATATTCTATTTAACAAATCCGGGGGATTTCACTCCTGTAAAGTTTGCGGTTTGCCGGGGGTCTCCTCGGCCACCTCAGCGAACTCGATCGTCCGCTTAAAGCCTTGCGTTTTCCACGCGCCATAAATGATCCCTGCCGCCAGCCAGGAAAAGCCTGCGACCAAGGCTGGCTTGCTCAAATTGAGCCAGATGTAAAAGCAGATCACAAAACCACCCACGGGCGGGGCAAAGCTCCAGAACTTTTTTTCCGGATTACGCACGAAATAGCGGAAAAAAGCGGCGGCGTTCACCCCCATAAAGGCCACGAAAGCCCCGAAATTCAGCAGTTCTGCTCCGAGGTCATATTTGATGCATAAGGCACCCACCAAGGTGATGATTCCAACCAGGATGATGTTATTGCTGGGAATATGGGTCCGTGGATTGAGGACGCCGAAAAAGGAACGGGGGATGGCGTTATCGCGGCCCATGCCATACAGCAACCGGCCGGCTCCCAAATGCGCGCCCATGCCCGACCCGATGGAGGCCACCAGCAGGGCTCCGTTCACGACGTAGAACAACCATTGCCCGCCGGCGCGCCCAGCCACGTAACTGAAGGCGGTGTCTACATCCGGGTAGGAGGTGTAGTCCGGCCAGATCAACTGCGCCGTATAGACTTGTAGAGCGCCCATGATACCCGTGAAGAGACAAGTCAGCACCGTGGCCAGCAGAATGTTGCGTCGCGGATTATGTACTTCCTCGGAGAGGGTGGAAATGCCGTCAAAGCCGATGTAAGTCAGCACCGCCAGGGAAGTGCCGGTGGAGACCGCCTGCCAGGAAAATGTTTTCGGATCATAAAATGGCCGGGTCCAGACCGCGGGTTCGAGGGAGTGTCCGGCCAGGTAACGAATGGCCGCATGGAAAAACAATAAGATCACCACCCCTAATCCCACGGCGACCAAGGCGTTGGTTCGGCTGCTGGCCTTGATGCCGCGCAGGTTCAGCAAGGTAAACAGTAGCGCGAAAAACACTACCCACCCTGGGAAGGGAATGGCATTGTAAAAGTTTCCCGCTGCCTTGCTGCACCAGACCACGCAAATAATCGGGTTCATGATATAGTCGAAGAACATCCCCCAACCGGTCAGGTAGCCGAGGGCCGGATGCAGTTCGCGGCCGACGTAGGTATATGCAGATCCTGCATTGGGATAAGCCGCGGCCATGCGCCCATAGCTGATGGCCGTAAAAAGCATCGCCACCATGGCGAAGAGTAGCGTGGTCACTACATGCCCCCCGCCTTTCTGGCTGGCCACTCCGAAAAGAGGCATGGGAGCGGTGGGTTGGACCAGGATGATGCCGTAAATGACCAGGGCGGGCAGCCCCAATACCCGCGCCAGTTTGGGCGGACCGCCGTGGTTTGCCGTCGTTTCTGCCATGACGTTTTTTGATTCCTGGTTGCGGGTGGTTACTCTCCGGTGGCCTTGGCTGGCCCGGAGGAAGCGCTGGTGTCCCCCTCCAAAAAGGCCAGGGCTTCTTTGATGACGGTTCGCCGGGCTTCGTCACCTTTGATATCCGCCAGGTAGAATCCCAGAACTATGGCGCGGAAGGCCTTGCCGGTAACCGGATGCTGGCGTTCGATTTTGGCCCCGAGCCATTGGCCGTCGGGAAGGATGGCAAAGGGCGTTACCCCCGTGGAATTGGGCCGGGCAGCCACCACGGTCAGGGAGTCCCCTTTGCGAGCGGTTTCGATTTCATAGCCCTCTTTTTTGGCTTCTTTGGCGCCGGCCAGGTTAAAGACATAACCCCGGTTCCAGGTCCGAACGTATTCCAGGCCGAGGGTGTCCCGATACAAGGGCAAATCCCAAGTGGCCCGAGTGGCGCCACCGGTGCCGAGCAGCACGCATCCGCCAGCGCTCAAATGCCGCAGAATATCGCGGCTTTCAGGCCCCACACCCCCGATGGAGAACCGGCCCATGCCGCCCGCCGCTTCGCCTCCGGTCGTGTTATCGATGATGACCACCCCCTTCAAATAATGGGCCAGGGCCTCCGCCCAATCCTCGCCGTAGATGCGCGGATCTTTTATGGCGTCAGCCTTCCGTTTGAGAATGGCCAGATCGTTGGTGAACCGGGAACTGCAGTCAAACCGGTTCATCGCTTTTTCCAGTTCCTCGGCAATGGTCACGGCGCCCAATTTTTCCCGGTCCGCCAGGGTCAAATGGTTCAGGCCCAGCAAGGCGATGGATTCCGGTTTCTCGAGGCGTTTGATGGGGAACTTTTCGCACAGTGCCGCCCAGGAGGATCCTTCCGCAAAACGCAGCCGCCGGTAATTCGGATCGAACCCCAGGTAAGCCGGGAAATAAAGCGAGAGCCCGTGGGAACGGTTGCCACCGACATTGTGGCCTTCGGCGGCGACCATGGCCGAAGCGGGGAAGCTGGCGGTGAAAGTGGTATTCTGGAAGTTAGTCACCGACCGCTTATCGGAGTCGTCATCAAAGCGGTAATTGATTTCCTTCACGAATTCCAGTTTCTCGGTTTTAGGATTCTGCAGCATCGGGGGGAATTTGATGCGGGCCACATAATTGCTCTTCTCATCCGGGCCGAAGAGGGGGGTGCGTGCAAACCGGGCATTGCTCACAAAAGGGGCCAGGTTTCGCGGAGGCGCCGACCAACCATTGAAACCCCAAATCACCGAACCGGGGGTGCGCCGGGAAATAAGCACTTCATTGATCAGGTGGTCTTTGCCCTCCTCCGGATACCCGATCAATTCCTTGACTTTCGCCACCGCTTCCTTGAGCGGTTGGTCGTTTTTGTAATGGTCCGAGACTTTTTGGAAAAAATCGTGGATATCCACCAGGCGGCCAAAGCGGCGGGAGTCCCGCACCAGCTGGTCTGCCAGGTCTCCCAGCAGGTCGGATTTGGCAAGGAGTAATTTGGCCACGTCTTCCACAGCGTTTTTTAAAGCCGGCGCCTGGCTGCACCGAATGGCGGATTTGGTTTCACCTCCCGCCCAAAAATCCTTGGACGTTTGCGAGCCGCCGGGGGCGTAGGATTTCACGTAGGTGTCCACCATGGCTTTGGCGAGGGATGGGGCGGAGGCTTCGGGATAAGTGGTCAGCCACTTGAGGTAGTCGGCATATTGCATGCCTTCGCCGGGCTCCACTTCCTGGGAAGCGGCCAGGTAATCGACGGTATCTTTCAATTCAAAGGCGACTTCGAGAGTGGCCATCAGGCATGCATCGAAATCGAGCACGTCGATTTTCTCTTTGTTCCGCTTTTTGAGCGCCTCACAGATTTTTTCGCAGGCCTGGCGAACATCGGGCATGTCCATCCCATGGTGGGTATTATCGTCGTAGGAAACCCCGGACCACCCGGCGCCGTGATTCCAGATCACCAGGGCATAGTGATCAGCCGGAAAATTATCGACCGCCCATCGGCCAAACTCCGCCAATGGCTCCGGACGGCCCGCATCGGTTTCCCCCACGTTCCCCAAAAGCACCGAGCGGATGCGCACTTTATCATCGTCTTTAAGAATATAGTAGCGGTGGGTGCCAGGTGAGTTGTCGAGACCCCAATAAAAAGTGCCGCCAAATTCGGTGAACGGATTGCTGAGGTAGGCGGGATTGGGGCGTTGAGTGGCTTTGCCCCTGAACCGGGCGCATTCGACGACGATATTTACATTGGCGTCGGAGCCCACGGTTTCCATTTCATTCATATCCTCGATACCGAAAGGCTCCAGATTATTGGCGGCGTTGAGATACACCATGACGGTCCAGGATTTCTTGGGCGGAGGGGCGGTTCCCCGGCTGACCGTGCAAAGGGATTGAAGCGGTTCCAAGAGGTGGGCGGGGATCTTGTCAATCAACCGCAATTCTTCAGCTCCTTGGAGGCCGTTTTTCTTGCGGTAAGCCAGGATGGCTTCAGCGATCTCAATCTCCACTTCCGGCACTTTCAATAAATCTTCCTGGGTGGCGGCCGCCAGGTTAACCAACGGAAACTCCTTGAACTCCGGTACCGGACCGAACTCGAAGGAGATGATTTCCGAACTGGGATCCAGCCACTGGGCCGGGAAATCATCGGGTTTGGTTTCCTTCCATACCGCTTTGGCTAATTCCGCCATCGAGAAACCGGCGGTACCCTGTACCCGGTGGGTTTCGGCGGTCAGCTTCCGTACGGTTTCTTTGAAGGCGTCGTCCATTTCCACCACCCCCCGCCGAAGCGCGTAGCGCAAGTTCAAATCGACGGTAGTCATCAAGTTCGCAAAACCCGCCGAAACGGGATGGGTCTTTTTTGACACCGCCTCCAAAAGGTCGGATATGCCTTGGAATTTGTCCGTGCGCAGCTTGCCCAAAATCCGTTGCTCGCAGTTTTTGATTTTTTCGACAAAATGATAATCCAGTTCGACAGAGTTTTTTTCCTTTTCGACGAGCTCCTTGATGGCGGCGGATGATCGCGGATCCAAGGATTTGAAAATTGCATCTTTGGCCTCTTTTTCCGCGTTTTTCAGGTAATGCAGCATGGTCCGCCGTCGAAACACATCTTCCAGAACCTTGCATTCGGTCCGGATATCAACTTCCTTGGTCGCTTTTTTATCGGTGGGCTTGGCTTCGAGCGCACTGCCTAGGGAATTGGTCCCGGGTGAGGCAGGCGGGGCATTGGTAGTGCCCTCCGCGGCTTGCAGATTGGCGACGGCCAAGGTAGTCATCAAAACCCCGAATCCGGCCAGAATGCCCGGGAAATAGGGGTGAAAGAAACGGTTGGTTGTTGGCCGCAGAGTAATCCAGCGGAACCGCCTTTTCGTGTCGAGTGTCATGTGGATCTTCGTAGCAATATGTTGGGCCGAGGTCAATTTTATTGATTGCCTGCGGCAGCGTCTCCGGACAGGAAACGCGTGGTGCATTCCCGGGTGTCGTTGAACCTTGCATTGACTTGTCAGGTCGGGCTCACTAGTTTGGCTCAAAGAGCAGAAATGGCAGACATGGACCAAGTCATCAAACAGTTACTGACGTTACAGGATCGGGATCGCAAAATCCTGGGTGTGGAGGCGGAGTTGAGCGGCATGGTGCAGCAACGCCAGGTGCTTAATGACAAGGTGGCGGCTAATCAGGCCCAGTTGGAAACGGTGAAAAACCAGTTCAAACAGCTGGAGTCGGCTCGGAAACAATTGGAGTTGGAGGTTGATGGCTTTCAGCAGCAGATTCAAAAGTATTCTCTCCAGCAATACCAGACCAAGAAAAATGACGAATACCGTGCCCTGGCCCATGAGATCGAGACCTGCAAGGCATCGATCCGCCAGCGCGAGGACCGCGAGTTGGAATTGATGGAACAAGCCGAAGCCATCAGCAAACAGGTGCAGGCCAGCACGGCAACTCACAACGAAATTGGCAAAGTGGTTAGTGCCCAATTGGCAGATTTGCGGGTGCGCGAGGAAAAACTGGTGGCTGAATTGGCCAGCTTAAAGGCCAGCCGTCACAAGCTGACGGAAGGGTTGGACGAAAGTTATTGCAGCCGTTA
>CAIMWS010000351.1 GCA_903845125.1 uncultured Verrucomicrobiota bacterium
AAGAAGAAGCGCTTCAACAATTCCGCGAAGCTCAGAAAACCGCCGGTTGGAAAACAGTCGATGAAATAAAAGAGGCAGCTTCAGCATCATGGACCCAAAAGGAACGAGAAATTCTGGATGCAGTATTTAAGGCGGCTCAACCCGCAGCCAAGACTGAGTAGTATACCCCCCCATCCCAACAAGGCTATAGCGCCTATCAATTTTATTTCCTCGATAATGCGAACCGCCGCTCCGTTCCTGTTCGCCATCACGGTTGAGCCGTGACCTCGAACATCAGCCTGGCCCGCCAATGAAACCGGTTGTCCAAAAACCGGTATCGCCGTTTGGCCACCGCACTGTGCAAGGCCTGGTAATATGCAAAATTGATTCCCTTCAAATTCAACGCCTGAAAACTCCGGAAGATCACTACATTCCAAATCAGCCCGGATTCAGGCCCATCGATCGGATTGTCGATCGGTCTTATGCGCCAGTCAAATCACCTGCCGCCGGGGTCTGGGGCAGGTGGAACCTTCCTTACGGGCCTGGGTTTGGTGATGATCCGGGCCGGGGCTTCCCCAAGTCGATTTTCTCATGGAAATCCCTGGCTGGTATTTGCAGCCATGCGCGGGTGAAAACCTGTGGCGCTTGGAGGGAGGTTTTGAATCATCCAGGCCTTGGTTGACGATGGAAGTTGGCCGATTCACAAAAAGGAATTGGTATGAGGATTTGCCGGGATTATGGGAATGGCGGCCTTATTGGGGATTACCATCATGGTTGGGGAACTGATATTGGGCTGGCCTTTTCATGGACAGGCAAAAACCGAAGCGGCGGCTGCTTCCACCTGCCTGGCCAAAGTGGCAAAATGGTCCAGTTCCGCTTTTATTTTCACGACATCGAAACTGGCGGCTCCGGCTATCAGCCGCAGGCCTGACTGTTCGATGAAAACGGCCTCATGATCCCGCCCCAGCCTGGCGATGGTTTCCCCATAGGCTTTGACCCGGCTGGTGCGCAACGAGGTGAGCAGCATTTGGAACTCGCCATTCAAATGGCCGCGTAAGGCTTTGGCCAAAGCGGGCAGGTCCTTCACCTGCGCCATTTGTTCATTCACCTGCACGAGACTTTCCGCCTCCACACTTTTCGGCGCTTCCACCACCTCGTGTGGCAAATGCCGGGCCATTTCTTTAATCAAATCGCCTTTCCTGAGCGGCTTGGTCAATAAACCGTCAAAAACTGTGCGGCATTGTTCAATTTGGATGCCCATCAGGGAGGCCGTTACCGCCACCACTGGAATGCGGCAGAGGTCCGCATCCGCTTTAACCGCTTTAACCACTTCCAAGCCGTCCATGACCGGCATCTTAAAATCAGTCAAAACCAGGTTTGGCCGGTGCTTCTGGATCAGATCTAGCGCCATTTGGCCATCCGCCGCCTCCAGGCATTCAAACGGGTAACCCTCCAGGTAAGTCCGCAGCAGTTGGCGGTTCACCTCGATATCGTCCGCTATCAGGACCACCGCCCGTTCGAATCGCAGCTGGTGGCTGGCATCGGCTTCCTCCGGGGTTTCCTTATACCCGGCAGCGATTGGCACCTCCTCCAGAACCAGGGTGAAAACAGTGCCACGCCCTTCTGGATTATCCGCTACTGACAAGGCGCCCCCCATCAGTTCGGCCAGTCGGCGGGAAATGGTTAAGCCCAATCCCGTGCCACCGTATTTGGCATGGTCCTGGTTCAGACGCTGCTCAAAAGCGGAGAAGACCCGTGCTTTTTCCTCATGGGGGATGCCAATGCCTGTGTCAGCGATCTCAACCTGGAGCCTGAACTTGCTAAGACAATCCAACATCCTCACCCGCAACCGCACGGTCACCTGGCCGTGATCGGTGAATTTAATCGCGTTGCCTACGAGATTGAGCAAAATCTGGCGCAGCCTCACCTCATCCAACACCACCGCCTTGGGCAGCTCCGGATCCACGTCGATGTGTAATTCCAGCCCCTTTTCCTTGGTTTTGTGGACGAATATCAGTTTCAAATCGGCCAATAGCTGGTGCAGGTTGAAAGCCGTGGGAATGATGTGCAGCTTCCCCGCCTCCACCTTGGATAGATCCAGGATGTCATTGATGAGGCGGAGCAACGCCTGGCTGGCCTTGCGGATCGTTTGCGCATATTCCTTGGCCTTGGGGTCTTCGAGCATTTGGAACAGGATTTCCGAGAAGCCGATAATGGCATTCATGGGCGTGCGGATTTCGTGGCTCATATTGGCCAAAAACTCGCTTTTCGCCCGGTTCGCTGACTGGGCCAGCTCCGCTAATCGGCGGGACTCCGCCAGTGAGTTTTCCAAGGAGCCATTGGCAGTTTCCAGCGCTTGACGGCTGGTTAGAAGTTCCTGGATGGTGACACTGAGCTGGTGGATGGAGGGCTTGAAAACAAACCAAAATTCAAACAGCAGAATGGCCAGGCCGATCGCCAGGATGCCCGTTTCCAGATGCTTTAGAGTGCTCACCCGTTCCCGCGCTTCCTTGTCGAATTGATAGGTGATCTCATCCATGAACTTGAGAAAGCTTTGCTCGTGGTCCAAAACTTCGTCCGCGGCGGCCGTGGCCAGCTCGACTCGAAACCGGCCTTTTTCGACCGTTTCCAACAAAGCGGAAAACGCCCGTGCCATGGCCTGGTGGTGTGGGGTGGCTTTGGCAAACAGGGCTGTAATCTCCTGGGATTGTTGCCGTGAAGGCAGGCCAAGACCCTCATCGCCAAACTGCAGGCCTTGGTGAGCGCGAATCCAATCCTCCAAGGATTCTTTCAACTCCTGGATCCGCAGTTCCAGCTTTTCCGGCTGTGGCTGATACAGCATGGCCAGGCAACATTTGGTCAGCCGCTGGCTGAGCATGCGCTGCCGTCCGGAAAGATTGATGACCCTGGCATCGTTGGAATTCTTCTGAATCGCGTAATGCATGATGGCCGACGAGGTCACCAGCGTGATGGCGATGAAACTCAGGGCAAAGCCATAAATCAACTTGATGCGCGACAAACGCCTGAGCGTGAATTGGTTGCCGGGATTTTCCATATGCAGTTCAAGGTCCAGCCACCCCCCTTATACCTCGGTATAGCCCGGATAGTGTTTCTTCAGGCACTGGGGACATAGGCCATGCGAAAAAGACACACCGACTCGCTCGCTAATAAAAACATCCACGCGCTCCCAGGAACCGGTTTCATCCCGAATGCTGTGGCAATGCATGCAAATGGGGAGCAGGCTCCGCAATTGATGCAGTTGGAGTTGCGTTCGGACCCTTGCCTTGAGTTCAGCTTCCCGAAATGGTTTGGTGACATAATCCACGCAGCCCGCCGCAAAGCCTTTAACCACATCGTCGGTATCCGAGCAAGCCGTCAGGAAGATCACCGGCACCAAACCCAGCGAAGGGTTTTGTTTGAGTTTTCGGCAAACGTCAAAGCCATTCATGCCGGGCATCATCACGTCCAATAAAATCAAGCTGGGCGGGTCGGCCTCGGCGGCCGCCAGAGCTTCTGGTCCGTTGGTTGCCATGGCAATTTCCACCCCTTCATCCTTTAGCATGGTTCCCACCATTTGCAGGTTGGCGGGAACATCATCCACTACCAGGACCAGCGGCACTGTTTGGATTGCACTCTTTTTAAACAATTCGATCTCCAGGCTGTATTATCGGTATTTCCCCATCACGACTTAATTGAAAAATTAGGGTATTTTGGCACTGCGAAGCCCGGATCAGCCCTTTGGCCGGATTCCCGCAGTCAGCAAATCCTGACCTGCCGAAGGGGGAATATCGAACCGGCCGCCAAGCCAGCCACGAGTGCCGATGCGTGCAGGATCGTTGGTGAAGGAGGAGTGCCTTGATCCAAAAAACAGGCAGGGGCGGTGGCGTCATTGGGATGGACCTTGGCGCAATCCTCCCCGGTGAACCTGGGTGGGCACCCGGGAGTTGATCGCCCAGGCAACCGCCGCCGAAGATGGATTTACTCCCTTTCCTTTGCTGCACCAGTCACTCTGCAAACGGGATGGACTGGATCAGGGGTGGCTCCGCCGTTCAGGGGCCGCTGAGTTCTCCTCGCGGCTGCCATTATAAGTTGGATGAAACTGCAGAAAACCATTGCACATTATAGCCCCTTATGCGATATATAAGACGATCAAGGCTCATTGGGGGTGGGTGGCCAAAAGTTTGCCCGCAACCGTGGGTAGTCCCCTCTGATGATGCGTTAAATGAGACGAACCTTTAAACCATGGCCTGCTGCCTTCCGCAGGCCGGAAAAAGCCGGGGCCAGCCTTGGATTGGTTTCCTATTTTGATTTCATTGGAAAGGTCTATGCATGAGTTTGAATCAATTTCCCCACTCCAGT
The DNA here is from genome assembly GCA_903845125.1 of uncultured Verrucomicrobiota bacterium. GTDB lineage: Bacteria > Verrucomicrobiota > Verrucomicrobiia > Limisphaerales > UBA1319 > CAIMWS01. The sequence continues at coordinate 4,339 of CAIMWS010000351.1, forward strand.
CCCAGAGGACAGACCGGAATCAGGTTGGCGGTGTTCCTCACGGCACTCACCCTCGGCTGGGTGGGGGTGGGTGGGCAAACCAATTACCAGCAGCTCATGGTCTTCGGCTCACCCCGGCTGCCGGGCGTTGGCGGCACTACGCCGCTCGTTTGGGCCAGTCCTGGCGTGTTATATGGCACCACTGCTCTGGGCAGCAATACCAGTATGGGTGCGTGTTTGTTTTCCGTCCGGTCGGATGGCTCAGAGCAGCGTGCCTTGTCTTACTATTCGGCAAACTACGGACTAAGTGCGGGCCTGGTTCTTGGCCTCCAAGGGGCGATTTATGGAATGAACGGGGATTACATCTTCAAATTGGACGGAAACGGGTATGCTGACTTGTTCAAAATGAGCACCCTGAGCTTCGGTCTGACCTGCAGTCTGATCCAGGGCAAGGATGGAACATTGTTCGGGTCCGCCGGAGGAGGGGGCGCAAAGGACATGGGGACGGTCTTTAGGCTCAACCCGGATGGTACCGGTTTTCAAGTCATGCATGATTTTTCCGGTGGGCTATCGGACGGTAAATCTACCACCAGCGGCCTGATCCTCGGCGCGGACGGTATGCTGTATGGAGATACGGTCTGGGGTGGAACCCATGATGCGGGAACGGTGTATAGAATCAAAACCGATGGTTCAAGCTACGAGGTGCTGCACCACTTCGATGGACCCAATGGCTGGTATTACAAGGCCGCTTTGATGCAAGGAAGCGATGGGATGCTTTACGGGACGACGTTTGCGGGGGGAACACAAGGGCAGGCCGGCGTCGTCTTCAAACTGAACACCAACGGCTCGGGTTTCTCGGTAATTCACGGCTTTCCAACCGTAGCGAATCAGCCAGTCAATCCCTCCAGCCTCATTCAAGGGCCGGATGGCGCGCTTTACGGCACAACGCAATACGGAGGCATCACCAACCCGGCTTCCACCTACGGCATGGGAACGGTTTTCAAGCTGAACACGGATGGCAGCGGTTACACCGTATTATACCAGTTTAGCGGCGAAGATGGCCGGAATCCGAAGTCTTCCCTGCTGGCCGGGGCTGACGGTGCGCTCTATGGGGCTACTCAGTTTGGCGGTTTTTTTGACCAAGGCACCGTCTTCAAGTTAAGCCCTTCGCCCTCCGGTACCGGGGTGTTCATCGACTATTATGCATCGGCTGGCGGGTTCAACATCATCCTCTCGGCTGGCCCTGCCCAAACCTGGTCTCTGCAATTTTCGGCCACTCCTGGGATGGCCGGTTCCTGGCAAACCGTAGAGATAGTCCGTACTGACACCTTCGGTTTGGCCCGGTTTACCAACTTGAGCGGGAAAGGCTGTTATCGCGCTATAAAACAGTGAGGTCTGGCGCCAACGCAAAAGGTCTGGTGGGTGAATTCTCAAAACGGGGGTAACCCCTTAACCTCCAGGGTTGGTGTTGGCGCTGCCGGTTCTGGGGGCTAAATCCTGGCCGGACATCCGGGTTCGGAGGTTGCCTGGGAGATGGTTTCGGCGGTGGAATGCCGGATCTTCCAGTCGGCCCATTGCGACACAACCCATGGAAGGGCCTGACTGGGAAAGCGAAAGGTGCCGGGCGGTGGGCGCCTTCCAACCTCGGGAAGTCCTTGCCTGCGCCTATGGCTTGGGCACGGCTTGGACCCTATTCGGCGCGAATGCGATAAAAACGGCAACTCCCGGGCGCGGTTACATCGGTTAATACCAGAATTTCCCCGGTCCCTGGCACCGGCGGATGAAGCGGCAGCCAGGCCGCCTCCCGCAGGTCGGTTTTATATTCCAGGACATAGTAAAAACCCGGCCGGCTGGCCACCGAAATTTCCACGGTGGATCCATTGCGGGCAATACCAGCCAGGAAGGGATCGTGCGAGCCAGGCGGCGCGGGATCCACCACCCCGGGGGATCCTTGCGGATGGCTGCTGGGACGCCAGTTGGTTTTAAGATCCCAGGCGGAAGGGGGCGCAAGTTCATCAACCACTACCAGGGAATATCCGGGGCCGTCGGTAAGCGGTTGCCATTTGGGGTCGTAGGCAAACTCCAGGATCTTTTCGCCCGAGGCATCCCAAAGCCGGAGTTTTTCTCCGGCATTTTCCAGCGTGCCGGCAAATTGCCCCGCCACATTGAGTCCGCCGCCATAGCGCTGCGCGAAGGAGTTGGTGTCGGACACCACCAGCAGCATCTGTCCGGGCAGCAGTTTTTTGATCGCGCCAGCCGTGAAGTTGAAAGCGACGCCTCCCTCCAACCGGATGCCGGCCAGGTCCAGCGTTTCGTTCGTGGAGATGTTTCTGAACTCGATATATTCGAACCTTCGGGAATCGTTGGTGGCTCCCGGTGACGGAGCCGGATGATACATGATCTCCGTGATGCGAAGGCATCTCTGGGCCAGGGTCGGCAGGCCTGGCAGGTTGGTGTTGACAATGAGCAGACCCGTTTCATCCGACAAGGCGAGCGATTCCCCCCAGGCGCTTAAATGGCCCTGATACCCCCCCTGAACGAACAACCCCTGCCCACCGCGGGGCCCCGTGGTCCGGGCCCGGAACGCCACCGCGTTGGGGGATAAATATAATGCGCCTCCGGGCGGCAGGACCGTGCCCGGCTGGAGGGTGTGCCGGATGGCGCCGTCCAAACGCCAGCCCGAGACGTCCACGGCAAAAGCATTTGCGTTGGTCAGGCAGAGAAATTCCTCCTCCTGGTTCCCCGACACTGGGTTCAAATCCCACGCCACGAAGGACAGCGCCGGCTGGACCGGCTGGGTGAGCGGGATGCCGGCGTTGAAGTTATTGCCCAGGCCGATCGGTTTGGTGGTGTTGGTGATGGAGTGGGTCTTGTACCAGTGGGTCCGGCGCGGCCCGACAAACTGGGTCAACAAATCGGAGATGCCGTTGGCGAAGGTCTTGCCGGGAGCCCAAGGCGAATACCCCCATTTCTGCCGGTCCAAAGCCGCCTCCGCGCTGATCAGGTTCGTCATCTGTTTGATGTAATTCTCCAGGATCAGGCTCTCCGGAGCGGTGCCCGGCGGGAGCACCCAGCGGTCGAGCAGAGAGCGCTCGCGGCGCAGGAGCATGGCCCGGGTTTCCGGCAAGGCGATGATGACGTCGTAGATGCGGTTCCAGGCGGAATTGCCCCCTTCCTGAACCTGGGAGCCGCCATAAAGCGGGTGGCTCTTACTGTTATCAACGGTTGCCTGCAACGGGGAACTGCCGCCGTAAAGCTGGCCCCAGGAAGCGTTCATATCGTAGGGAACGACCCGCCAAAGCCCATCGCCATAGGTGTCGCAGTAAAGGCACATATTGGCCCAAACATCGTCGTTTTCGGCGCAGAATCGCGCACCCGCCAGGTAATTGACCACCTCGGGCACGTCGAGCAGGTCAAACACGGCAGCCCGCCGCACCGCCTCCGTCTTGGTTTCGTTGATGCCATTGGCCAGCTTCAGATAATCGACTCGCGCGGTCAGGTTGGTTTTGGGGAGTAATTTCTGAAATCCTCCCGTGCTGCTGAATTGAGGATTTACCTGGCCGGCGCACTTGTAGAGGGCCCCGGAGGCGGCATAGCCCAGGCGGTCCAATTGCTCGGCGCCGAGCACCTCGTTGTGGAAAGCCAGTTGGTAAAAGGCCCCGTTTAGCTGCAGCCGCACCGGGTAATCGAACGGGGCGGGCACACCCTGCTTCTCCAGGAGCCAAAAACAAAGGTGCTGTCGCAGATAGGCGGGATCCAGATCCTCGGCCAGCAGGGAGCTTTTGCGGCTGAGCAGGCCGGACCCGGGATGGCGGAACGGCTGCGCGTCATTGAATTCCAGCCGATGGGCTTTTTTGTTAAGCCCAGCCGAGGTATTGCCCCGCAATTCCATGTAGATGTTGTCGTAAAAGTCCCCGTCATGATACAAGGACACCCGGCCGCCCTGCTCGGAATCGGCCCCGATTTGCTGCGTAACCGGCCCGGGCTGCAGCACGGAAGCCGGAGCGAAAAGGTGGAAAACCGGCAGTTTGCTGGTGACCGAATCGGGCTGGATGACCGTGCCCAGGAACTCGGCAGAGCCGGCCGGATTCTCAAACAAGGGCCAGCGCGACGTCCGGGAGAGCGAGTCCACGGCCGTCACATACCATCGCACCATCTGCCCGGCGGAGTAAGTCCAGGCATTGCCTTCCCGGTTGGGTATGCTGGCGCCAAAAACGCCATCGTCCGCCGCACCGTCTCCATGCTGGCCGTCATCGAACATGGGATCTTCTCTGAGGGTGTTGAACATCGTCCGCCAATGGAGTTTGACCTGGCTGACGGGAGCGAATGCCTGCGCCACCCGGCAGGTCACCGTGATGCTGTCATTCGTCCCGGGGACGCGGGGCAGATGTCCCGCCAGGCTGAGGATCGGCCCCAAATCCTTGGCGCCAGCTCCATTGAGACTGCCCGGCGACGGCTGCAGGAAGTAGCGGGTTTGCCCGAAAAACCCCGCCTGGCTGGCATGTTCCAATTCTACCAGCAGGAGGAAATCACTGTTGGTGGCAGCCAGATTTAATCCTTGGATGGCCAGCACGTTGCTTCCCTCCTGCAGGTAGCTGATTTTGTCGCTGAGGTCAAATTCCTCGAACTGCACCGCCGCCTCGGCGGAGTGCCGCGCCGTCGCGGTGGAATTCCACACCAACTCGGCGGGAGCGTTGGCGGAGGCCACCAGGTTCCCATTCAGGAACGCAGCAAAGCCGTCGTCATATTTCATCCGCAATATAAGCCGGTCCCCGGGCGCCGCGTTGGTCACCGTAAAGGGCAGGCGGAGGTAAACCGCAGCGCTGCGGCCGGCCATCCCGGCGCTGAGGTCGGTGCTCACCAGGTTCTCGTAGGTGGGACCGCTGGCTTGCCCGGAGGTTTTTAGCGCCCGTTGGTAGCGGGTGGCGATTTCCTGGCCGGTCAAAGCGCGGGAAATCACCGATACCTCGTCCACATCCCCGGCATAATAGTAGGGATTGGCCGCATCAATCCGCCCACCGATGAGCGTTTTTTGGGCGGTATTGGCGGCAAACGGCCGGGCTAATGAGGCTGAGGCCGCCAAAGCGCCATTGACATACAACCGGGCAGCCGTGCCGTCAAAAACTCCCGCCAGGTATTGCCAGTGGTTCGTGTCCACCGTGCCTCCATAAGCCATTGCTATATACCCCTGGCCGTCGCCCAGGCGGAACTCCCATTGGTTCTTGGCGGAGTAATCCTGGGCGATGGCATAGCCACTGCGTCCATTGGCGACATCCAGCGATGAAAAAATCCAGCCGGGCGCACCTCCGGACCTGGCCGGCTTTGCCCACGCTTCCACCGTGAATGATCCACCCGGATTCAGATCAGGCATGAAGGGCACCTCCACCCGGGCGCCCGTGCCGTTCAACCGGATCGCGCGATTGCCGGCTTCGAATCCCCCGAAATCAGGAGTGCCGGGCCCTGGAACTCCAGGAATCACCCCACCGAGCAATTGGCCGTTGGCCGCGGCTGCCTGCCACCCGGAATTCAAGGTGCTCGTTTCATTGGTCTGCTCAAAACGCCAGTAAGCCGCCGGATGATCGGCGAGCACATACGCGGAGAGCGCGCCGGGATCGTCATTCAATCCCGCTTTGAAGCCCACTCCGTTAGTGGCCGGAAGCCAGGCCGAATCGTCGAATACCGGGGCCAGCCAAAGGGTGCCCTGAATCCCGCTCTCCGGCACCAGCACGCGGCCCGTGGCCTTCGTGCCAATCAGCAACCGGCCTTCATTGCTGACCCCATAGCCGTAGGAAACATCGTCGAATTGAGGGTCGTAGGCGGGCGCAAATTCGGCGGCCGCCGTGCCATCCGGATGGACCAACGCCAGATACTCGCCCGCGGCATCCAGCTTGAAATTGGTGTGCAGCGGCTGGCCTGGCAGGCGGCGGTCCCGATTCGAGGCATACACCACCAAAAACGACTTGGGCGGCAGGTTCGTGCCGGGAAAGCGCCACTTGAAGGGCTGGCCGGCGCTATCGGTCAGCCCCCAGTCCTGCAGGTTGACGGCAGCGGACCCGGCATTGAAAACCTCAATCCAATCGGAATATTCGCCGAAGTCGTCCTTAAGCGTTTTGGAATTGGCCGCCATGAACTCGGTGATCTTTACCTGGGCCGACACTGAAGATCCCGCCAGCGCCATTACCAAACCCAGCAGGATAAGCCACGGGCAGGAGCCTTGCCGGTGGCGGCTGGGAAGGGTTCTCCACCCACCATGCCGCCCTGGAAGCCAGTTCAAAAAGCCATGAGTTAGGATGTCATCTTTCACGCCTTGGGCCGCATGGTCTCACCACCGCAGACACAAGTCAAATAATCACGATCCACCTTGATCCCACCTTCAATCCGGTGGATTTTAAGCTGCCGGAAAATCCTCCAGATCCTAAAGCTCCCCCGCTCGCACTCCAGGATGCCTTATCAGCGATCCTGGACCCGACTCAGTCCGCCATTTTGGTCTTTTCCTCAAAAATGGCTGACGAAAATCCTCTTGAATTCAGCCATGAATTTAAATTGCTGCGGACTGGGACCGCCACCGATGCTTGATCTGATAACGGGACGGTAGCATGTTTGGCGTATGACCGCCGAATGGAGCCTCTCCCGCCGGAAAACCCCGAGGCGTTTCGGTCCCGGATTCTTTTCGCCGATGGCCTGGGTTGGTTCATTTTAACCCGTCTCAACCTGGCTTCCCCGCGCAGGCTGACTCTCTTTCGCTGGGAAAAAAAATCGGGCCCGGCAATTTGCATTTTTGCCCGCCTGGGTGTATATTGCCTTGCAGCAGCGCAAGGTGGACATCAACTCCAGCCTTGCCTCAGAGAAAAATGGTGAGCGGCAAGCTGCCGCCAGGAATAGTCAAGTTAGTTGGAGTCGGGGCAGACCATACTGCTGCTGGATCTGCCCCCAGTTGTTTTCAGGTGGCGAGGGGGATCGTGTGGTTTATTTCTGCCTGGGTGCTGCCAATTGTTAGTTCCTAACATCTTCCAATAAAGCAAGGAGCCATCTGCCTTTGACCTCCACACCTCTCCACCGGCGCGGTTTTCAAAACCGGTGAACATTCCGTATTTTACTTGTATTCCCAACGCTTTTTTTAAAATGCTGGCTGTCGGATAAAGCGGATCGGCCCGCAGGGAGGCTCCCGGGGTGGCTCTAAAGTCAGGCGTTCAACCGTATTTACTTCGGATTATTGGAGATTTTTAGGGTGGCAGACTCCAGTTTTCATCGAGAGTCGCTTCCAGAATCCACTGAAAACCACACGGTTCTGTCGCGGTGCGAGCAAAACCGGAAAACCACACGGTTCTTGCCTTCCGCTCTCACCTGTGTCTAACTCATCCGAACCTTTTGAACCAGATAGGCAAATCATGAAAACCAATGCTTACCGCCCTGGCGCTGTTTTCGGTACTATCCATGCCGGGCAGTTCTGCTGCCTCGCCTGCCTGTTCTTTTTAGCCTTGGGTACCCCCGCCCGCGGCCAGAATCAAAGCCCCCCGGCCGCGAAGGAGATTCGGCCGGCTTCTTCGGCGGTGGCCGGGTCTTTCGAGTTTGGGGCTATTTACGCCGCGGAGAACGGAGCGATGGTCTGCCGTAATGGAACCCGTTTTTTCAACCGGCCTTTGTATGCGCCGAATATCCCCGCGATGACCCTGGCGGGCGACAAACCCCAGGTGCGGTTTATCGATTCGGAATATGGTTACGGCGTGCTGCTCCTTGGCTACGCTCGGGGCGGGTCCAGCAAGTGGTGCCATGAATTCGACAACATCAAGACGCGGTTCCATCCCGGGCGGGTCGTATGGGAGATGTCAGATTCGTCCCTGGGGTCCATGCGCATCCGGTGCGAGGTGGCAGCCCTGGCCCAAGGGAACGGGATGACTGTAAAGCTCTCGGTTGATGACGGACGGCCAGGAGACCAGGTCCTCTGGGCGTTTGGCGGTGGCACGCCCAAAAACCCCGCCAGCGGCCTGCCTACTTTGATCTGGGAATGCGATCCCTCCTTCCAAAAAGCCCAGACCACCAAGGGGCTCACCGCCGAGCTTTGCGCGGGGAATCGTGCGGAGACCTCCGGTGAAGCTTTTGTCCTGATCCCGCGCCTTTCCAAGGGAAAACCGGATGACCGCACCTATGTCATCGGCCCGCCTTCCCAGCGGGCGGCCTTTGGGGCTTGCAGCGCAGGCTCGCTTCCGGCCGTGGGCGATGCCTCGGCGCTGGGGTCGCCACTCGCCCTAGCCGGCTCCCCGGCTGGTGAATTGCCAGTGGTCCATGGGCAGTTCCCCGCCGCCCCCGCCGGCGAGCCGGTATACCTGGTCATTCAGGCGGACGACCTCACCCAAAAAGAGAAATATCTTCGGGGTGGCGGGGAAAGACCCCAATTTCCCATCCTGCACCAAAAGGCGGTGCAGCGAGCCGCCGCGCTGGCCGATCGGATTGATATTAATACCCCGGATCCCGCGCTCGACGTTGCCGTGCGCTTTGCCGCCGCCGCCTTGGATGGCACCTGGTATCCTCCATACTATGTGCATGGCACGATGGTCTGGAATGGGCCGATGCCCGGCTGGCGCAGGCTTTATGGGCCCACTGCCTACGGCTGGCACGAGAACGTGAAAGCCGATTTGAAATACTTCCTGGAATCCCAAGTGCGGGAGTCCACTTACACCAAGCCCAAGGCGGATCCCGCGTTTGGGCTGGCTTTGCAGGCCGGCGATTCCCGTTTCTTCGGCAAAGGCCGGATCACCAGGCATCACACCGTTTACGATATGCAGAGCGTGCTGTTCGACATGGCAGTGCACGCCTGGCGATGGACCGGGGATCCTGAACTGGAAGCCATCCTGCGCCCCGCTCTCGAACTGAACCTCGAGTGGCAGCGCGATTGCTTCGATGCCGATGGCAACGGCCTGTATGAAAGTTATGCCAACGCCTGGGCCACGGACTCAGCATGGTATAATGGGGGGGAAGGCTACCAGACCACCGCCTACGCTTACCGGGGCCATTGCGCCGCGGCAGAAATGGCGCAGCGGGCGGGGGATGCCAGCGCCGAGCGCCATCACCGCGAGCGGGCGGAGCTGATCCGCCGCAACGCAAGAGAAATCTTATGGATGCAGCCGGAAGGCTATCCGGCGGAGTATCGGGAAGCCCTCGGGCTGCGGCGCCTGCATCCGGACCCCTGCCTTTACTCGATTTTCTTCCCGATCGATGTCAATCTGATGAGCCGCGAAGAGGCGCTGCAGGCGCTATATTATACCGAGTGGGGGCTGCAGCGGGCCGCCTCACCGCTCGGCGGCGAACTCTGCTGGACCTCCAACTGGGTTCCGTGGCACTGGTCCTTGCGTGAGCTATATGCGGGAGAGAATTTCCACCTCGCGCTGGCCTATTATCAGACCGGCCTGCCAGCCGATGGCTGGAAGATCCTGAAGGGCAACTACCGGGAGTGGCTCTATAACCGGATCGTCCCGGGGGGGCTCTCCCACGAATCGTGCGGGACGGATTTCATCGACATTGCGAGCCCGTTTTGCCGGCTGATCGTCGAGGGATTGTTCGGCTATGTGCCGGATCGGCCCCAGGGGCAGGTCGTTTTCCGGCCGGAATTCCCGCCGGATTGGGACCATGCCCGGATCCGCACCCCCGATTTCGCATTTAGTTACCTGCGCGAAACCAACTCGGTGGCCTGGCAGATCTCCATGATCCAGCCGGCGCGGATGGTATTCCGTATCCCGGTATGCGCCAGGGAAGTGCGTGCGGTCACCCTGAACGGCCAACCCGCCGAGTGGCGGGCTGAAGCTGGTTTGGGGCGGACCGAGATCGTGGTGCAGGCACCCGCGGGACGCGAGGCGGACCTGCGCCTCCAGTGGGCGGGAGAACTGCCATCCGAACCCTCCCAACCGGTTGCGGCTACGGCCGGCCAGCCTGTCGAGTTGCGCGTGGCGCAGGGCGATATCGTCAAGGTCGCCGATCCCACCGGCCTGCTGCGTGGCCTCGAAATAGACGGTTCCCGGGCGCGCGCCACCGTGGCGCGCAAGGAGGGCAACCGGGCGGTTATGGTGCTGGCCAGGACTGGTAGTTTGGAGCAGTGGCACGTATTCAAGATGGCGGTGCGGGACCCGGAGGCCGAAACGCAACGGAAGGCTCAAACTTTGGCGGCCGCTCCCGCGGATGCGCGCTGGGAACCCATCAACCTGGGGGCTGCGCTGAACGCGAATGTGTGCGATGTCTATAAACAGAAGTACCTGTCGCCCAGGGTCCAAACCTGCTCCACCCAACTGGGGACCGATGGCTTTGCCAACTGGACCTGGGCGTTGTGGGGGCTCAAGCCCCCCATCATCAACCTGGATCATGTGCCAAAGCTGCTGGACGCAAAAAACCAATTGGTAACCCCCCAAGGCGTCCCCTTTCATTGGCCCGGAGCGGGGAACAACATTGCCTTCACCAGCCAATACGACAACTTTCCGAAAGCGGTTCGTGTGCCGGTGGGGCGGAGTGGACGGGCGGCGTGGTTCCTGGTGGCGGGCACCACCAATCCATTCCAGACGAAAATTGCCAACGCCGTCCTGAAATTACGGTATGCCGATGGGGTGGAGGAAGCCTTGGAATTGGTGCCTCCCCGAAATTTCTGGAACCTGTCGGATAAAGAGTGGTTTTACCGGCAGGATACGGATGCCTTCTGCCTGCCAAATCCGCCTCCACCCACGGTGCAACTCGGCAGCGAATGCCGGACCATGCTCCTCAACCGGACCCTGCGCCCCGGGATTATTCTCGACCAGGTGGAACTGGAAACGCTTTCCCAGGAAGTTGTGGTGGGGCTCATGGGACTGACGATTATGAATTGACCCAGGTAACGAGGCCAAACCCAAGTCCCGGCATCGTCTCGTCCTTGTCCGACGTGTTGGTTGCTTTCAACGCTCACCGTTTCACTTGGAACATGTCCCATGTCAATTAACTGGCCTTATCCCTTATATCCTTCATTACGTAATATGACAGGCTATGATGGGTATCGGTGGTTGAAGCCATTGTTGGGGACTATATCCTGTATTATTTACAGCCCCGATCCCCCCTACTGTAAAATTTATCGGCCATTCCTTGTTTTCCTTTAAATGAACCTGGTTCAGCCTGGAGAACTAAGCTATAAATCACTGGTTTGCAGGCTTTTAAGAAGATTTCTTTTTTGTCTGAGGTTCGGGACTGGCCAGGTCTTTGCAGGCATTATAAGGCATTACCACCCTCTTTAAGGAAATTGCCTGCTCCGCAAAAAGGTAAATTTTGCAGGGATTTTAATCCCGGACTATATTTTTTATAGCCTTCCCCTGTTTCACCTACCTCATAAGGCCGTTCGGCCTTATGCCAGGTAGCCACATTCCATTGATTTTACAGGGTTTTTGGCTTGAGTGCAGAGTGTTTTCAATCTTGGCACAAGGGGGTGTAAATTTGTTTCTGTAAATGGTCTTGGCTT
>CAIMWS010000352.1 GCA_903845125.1 uncultured Verrucomicrobiota bacterium
CCGGTTTCTCGCGATGAAGAAATAACACTTCCTGATCCGTGGGAAGAAAAAATATCGTACAAGCGTTATGATCTCGAGCGGCTGAACCTGCCCCCAGGGGATCCATCACCGCCGCGCCAGGGTAAGCCCCATAGGCATCGGCGCACCACTCCGCCACATTTCCCGCCAGATCGTAAATGCCCCAGCCATTGGGCCGCAGTCCACCCGCCGGGTGCGTCATCTCCAGGCTGTTCTCCCCCTGCCACCCATATTCGCCCGCCGTGGTCTCGCTGATCCCGAACCGGTTCGTCCCCCCCGCCCGGGCCGCGTATTCCCACTCCGCCTCCGTGGGCAGCCGGTAGCGCCAGGTGGCCGGGATCCGCCCCGCCGCCTGTTCCCTCTGGGTCAATTTGGCGCAATAATTCGTGGCCTCCCTCCAAGTCACACTCTCCACCGGCAGGTTGGTGTCGCCAAAAAACCAGGAGGGATTTCCCCCCAACAACGATTGATATTCCCCCTGGCTCACCTCCCGCCGGCCCAGGAAGAATCCCTGAGTGAGCCGCACCTCCGTTTGTGGCCCTTCATTGCCAATGTAGTCGGGATCGTCCAGCGGGCTGCCCATCGTGAAGATTCCCGGCGGCAGCCAGACCATCCCCTCCGGTGTGGCCGGCCGCTCTCCGCCCTGCGCCACCGACCGGTAGAACCGCTGGCCCGCAACACTCGCATTGGTGTCCTGAAAATTCCACAGGCCGTTCGTTAGAACGCAGGATTTCACCGTCGTCCACGCCTGACCGCCCCCCAGGCTTTCCACCGCCTGGACCTCTTGCGTGGAACCGATCTCCCCCGCCAGCGTCAGCGCCGCCCCCCGGCCCAGGCCCAGGACCGTCACCAGTGCGTCCGGGGGATCAACCCCCACGGAAGGGGCGTTGGTGTAACCCGAGCCGCCGGAAAGAATTTGGATGGCGGCTACCGAACCATTCGCCACGATCGCACGGGCGGTGGCATTGGAACCTCCCCCGCCACCGATGGTCACCAACGGAAAGGCCAGGTAGCCGATGCCTCCCCGGCTGACGCTGATGTGGGTCACCACCCCGTTGGTATTTACGGCGGCCCAAGCCGCCGCTGCCCGCTGGGCGTGAAGATCCTGAACATTGCCCAGCCATAAAGCTGCTAATCCCGCCCATCTGAAGAACAATTGTTGTTTCATTGTAACTGTTTCCCTTTCCCGAGCCTCCAAACCGGCGGCGATGCCCGGACATTCCCTGATGTCCGTGCCACCGCCGCCGCCACTCCGGGCTTCCGCCAGTTTTTATATTGCACGGCCACGGCAGCGCTTCCCTTTTTGCCGTCCATCCCAACGACCGACTGCTACTTAATCCCCAAGCCCGCCATCCGGTCCCTGAAAAGGCCGATTCCGGCACGAAAACCGGCACTTCTGATCCATCTTTATTAATTGTTTTTGGCTGGCAGGACTATTTTACATCCGTTAGAGACGGTAAAACCGCAATTTCACCATCGCCAATTCCACTACTTTCAAATGAAGAATAACACTTTTGCCTCCCTCTCTGATCTCATTTCGAGGAGTGTACCGCTCCATTACCCACCTCCGGCATTTCGGTCTGGAGTTGTTGCTGGAGGTACTGAAAAGCATCTGGAGTAATGGTGACGCCGGTTCCCGAATACGGGTGATCGATGGCGATCACCAGATAAATATTGAAGACCACTCCGCTCACCACCATCGCATCCAGCACATGCTGCAGACGGGTTTGGCGAATGAAAAGGAATCCAAAACAAACGATAGTGGAAAAGCCACTCAGGACCAGCGTGTAAAAAATCAATGGATGTACGCTATTCTTCAGCGAGCAAATCCGCTCCCGACGGCAGTGGTCAAAGCCGATGAGCGACCTCAGCATGGCCTCCGTGAACACTTTTTCCTGGGGATGGTTTTTGATCAATTCCAGCGCATCGTCCCATAACATATTTTTGGCCACGTCCGCCTTGGGACTCGAGTTGCCTGCAGTCATGGTCTTCCATTCATCCTCGATGACAGCCGTGGTGTATTGCTTTACCCGTTCACGAACTTTCTGGGATTGATCCAAACCTTTGGTCAGCCGATAAACGATGCGCAATTCGGTGGCTTCTCGAACTGTCAAGTCGTCGGCATCCTTGTATTCGGACCAAAGATCCGCCACCGTAAACCCCAGAATAAAGGCGAAAATGGTAGCCATAAAACCGGTGGCGACACCTAATATGGATTGCTGACCTTCCTCCAAAGGGGTCCAGATTTTATGCTTCAGGAAGTAGTTGCACAAATAAATTACTACAGCACCCCCGAAATACCACACAAATGTTATGTCTAAAATCATTTTTAAACCAGCTATTTGTTAAAATACGCTAATAATAGTTATCCGTATCGCTAATGGCACAATGACCACCAGGCACGGTGTTCCGCATTGAATACTGCTCAGACGATGGTTTTATCTCCTCACCAATGCACGCTGGACCGACTTGATTACGGCTTCATAAATATCCCGATTCTGGATGTGCAAAGGAAGCCCTTCACAATCGCGAGCATGTCCAGTCCACCAACCCACATGACCATTCCCTCGTTTCATAATTTGTTTTCCATGTCCCCCCCCAACCCGGGTCCAAGCCAATTTCACCAGCAGCGGCTTGGTGATCATGGCATTTCCGGGGCAGACTTCCATCAGGGTTAAGCGGAGGCAAGATTATTTTAAAAAATTCGCGACGGCAAAAACGCATTTTTGCCGTCGCGAATTTTCTCGCATACCTGGAGCATACGTGGTTGAGTGCAGGAAATATGTTCTGGCCTTTGGATACGCTATGGC
>CAIMWS010000353.1 GCA_903845125.1 uncultured Verrucomicrobiota bacterium
ATCACCAGGTTCGCCAGGGTGTTGGAGCCGGTGTTGCGCCCGGTGGTCAGCAGAGCCGCCCAGTTGGCCTGGGTGAAGGTGAGGCTGATGGTGCGCAGGACGGAAGTGTCATAGAGTCCCTCGGTTTTTAAGGCGCGCAGGAATTTCATGGCCTCCTTGCGCCGGTCGATGGCCCGGGTGGGGGCCAGCGGCCCGCCCGAAAACAGGGTGCCCAGCCCGGGCGCATCCTGCCACTGGCTCAAATCACCAGAGGTTTGGAAACGCCATTCATTTTGTTTGGTACTTTCCACCTGGATCAGCGTGTTCGTGCCCTCCGTCTGCACCCGCAGGCGGGCCTCAGCCGCCCCCGCTTCAGAGCCCACCGAGAAGCACCAGATCATTAAACCGCAAGTACTATAAAACTGTTTCATGGGCGAAATCCTACTATGGACTACCTTAAGCGAACATTAAGCTGGGTCCGTTGATTCCCGGCGAATAAATTGAAAATCCCTTTTTGAACCACAGGTAACTGGGTATTGCCAAGGGTGGTTCCTGGCACCGAAGAGGGTTCCCGGTTGCGCGGCCGCGCGGCTGCGCAAGCTGTGCCGCCAGCCGGGGCCGGTTAATTGGTTCCGGGGTGGAAAAAACCCCTGGGCGATGCGCCTGTGATCCAGGCACATGCCTCCTAACTCCATGGCCACCCCATCCATTTTCCCTCCCTTTAATCACTGTTATCCGAAGCCTGCCTCCGTTTTCAAGAAGGAGAAAAGCATGAAGCGTGCCGTTGTCATAAGGCCGAAATCACCTCCCAAAGGGTTGCCAATACCCAATTGGACCACGCCGCCGTGGGTGGTTGCCTCCACTGCCAGTTCACCGTCCCCAGCGCGGCTGGGAAATCGCCATGGCATCGGAGGCGGACTTAATCTAATCTTAAGGTGCGTTATGGCAGATTATTTATAAACGGCGGGGTCCATCATGGGCCCCGGCCGCGGAAACGAAGCATGAGAGTATTGGTGGTGGAAGATGAACCCGATTTGCTGGCCAGCGTGGTGAACGCGCTGCGGGAAGACGGTTATGCCGTCGATGGCGCAGTGGATGGGGAGGAGGGCCTTTACAAAGCGGAGAATTACGAATACGACGCCATCCTGCTGGACATCATGCTGCCGAAAATCGATGGCTGGGAATTATTGCGCCGGCTCCGCCTGCGGAAAAAAACGCCGGTCCTGATGCTGACCGCCCGCGACGCCATCCGGGACCGGGTGCGCGGCCTGGACTCCGGGGCCGACGACTACCTGGTGAAACCGTTCGATGTGGACGAACTGCTGGCGCGGGTGCGCGCGCTGATCCGCCGCTCCGCCAGCGAGGCCACCTCGCGGATCGAACTGGGCGAAGTGGCCATCGACACCGCCACCCGGGCGGTCACCCGCAACGGGGAACCCTTGATGTTGACCGCCCGGGAGTACAGCCTGGTGGAATACCTGGCGCTGCACCGGGGCAAGCTGGTCACCCGTACCACGCTCTACGAGCACCTTTTCAACGAGGATGACGACACCCTGTCGAACCTCCTGGACGTCCACGTGTCCAACATCCGCAAAAAACTGGGGCACGACTTCATCAGCACCCGGCGCGGGCACGGCTACTGTGTGGAGTGACGCCTATGATCTTCAATTCCATCCGCTGGCGGATGCAGCTCTGGCACGGGCTGATCCTGGTGCTCGTGCTGGGCTCCTTCGGCTTGAGCGCTTACCAGCTGGCCCGGAAAGATAAATTGCGCCAGGCGGAAGAAGAAGTGAAACTTTGCGTGGCTGAGGCCGCCCGTCCCGGACTGCCGCCGGATCGTTTCCGGGGCGCCGGCCGGCCGGAGCCGCTGGATGGTTTTGGCGGTGGCAATCGCCCGGAGCCAAACCCGGATCACTTTGGTGAGGGCAGCGGGCCGGAGCCGCCGGGCGGTTTTGGCGGTGGCGATCGTCCGGAACCGCCGCCGGAGCGGTTCGGGGGGGGCGGTCGCGGGAAAAAGCCGCCTTTCGAGCGCGGCTTTTTCCGTGAGCAAATCAGCACTAACGCCCTGCGGGTCGTAGCTTCCAAAAACAACCCTACGCCGGCCTACTATTTTATTTTTTGGAAAGAGGATGGTGCCGTGCTGGCCAGTTCCACCAATGCCCCTCCGGGAATCCCGCGGCCAACCCCCCTCCTGGGCGCCCGCCCCGAACCCGGACGCAACAATTGGGGCCATGCGGGACCGCCACCCGCCAAGGGTTTTGAGGTTTACTCACGCACTCGCGCACCCCTCCAGGAAGCCTATCATTTCACCCCGGGCGGGGACTGTATCCTGGTGGGCCGTCCGCTGCAGCCCGAGTATGCCGCCCTGCGGCAAAGGGCCCTCTGGCTCGTGGCGGCCGGCGGCGCGGTGCTGATGTGCGGGCTGGCGGGCGGCATGTGGGTGGCCACCCGGGCCATCCGCCCCATTGAGGACATCAGCGCCACCGCGGTGAAAATCGCGGCGGGCGATCTCTCCCAGCGCATCGACACGGCCGGCACCGACAACGAGCTGGGCCACCTGGCGGCGTTGCTCAATGCCACCTTCGCCCGCCTGGAGACCGCCTTCAGCCAGCAGGCCCGCTTCACCTCGGACGCCTCCCACGAGCTGCGCACGCCCGTCACCGTCATCCTCACCCAAACCCAGACCGCCCTCTCCCGGGAACGGCCGGCGGCGGATTACCGGGGCGCCCTGGAAGCCTGCCAGCGGGCCGCCCAGCGCATGCGGAAACTCATCGAATCGCTGCTCGAACTGGCCCGTTTGGACGCCGGCCAGGAACCGCTGAAACAGGAGCGCTTCGATCTCTCCCGGGTGGTGCGCGACGGGGTGGAACTGGTGCGCCCGCTCGCCGCGGAACACGGCATCACGATCCAATGCGGCCTGGCCCCGGTCGAATGCCTCGGCGATTCCGAGCGCCTCGGCCAGGTGGTCGTGAACCTCCTTTCCAACGCCATCCAGTTCAACCGCGACCAGGGGGAGATCCTGATCTCCGCCGCCAGCCACGAGCGCACGGCGGTGCTCACCGTGGCTGACCACGGCCTGGGGATTCCCGCCGCGGACCTGCCGCATATTTTCGAGCGCTTTTACCGCGTCGATAAATCCCGGTCCCGGCTCCAGGGCCGCAGCGGCCTCGGCCTGGCCATCTGCAAAGCCATCGTGGAGGCCCACGGCGGTTCCCTGGAGGTGGCCAGCCAGGAGGGCCAGGGCAGCACCTTCACCGTCAAGCTGCCCATCCCATAACCTCCGCCGCGTAACCCCGCCACCCAGCCCGCCTCGTCCAGCCGGCCAGCGGGGTCAGCCATTCGGCGCCAGCGCGTTGGGCAGCCGCCTGGCTGGCTTTCAGGGCGGACCGAAATGAGCGGGCGGGCTCGCCTGGATCGCGGAACTGGCGGAACTGGCGGAACTGGCTTGTGGGGGTGAGCTGTCAATGGTACACACAGCCCATGATGTGGACCAATACCCTTGCCGGAATGCGGGCCTCGCTGCGGTGGCCGGTGCTCCTGTTCCTGGCGCTGGCCGGCCCGGCCTGGTCCGGCCAGCCAGACGCCGCCGCTCAGCCCCTGGCGGAACGCGTGCTCGTCATCCAAAACGCGGACAGCCCGGTTTCGAAAGCCGTGGCGGCCGATTACGTCCGGCGCCGCGGGATCACCCACACCCTGGCCATCACCTGTCCGGACTCCGCCGGCAGCCGCGCCGCGGAGACCATCGAATACGAATCGTTCTTATCGGCGGTCGCGGAGCCATTGAGCCGCTTTCTGGCGGATCACCCGGGCATCGATTTCCTCGTGCTCACCAAGGGCATCCCCCTCCGGATCGCGCATGCGCCCCAAGGCCGGCGGCCGGGCCCCCTGGCTCTGGATAGCTGCCTCGCGGCCTGGCAATACGAGCGGCTGGCCGGGGCGGTGCGGGTGGAGGTTACCGATCCCGCTTATGGCCAGGATTTCCACGGCCTGGCGTGGGCGAACCGATTCTGGGACAGCCAGCGACGGTTCTCGCATGCCCGCTTTGGCGGCTACCTGGTGGCCCGCCTGGACGGCTATACCGAAACCAGCGCCAAAGCCCTGGTCTCGCGCTCGCTCGCGGCGGAGCTGGCCTTGGCCGGCCGGGCTGGCGCCTCTTCAAAAATCCTGCTCGACGCCTGCCCCGGTTTTGGCTTCGAAGTGGCCGGCCGCGTGCCGCACTCGATTCTTCCGGCGTCGCCCGCCGCCGCAGTCCAGATCATCCAGGAGAGCCCGTTTGGGGAATTCAATGCCGACCTGCGGCTGGCGGCGAAGTTGCTGGCGGCCCGCGGCGTGCCCGTGGAATTGGAATGGACCGACCGCTTCGCCGGCCACGCCGCCCGCCTGGCCGGCTACGTCTCGTGGGGGAGCAATGACCCGAAATACCAGCCGGAGGCTTACCATTCGCTCACTTTCGCTCCGGGAGCCTTATGCGAGACGGCGGTGTCCACGAGCGCCCGCACCTTTTTGCCCACGCAAGGCGGCCAATCGCTGATCGCCGACCTGATCGAGCAAGGGGCCACGGGTGCCAAGGGCTATACCGACGAACCGCTCCTGCAAGCGGTCGCCTCGCCCAGCATCCTGTTCGACCGCTACTCGCGCGGCTGGACCCTGGCCGAAAGCTACTACGCCGCGTCGCGGCTCGTGGGCTGGCAGGATGTCATCCTCGGCGATCCGCTTTGCCGCGCTTTCCCGCTGCTGCCGGAGACCAACAAACCTGAGCCTAAATAACTTTGCTATGAGTGTGCAAACGGTGGGAGCCAATCCATGAAACCCCTGGGGAACTCTGATGGGCAGTGCGCCGGCGTCCGTCCCGGCCAATCCCGGCCGGCCAGACTGGCCGGGATGCTCCTGGCGGCCGCCCTGGCGCTGGCCGCCCGCGGCGCGGAAACCCCGCCGGCGGCGGGCGTGGTGCGCCTGGGGGCTGGGGAAGTCCAGGAGGCCCGCCTGGCGGCCGCCGCGGAGGCGGCCGGTTATGCGGTCCGTTTCCTGGACCTGGACGCGCTGTGCGGCCAGCCGCCGCTGCGGCCGCAAATCGAGCTGCTGTTGGTTCCCTGTGCGCGGGAGCTGCCGCTGGAATCCATCCCCAGCCTGGAAGCGTTCGCCCGGCAAGGAGGCCGGCTGCTGGCCCTGGGCGTGCCGGCCTGGCAGGCGCCCCGGCGCCGCGCGCAAAGCCGCTGGATCAGCGCGGCGGAGTACGAGCGCACACTGGCGGCGCTGGCGCCCGCCAAAATCCTGGCGGATTTCGAAGCCGCCGACCACCGCCCATGGCGACGGCAATCCGACCGCGCCCAGGCGCCCACCACCATTGAAACCACCCGGGACCCGGCCGCCGGCCGGTGCCTGCATGTGACGATCAACGAGCTGGCGGGCTGGGACACCCTCGCCGCGCCACTTTTTGAGCAGCCGTTCGCCGCGGGACAGGATTTGACGATTTTCCGGGCCCGCGGCGGACCGCATACCCGCCAGCTGATGGTGGAGTGGGCCGAGGAGGATGGCGCGCGGTGGATCGCCACGGTGGACCTGGAGCCGGAGTGGAAAAAATATGTCCTGCCGCCGGAGTCCTTCCAGCCCTGGCAGCCCCCCGCCGGCCGCGGCGGGCCGGGAGACCGGCTGCGCGTGAGCCGCGCGCGGCGTTTCACCGTGGGCCTCGCCGCCTCGCACACGGCCCTGGCGGCCGGGCGCATGGAATATTGGTTCGACGATCTCGGCACCGCCGCCAACCCCTTCGGACCGGGGGAGCCGCGTCCCGCGCCGGCCGTCCCGCGCTGGGAGAGCTTCAGCCCGGCCTGGCAGGCCTACCAGGCCCGCGGCGTGGCCACCCTCTTCACGCCGCCCGGCCTGGCCATGGTTCCCCCGCTCATCCAACCCGTGCCGGGCCTGGCTCCGGCCCATTCCGCCGCCGATCTGCTGGCGCTCCATCCGCGGCCGCGGGGCGGGGGGTTCGGCCAGGACCGCCCGTATCGCTGGCAGCCCCTGTTGCTGGCCCAGGCGGGCGGTGCGGCCCCGTCCCCCGTCCCGGATGCGGTCTCCGGGACGTTCCGGGGCGCACTGGCCGCCCTGGTGGTCAACCTCAAGCCGCCGCTGGCGGGCAGCCTGTGGGCGGCCTTCACCCCGGATGATCCCGGCTTTTACGAGCCGCCAGCGATCCGCGAATTGCTCGCTCAAACCTGCCGGCGCCTGCGCCACGGAGTGTTCCTGGAGGAGGGCGGCGCCGAATTTTACACCGCGTTCGAAAACCAGCCCATCCGCTGCGGCGCCCGGGTGGGCAACTGGGGCGGGCAGGGGTTCGCCAACGGCCAGGTGCGGGTCACCGTCCGCGAGTTGGCGGGGATTCCCGGCCGGGTGGACCCTGCGGCCCCGGCCCTGGCTCGTTTCGAGTGGCCGGTGGCCCTGGCGGCCCGGGCCGGACAATCGTTCAGCCGCACCTGGCAGCCGGCCGCCTGGCCCGCCGCGGGGTGCGAGGTGATCACGGAATTGTGCGCGGACGGCCAGGTCATCGACCGCCTGTGCCAGGAGCTCCAGGTCTGGCGGCCCAAGGAAAATCCCCAGTTCGTCACTGCGCGCGACGGCGCATTCCAGCTCGGCGGCCGGCCCTGGAAAGCCCACGGCGTCAATTACCTGCCTTCCTCCGGGATCGCCATTGCCGGTGACTACTTTGAATACTGGCTGGACCCGGGGGCCTACGATCCGGAGGTGGTCGAGCGGGACTTGCGCCGGATCCAAGCCATGAACCTCAACGCGGTCAGCGCCTTCATCTATCACCGGTCCCTGGCCGCGCAGCACCTGCTCGATTTCCTGCGCCGCTGCGAGCGGCTGGGCCTGCGGGTGAACCTCTCCTTGCGGCCCGGCACCCCCCTCGATTTCCGCTGGCCGGAAATGCGGGCGCTCATCGAACATTACCGCCTCGCCTGCCACGACACCGTGTTCGCCTACGACCTGGCCTGGGAACCCAGCCACTATGACCACGCCTGGCAACAGCGTTACCGGGTGGACTGGACCGCCTGGGTGGCGAAGAAATACGGCGGCGTGGCGGCGGCCCGCAAAATCTGGGCTCATTCCCCACCGCCGGCCGGGGCAGCCCGCCCAGGCCCGGCCACCCCCCTGGAGATTCCGGAGGCGAACCTCCTGACCCGGGATGGCCCCTGGCGCCGCCTGGTGGCCGATTACCGCTTGTTCCTGGATGAGCTGCTCCAGGAAAAATATGCCACCGCGCGGCGGTTGGTGAAATCCATCGATCCCCATCATCCCGTCTCCTTCCGCATGCAATTCTCCGGGGACCCCACCTGGAACACGCCCACGCTGCTGCCCTACGACCTGCGCGGCCTGGCCGGCGCGGTGGATATCTGGGAGCCCGAAGCCTATGGGCGGATTGGCGATTGGGAGCGCGTCAAGCCCGGCCATTTCACGGCGGCCTATGCCCGCCTGTGCCATCCCGGTCTGCCCCTGGTCTGGGCCGAAATGGGCTATGACTGCTGGCACCCCACCCGCCGGGAAACCGACCCCCAGAAGCTCCAGTTCGCCGCCGGTTATTACCGCGATTTTTACCGCCTGCTGCGTGCCTCCGGGGCGGACGGCATCTTTTTCTGGTGGTATCCGGGCGGCTTCCGCCTCAATGAAAACAGCGATTACGGGATCATCAACCCGGATGGCACGGACCGGCCCGTCACCCGCGTGATCCGCGAGGAGGCTGCCCGCTTCCAGGCCGCGCCCAAGCCCCCCGCGCCGGATCAGTGGATCGAGGTGGACCGGGACGCCGACGCCCGGGGCCTGCCGGGCATTTACGAAGCGGTTCAAGCCGGGTATTGGTCCGCGATCCAGCGCGGGCACACCCCGGGTCTGCGCTGGAAAAAAACGCCTGGAACCGCGTCCCCGGCGGGGGATTGAAACGCCTGCCCCCGCCCTCCGGCCGGCGCCGCTTTTTGCTTGGCTGGGGGGGTGGGTGCAGGCTGAATAAGGGCGTGGGCATGGAATTTAAAGATTACTACAAAACCCTGGGGGTGGACCGGAGCGCCAACGGCGAGGAAATCCGCAAGGCTTTCCGCGATCTGGCCCGCAAATACCATCCCGATGTGGCCCGCAACAAACGCCAGGCCGAGGAGAAATTCAAACAGATCAACGAGGCCTACGAGGTCCTCGGCGATCCGGAGAAACGGCGCCAATACGACGAGCTGGGCGCCCACTGGCGGCCGCCCGGGGGCTTTGCCCGCCCGGGTTCCCGCGGCGGTCGCGGCGCCAGCTCGAGCCGTGGCCGGCAGCCGTTCGATTTTAATTTTGGAGGCACGGGCTTCAGCGAATTTTTCGAGCGCTTTTTCGGTTCCCGCCAACATCCTTCTGACGATGCCTCTTTCGGCTCCCGCCCCGGCGCTCCCGCCCCGGAGCGCGGCGGCGACATCGAGGGGAGCCTCCTGGTGACCCTGGACGAAGTCTTGCACGGCTCGGTCCGCAAGATCTCCTACGATTACACCCATCCCGAAACCGGCCGGGACGAAACCGGCGCCTGCCGGGTGCGCATCCCCCCGGGCATCCAGGACGGCCAATTGATTCGCGTCGCCGGCCACGGGGAAAGCGGGCTGGGGGGCGGGCAGCCCGGGGATTTGCTGCTGCGGGTGAAAATCGCCAAACACCCTGAATTCGAGGTCCGCGGAGCCGATTTATACCACGATCTGCCCCTGGCGCCCTGGGAGGCGGTCCTCGGGGCCACCATCGCCGTGCCGGCCTTGGACGGCCAGGTATCCATCCGCATCCCCCCGGGTGCCGCCCAGGGGCAGCAGCTGCGCATCCGTGGCTACGGCCTGCCGGCCGCCGGCGGCCACCGCGGAGATCTCTTCGCGGTGCTGCAGATCCAGACTCCCAGCCCGGTCTCCCCGGAGGAGGAAGCTCTCTGGCGCCAGCTCGCCCGGACCTCCCAGTTCAAACCGCGCTGAGCCTGAGGCATGTCCTGGCCAATGGATCAGTCGTTTGGGCTGGCTCGCGGGCCAGCCCGTTCTCCCGCCAAAATACGCGCGGTTATGCCGATTAAAGTTGCCGGAGCCGGGCATTTGCGATAGTTTGACTTAACCAGTTTTGCTGAGCCCATTTAGCAGGCCCAGGCCGAGCGGTTTTATGAGTCTCCCAAAAAAGAATGGGCCCGAACAATGGGATCCGGGACGCCTCCTCGCACAAGCGTTGTGGGCGGACGCCGCCACGTGGGTCATGCTGCTCAAAACAGACGGCACCATTCTGGATCTCAACCAGCCGATGGCGGAGGCCTTGGGCCAGCCCGCCGGGCAGCTGCAGAACACCCTGCTTTGGCCCCACCTGCCTGCCGAAAACGCCGCGGCGCACCAGTCCATCCTCCGCCAGGTAATCCAAACCCGCCAACAGCACCGGCACGTCATCCAGTTGAACGAATCCTGGCATGAGCTGGTTTTCCGGCCCTGCCTGGACCCGGCGGGAGGGATCGCCGGGGTGGCGGTCGTGGGCACGGATATCACCGGGCGCCGGCAGGCGGAAGCCGCCCTGCACCGCCAGGCGCTCACAAATGAGCGCCTGCGGCGGGCGCTCGCGGCGATCTCCCAGTGCCCCAACCTGGAGGTGGCGCTGCTCTGTTTGCTGCAGGAAACCATGGCTCTGGGTGGCTGGGACGCCGGCGCGGTTTACCTGATTGAAGGCGGGGAGACCGTGCTGCGCCACCACCAGGGATTGAATGCGCAGGCTATTGAAACCGCCGCCCGGCCGCCGTGGACCGCCGATCATCTACGATCCGCCCCCGGCACACCCCAGGAAGCCAGCAACCTTCTCGAACAATTCCCGGACCAGCGCCGCCGGTGGGAGGGGTGTGGTTTCAGCCACGTTTACGGGGCCTCCCTGGCGGCGGGCGGGAAGCCATTTGCCTTCCTCCTCACCGCCTCCCATCCCGCCCATCCACCGGGCCCGGCCGAAGCCGGCCTCATCCCCATTCTCGCCACGGAAACCGAGAGCTTGTTTTTGCGTTTTGGGGTCGAGGCCAAACTCCGCCAGATCAGCCGCCAGCAGCGGGTGATCCTGGAATCCGCCCCCATGGGCATCTCGTTGGTCAAAAACCGCCGGGTCCTGTGGGCCAATCCCGGCCATAATGCCCTCTTCGGCTATGAGCGCGGGGAAAGCGTAGGCCTCTGCACCTCTCAATTCTATGCGCATGCGGAAGGCTTTGACTACGTCACCCGGAACGCCTATCAGCAGCAGTTGGCCGCCGGCCGGGTTTACCTCACGGAATTGGAGATGAAGCGCAAGGATGGCTCCCTTTTTTGGTGCAACCTGATTGGCTGCTCCGTCGATCCCGCCAGCCTGGAGGAAGGCGTGATCTGGATGCTGCAGGATGCCACCGAACGCCGTCTGAAGGATCTGGCGCTCAAGGAAAGTGAGGAGCGTTATCGCCGCCTGTTCGAGGCCGAATCGGATGCCATTGCCGTCGTGGACCTGGGAACCCGGACTTTTGTGGATGTCAACCCTGCCGCCCTGCGCTTATACGGTTACACCCGGGAGGAATTCCTCGCCTTGAAACACGGCGACGTTTCGGCCGAGCCGGAGCAGACCGCCAAGGCGGTGCAATCCGGGCTGACGCACGTGGCCCTGCGCTGGCACCGGAACAAGCAGGGTGTGGTTTTCCCGGTCGAAATCTCCGGCGACTATTTCGAGGCCCAGGGCCGCAAGCTGCACGTGGCGGTTGTCCGCGACGTCACCGAGCGCAAGCGGGCCGAGCAGCAGAAGGAACAGCTGGCGGCCCAGCAGCGGCTGATCCAGAAAGCCGAAAGCCTGAACCGCATGGCCGGCGCCATCGCCCATCATTTCAACAACCAGCTCGGGGCTGCCCTCCTGAGCCTCAACCTGGCCATGCAGGATCTGGCCCGCGGCCTCCCTTCGGCCGAGCCTTTGAAGGAAGCGGCCAAATCGGTCCGCCTCGCGGCGGAAATCAGCACTTTGATGCTGACCTACCTCGGCCAGACGCGGTCCCACCAGGAACCGCTCGATTTGTCCCTGGCCTGCGATCTGAGTCTGCCCCTGCTGCAGGCGCCGCTCCCTCCGGAGGTGTGCCTGCTCGCGGATTTGCCTGCCCCGGGGCCGGTCATCAACGCCAGCGCCAGCCAGATCCAGCAGTTGCTGGGCAACCTGGTAACCAACGCCTGGGAGGCCTGCAGCGAACGGGGGGGCACCGTCCGTCTGGCGGTCAGGATGCTCGCCCCGGCGGCTTTCCCCGCCGCCCACCGGTTCCCGCCAGACGTTCCGCCACCCGCCGAGCCCTGCGCCTGCCTCGAAGTGGCCGACGACGGCTGCGGCATCACGCCCACGGATATCGACAAGATTTTCGACCCGTTTTTCTCCACCAAGTTCACCGGCCGCGGGCTGGGGTTGCCGGTCGTGCTCGGCATCATACGGGCGCATGATGGGCTCATCACCGTGGAGAGCCAGCCCGGCCGGGGCAGCATCTTCCGGGTTTTCTTCCCGCTTTCGGCCAGCCCCGCTCCACCCCGGGCGGTTCCTGCCGCTCCCGCTTCCCGCCCGCCGGCCACCGGCACGATCCTCGTGGTCGAAGACAATGCCAGCCTGCGGATGGCCATCGCCAATGCCCTCAAGCGCCTGGGTTACCAGATCTATGAGGCGGCCGATGGCGAGGCCGCCGTGGCCTTGTTTAAACAACACCACGATCAGATCGATTGTGTGCTGAGCGACTTGACCATGCCCCGGCTGGATGGCTGGGGAACCATCGACGCCGTGCGCCAGTTGGCCCCTGGCATCCCGTTCATCCTGGCCAGCGGCTACAGCGAAACCCAGGCCATGGCCGGCCGCCACCGGGAACTGCCCCAGGCTTTCCTGCCCAAGCCCTACGACTTCGATATGCTCCGGGACACCCTCGCGCACGTCCTCGAGAAAAAAACGGACTGATGCGATTCCATCCGCGGGCGCAGCCCGACCGGCGGTCCAAAGACCCCGCGGGTCCGTACCGGTTGATCCGTGGTTGGGAATCTGTCCGCGCTTGGCCTAACCGGTTTTTTCGAGTGGGTCCGTGCGGTTCAGGAGGGGGAAATCAATCCGGCGCCTCTGGAAGTGGGATTGGTAAACTGCCGCCACCATGTCGATCGCCCAGCGGCCATCGTATCCGCTGCAGGCCGGCTGGAGGTGGTTCTCGATGGCGTGGATCAGGTTCCGGATGGGGTGTCGTTGATGGGGTGGCGCCGGGGCGGCAGCGGCTTCGGGCAGCTCCTTCCAGGCCGGCTCCCTGGTCAGATGGGCCAGGAACGGCGAATCGAGCCAGGCAAAATCCAGGCCGGCCTGGCTGGCGATGATGCGTTTCGTGCCGTAGATTTCAAAAGCCCACTTCTCCCGCTGGGTGGCCTTCGTATTCCAAGGGTCGGCAGTTTTTGTGGAGTCCCAAGTCACATGGATATTCCCGGGAAATCCGAAGGAAGCGTGGATGGTGTCTCCCGCCACGCGGATCGGTTCCGCGCCCCGCCGGATATCCTGCAGGGTGGCATCGCGGCCGCCTTGGGTGACCACGGCGAAACACCAGAGCGGATCGCCAAAATAATACCGCATCAGGTCGAAATCATGCGTGCCGAGCACGATCAGATCCTCCCCGCCCGCCCTTTGATCCTGCTTCCCCTCGATGCGCACCTCCCTCACCGCCCCGGGGAATCCCGCTTCGATCAGGGCTTTGATGTTCTGGAAACCAGCCTGGAAACGCCGGGTATGGGCCACGGCGATGCGCGTGCCGTGGCGCTCCGCGGCGGCGAGGATCTGATCCGCTTCCGGGATCGTGGCGGCAAATGGTTTCTCCATGAACAGGTGGGCCCCCGCTTCGATGGCCGCCAGCGCCATCGCCAGGTGGCAATCCGGCTGGCGGGGGGCAATGCACACCAGGTCCGGTTTTTCTTTTTGGAGCATTTCCCGGAAATCCAGGTATTGCCGTTTGGCGCCGGAGCGCGCGGCCGCCTTTTTCAGGCCCTCCGGTTGGGCGTCGGCCACGGCCTCCACGGTCACGTTGGGCAAATCATTGAAAATGGCATCGTATCCATGGCCATAATCGCCACCGCCAGTCCGGCCGATGATGGCCGCCCGGTAAGTTTTTGGGGTGGCCCCGCCCACCCAGCCCCACCCCGCCATTAAACCGGCGGTGCCCGAAGCCTTTAAGAATCCCCGGCGTCCAAGTAACCTGTGGTGTGGTTGCATGACGGTGATTTTAAAAGCGGCCGGGACGTTCGCAAGCCCCGGATTTTTAAGGTTTGCCGCACGCCAGGAGCGCGCCATCGCACCGGGATTCGGCCGCCCGGAGGCCCACCCCGCCCGCGCGGGGCCAGGGAATTCATGGCCGGTGGCCTGGCCGGCCGGGCGGTTTGCTTTCGCGGCGCACGCCGGCCCCCATCCGGAAATATCAGCCACCTCTCCTGGCGCTGGAACCGGCCTGCCGACCCGTGACGGTGGTGCCCCTGGCCCGCTTGGCGGCGGGCACCAAAACCGGCTGCCCCCTCACTTTCCCCAAAAAATGGCCGGGAGCCGGCTCAAGGGGCAATCGGGATCGTGGCGGAGAGCGGCGCCGTGCCGCGCAGCATTTTCGTGATTTCCCCCGCCAGCCGCAGGTACCAATCCCCCGGCAGCACCTCGCCGTCGATGTCCAGGGAGATGAAGGTGCCTTGCGCGGGGAGTTGGGATTTCAACGGGGCGATCTTGAACATGGCCGTCCCTTCGTCCACCTCGTCGAACATGGCCACGTAAACCATATCGCAACCGGCGGAGATGGCGTTGTGGGCCTGGCGCCAGAGGAACCGCCCGCCGCGGCGGGGAATCTGGTTGAGCGTCCCACCGTTGAGGTTTTTCCACGAAAACCCGGGGAATATCACCGGCAGAAAATCTTTCCCGGTGTCGCGCACCGCCGCCAGGTCCGGTGCGACCAGGTTGTTCTTGAACCAATCCGCCCCGGCTTCGTCGCTATACCGTCCCACTGCCCATGGGCTTAGGACATCGAACGCCCGGTAAACTTCAGCCCAGGCCGGCTCGGTCTTGGAATCCCCCGTGAGCTGGCGCCACCAGGTGGGGACCCCGCCGACGACGGTCAGCCCCAGGCTCTGGAAGTGGTGGATCAACTCCAGCGCCTGGGCCGCGGTGCCCGGGCGGCCCAAAAAGCCCAGGCCCCAGATCGCAATCACCGGTTTTCCGTTGTGGTGCAGATAGGATGGGCTGTTGGTGATCTGCAGCGATCCCGCCAGGTAATTCCAATCGTTGGTGAGCGTGCTGACCAGGCTGGATTCCGGCTGGCCGGTGATGTCATACATGATGGCGAAGACCCGGCCGTGGGCTTCCGCCCCGGCCTGCACATTGGCGGCGACCTGGTTGAAAAAACTGAACAGCCGGGCATCGCTCAGGACGCAGGAGAACCGGTTCAGCAGCACGCCGTCGAGCCCCTGGTCTTCCATCCATTTGAAGTGGCGTTTCACGGTCCGGGCGTTGCAGGCCGAGTAAAGCCGGGCCGGGCTGCCATCGGCATAGGTCATCCGGGTGGGGATCAGCTCATCCGGTTCCAGTTCGCTGGTGTCAGGCCACAGATCGAAGGTGGCGTCGGCGGCCACCGGTTCCTGGCTCCGGAACCAGTGCATCCAGGAATTGAAGAGCGAGCCATCCCCCGGCCCCGCGAACCACCCCTGGTAGCCCATCACCACTTTTTGCCGCAGGGTGGAGGGGTCCACTTTGGTCAGACCGCCCGGCGAATTCGTGTTGATGGCCGCCGCCCGGTAATAAAGGCGTTTCCCGGCCGGGGGCGGCGCCAGTGTCTGGGCCTCGCCATAGGTGTTGGTGAGGGCGGTATAAGACGTCCAGTCCACCAGGTTGGTGGAATCCTGGATCTGGTAGGCGCCGGTGAACTCGCCGGCCAGCGACAGCAAAAGCCCGTCCAGGCCCAGCGGTTGGATGCCCAGTTGGGGGCGTTTGGTGAAGTTGGCGAAAATGACTTTGCTTTGGTTCAAGCTCACCACCAGCGGGTTGTTCGTGCCCGTGGCATCCCCCGCCCACCCGAGGAACTCCTGGCCGGCTTCGGGCAGGGCCAGATTGGTCACCGTCTGCCCGGTGGTGAAGGTGCTGGCGTAAGGCAGCACGGAGATTTCCCCATGGCCGTTCGGGATCACCGTCAGCGCCACCCGTCCGACCGGCAAGGTGTAGAAGGCGCCGAAAATGACCGGGCTGGCGTCCCGTACCCGCAGGGACAGCGGGTTCGCATCGCCACTGCCGTTCCCCGACCAGCCCGCGAAGTAATTGCCGGGCTGGGGCTGCGCCACCAGGCGCACGGAGGCATCGTAGGGATAAAGGGGGGAGGCGGGCTGGAGGCTCACCGTCCCGCTCCCGGTGGGCCTCACGGTGATGGGGGTTCCGAACCGCGCCCGCACGGTTTTGTCGCTGGTCATTTGGAGCGTGGCCACCGGGTTGGTGCCCTGGGTGTGGCCTTTCCAGTCCAGGAAGGTCCAGCCGTCCGCCGGCCGGGCGGTCAGCGTGACCGTGGAGTTGGCCACGAAGCTGGATTGGAACGGCTCGGGCATCACAATGCCGCCGCCAGGGGTATGGTCATTAATCCCAAAGCTCAGGCCGGTTTTGACGGTCAACACTGCAACCTGGCTGGACGCCGAGCCAGCCACGTTGCTGACGGTCACCGTGT
This sequence comes from uncultured Verrucomicrobiota bacterium, assembly GCA_903845125.1. Lineage (GTDB taxonomy): Bacteria > Verrucomicrobiota > Verrucomicrobiia > Limisphaerales > UBA1319 > CAIMWS01. The sequence goes on from CAIMWS010000353.1 coordinate 15,674, forward strand.
AATTCCCGACATCGCTGAAATGCACATTGAGGAGCCGGAGGGAGGAATTGGTGGCGGCCGGGATGGCGGCCCCATTTTTATACCACTGGCAGGTCAGGGGCGGAGTCCCGGCGGCGGCCACGGTGAAGGTCACGCTGGCACCGGCTTCCGCCGTCTGGGTGACCGGCTGCAAGGTGATCGTCACCGGCGTGTTCAGGCTCAGGACCGCGCCGTCGCTGAAGACGGTGCCCACGGCGTTGCTGATCTCTGCCGCATAAGTCCCCGCGTTTGCGGCGGCTACGTGGGTCAAGGTCAAACTGGAGGCGGTTTCGCCAGCCAGGGGGAGGTCGTTGAATTTCCATTGGTAGGCCAGGGGATCCGTGCCGGTGGCGGCCACCGTGAAGGTCACGCGGTCACCGGGGTTGGCGGTCTGGCTCACCGGCTGCTGCGTGATGACCACTGGCTCATTCAAGCTCAGGCTGGCCCCGGCGCTGGCGACCGTGCCCAGGAGGTTGCTCACCTCCACGGTATAAGTCCCCGTGTTTGCGGCGGCCACCTGGGTCAAATCCAGGCTGGCGGAGGTTTCGCCAGCCAGCGGCGTGCCATTGAATTTCCATTGATACGTCAGCGGAGCGGTGCCGCTTGCCACCACCGTGAAGGCCACGTTGGCGCCGGGATTGACTGCCTGGCTCGCCGGTTGCTGGGTGATCGAAACCGGCGAGTTCAGGCTCAGGGTGGCGGCAGCGCTGGCCACCGTGCCCACCACGTTGCCCACTTCCACCGTATAAACACCCGCCAGGGCCTGGCTCAGGTTATTCAAGCTCAGGCTGGTGGTGGTGGCCCCGACAATGGCCCCCCCATTGAACTTCCATTGATAGGTCAGCGGCGCGGTGCCGGTGGCGGCCACGGTGAAAGTCACGCTGGCGCCGGGATTGACCGTCTGGCTCGCCGGTTGCTGGGTGATGACCACTGGTTCATTCAAGCTCAGGCTGGCTCCGGCGCTGGCGACCGTGCCCATGACGTTACTCACTTCCACGGAGTAAGTCCCCGCGCTGGCTGAAGCCACATTGTTCAACGTCAAACTCGCGGCATTCGCCCCCGGGATCGGCGCCCCGTTCATTTGCCATTGATACGTCAGCGGCGCGGTGCCGGTGGCGGCCACCGTGAAGGTCACGCTGGCGCCGGGATTGACCGTCTGGCTCACCGGTTGCCGGGTGATGACCACTGGTTCATTCAAGCTTAGGATGGCTCCGGCGCTGGTAACCGTGCCCGCCACATTCCCCACCTCCACGGAATACGTCCCCGTGTTGCTGGCGGCTACATGGCTTAAAGCCAGACTGGAGGAGGTTTCGCCAGCCAGTAGTGTGCCGTTGAACTTCCATTGATACGTCAGCGGAGCGGTGCCAGTGGCGGCCACAGTGAAGATCACGCTGGCTCCCGGATTGACGGCCTGGCTGGTCGGTTGCTGGGTGATGATCACGGATTCATTCAAGCTCAGGATGGCTCCGGCGCTGGTCACCGTGCCCACCACGTTGCCGACCTCCACCGTGTATGTCCCCGCGTGGGCGGCGGCTATGCTGGTCAAAGCCAAAGACGATGAAGTTTCGCCAGTCAGTGGCGTGCCGTTGAGCTTCCATTGATAGGTCAGCGGAGCAGTGCCGGTGGCGGCCACGGTGAAGGTCACATTGGCGCCGGGCATGGCGGCCTGGCTTACCGGTTGCTGGGTGATCAAAACCGGCGTGTTCAGGCTCAGGGTGGCGCCCGCGCTGGTTGATGTTCCCACCACGTTGCCCACCTCCACCGTATAGACACCCGCCAGGGCCTCGCTCAGGTTATTCAAGCTCAGGCTGGCGGTGGTGGCCCCGACCATGGTTCTCCCATTGAACTTCCATTGATAGGTCAGCGGAGCGGTGCCGGTGGCCGCCACGGTGAAAGTCACACTGGCGCCCGGATTAACCGTCTGGCTCCCAGGTTGCTGGGTGATGACCACCGGTTCGTTCAAGCTCAGGCTGGCTCCGGCACTGACGACCGTGCCTACCACGTTGCCCACCTCCAC
>CAIMWS010000354.1 GCA_903845125.1 uncultured Verrucomicrobiota bacterium
GGAGGCCGCCGGGCTGGCCGATTGGAAATCCCGGCTGCGCGACCGCTTCGAAGACTGGCTGGACGAGCTCGACCAGATTCCCGGCCTGGAGGCCGAAGAAAACGCCGCCCAGCCGGAGCCGGATTTATTTGCCTTCCATGAGGCGCTGGCCGCCCTGAACGCGGAATACCGGCGCGCCAACCGCCGCACGGCCGAGACCCTCAGCCAGTGGGGCGGCGCCCTGGACCAGTTCCGGCAGGAACTGGGGCAGCTCCGCCAGCCAGCGGCTCCCCCCCCGGCTGAGCCGCGCGGGCTGCCCCGGAGTTACTGCCTGGCGCTCGTGGAGATCCGGGACCGCCTGGAGCGGCTGGCCCGGGCTTTCGGCCAGGCACCCAAGCGCAGCTGGTGGAGCGACAACGCCCCCTGGGAAAAAGCCTGGGACAGCCAGCGCCAGGCCTTCGGCATTGTCCTTAGCCATTTCAACGAGCTGCTGTTGAAGGAGGGGGTCACCCCCTTCGCCACCCAGGGCAAGGCCTTCGACCCGGCGCTCATGACCGCCGTGGCGGCCGAACCCAACCCCAGCCAGCCGCACCAAACCGTCTTGGAGGTGCTGGCGGCCGGCTACCTGCACCATGGCGAACTGCTGCGGCCGGCCCAAGTGAAAATCGCCTTGAATCCATCCCCCCAGAAACCATGAGTGAACTGATCGTCGGCATCGACCTGGGCACCACCAACTCCGAGCTGGCCGTGGTCCGTGACGGCCAGGTCCAGTTGGTCCCCATCCACGGCAATCCCATCATGCCCTCCTGCGTGGGCCTCGACCCCGCCGGGCGGCTCATTGTCGGCCAGACCGCCAAAAACCAGCTTGTGGCGGCGCCGGAGTCCACCATCCTGTCCATCAAGCGCAAAATGGGAGAGACCATCAAGGTGCCGCTGGGGGACCGCCAGTTTTCGCCCGAGGAGATCTCCTCCTTCATCCTGCGCGAGCTCAAGCTGGAGGGGGAGAAATTCCTCGGCCAGCCCATCCGCAAGGCGGTGATCACCGTGCCCGCCTTTTTCAACGAGCGCCAGCGCCAGGCCACCCAGGTGGCCGGGGATCTCGCCGGGCTGGAAGTGGTGCGCATCCTCAACGAGCCCACCGCCGCCGCCCTCGCCTATGGCGGGGGCGCCACGGCCGATGAGACCATGCTCGTTTACGACCTGGGCGGCGGGACCTTCGACGTGTCCGTGGTCCAGGTGGAAAAAGGGGTGGTGGAGGTGAAAGCGAGCCACGGGGATACCCACCTGGGGGGCGACGATTTCGACCAGCTGCTGGTCGATTTCGCGGTCCAGGAGTTCAAAAAGCGGCACCAGGTGGATCTGCTCGGGAAACCGCCCACCCTCCGCCGCCTGAAGGTCGCTCTGGAGCGAGCCAAACGGACCCTCTCGGACGAGCCGTTCGTGGCGGTGCGTGAGGAATACCTGGACGGCGAGCGGCACCTGGAGCTGGAGCTGGAGCGGCACATTTACGAGGAGATGATCCTCCCCTTGCTGGAAAAAACGCTCGAGTGCATTCACAAGTCCCTTGCCGACGTGAAATTGACGCCCGCCGCCATCCAAAAGGTCATGCTCGTGGGGGGCGCCACCCGTACCCCGCTGGTCCAGCGCCTGCTCCAGGAGCGGATGCGCCTGGAGCCGCGCTTCGAGATCAACCCGGATCTCATCGTGGCCATGGGCGCCGCGGTGCAGGCCGGCATGATCGCGGGCGAGCAGCGGCACTCCATCCTGGTGGACATCACCCCGCACACTTTCTGCACCACAGCCATTTCCAGGTCGGAACACCACAGCCTGATCTGCGTGCCGATCATCCCGCGCAACACCCCTCTGCCCACCAGCAAATCCGAGGTTTTTGCCACCGTAGGGGACAACCAGGATTCCGTGAACGTCCAGGCCTACCAAGGCGAGTCCATCTGGCCCCAGGAGAACACCTTCATCGGGGATTTCCTGATCTCCGGCCTGAGCAAAGTGCCTGCCGGCAACCAGGTGGTGCTCAGCATGGCCCTGGACCTGAACGGCATGCTCAAGGTCACCGCCACTGAAAAAGCCACCGGCCTTTCCAAATCCGTCACCATGGACACCCGCGGCAAGGTCGCCTTGAATATCGAGGATGCCCGCCGCAACATCGCCGGCCTGATCGATCTGGATGCCATCCCCGGGGAATCCGCTCCGGAGGAAGAGGTGGAGGAGGAGGCCGGGAAAGGCGCCGATCACGAAACCTTGCTGACCACGGCCAAGGATCTGCGCAAGCGGGCCGAGGCCCTCCTCACCAGGAACATCAGCGAGGACGATGCCAACGAAATCCGCGACCTGGTCCACCAAAGCGCCGATGCCATCGCCAAGCGCGACTGGGAGGCGCTCGGGCAGCAGAACGACGCCTTGTCCGACGTGCTGTTTTACCTGGAGGATTGAGGGTGCAAATCACCTGTCCAGCCTGCGGGAAGAGCCAGCCCGGCGCCGGGGATAACTGCCAGCGCTGCGGCTGTGAGCTGCGCGCTCTCCGCGAAGTCCTCCGCGCCGCCGCCCGCCTGGCGGCGGCCGCCGCCGCCCGCCTGCGCGCGGGGCAATACGCCCCGGCCTTGGCGCTGGCGGAGCGCTCCTGGCGGCTCAAGCACTCCCAGCCGGCCGCTTTGACGGCTTTCCTGGCCGCCCTGTCCGGCGGGGAGGATCCCGGGGCGGCCAGCACTTGGCTGGCGCGAATGGAAGCCCTGGAGGGAGCCTGATCGGCACCCCAACAAAATCCTTATTGTCCCGTCAGGGACGGCAGCAACCCCGTCCCTTAATGGACGCAAGGAATTCCACCAGGGACGCAAGGAATTAGCCCGGTAATAAATTGCCGGGCTTTGCTCGGCCGCCCTGATCCGCTTCCAAAGCCTTGCCCTGTTGCCGCGGGCCGGGGGTTGATTGGCGTTGCTACGCCCGCCGCCCCGATGATAAATTGGGCTGGTGATCAAGCTCATGAAGCCATCCACACCCAACCACCCACCCGCAGCCGGGGCTTGGCCTGGCCGGCGCAACGGCCCTGGTGGGCGCGGCTGGCAACTGTAAATTGAACATTCTATGTCTCCCCATACCATGCGCATAACCCTTTGGCTCCGCCCCCTACTCCCCCTGGCTGCCGTCCTTTGTCTCGCCGGGCCATCCCTCGCCCGGGCGGACGACTGGCCGCAGTGGCTCGGCCCCCGGCGCGACGCCGTGTGGCGCGAATCCGGCATCCTGCGCCAGTTTCCCGCCCAGGGACCCAAAGTTCTGTGGCGGGCGCCCATCGGCCCCGGCTACACCGGCCCGGCCGTGGCCCAGGGCCGCGTGTATGTCTGCGACCGCGTGGATGGCAAATCCGGCGCCAACAACGCCGCCGCCGCGCCACCCGCCTCCCAGGAGCGGATCCTCTGCCTGGAGGAAGCCACGGGCAAGGTGGTCTGGCAGTATGCCTACGATTGCGCTTACACCATGAGTTACCCCGGGGGGCCGCGCGCCACCCCGTCCGTGGCGGACGGCCGCGTTTACACCTTCGGCGCCCAAGGCCGGTTATGCTGCCTGGAGGCGGCCACCGGCCAGCTGCTTTGGTCGCGGGATCTGAAAAAAGACCACCAGGCCAAGACCCCCATCTGGGGCTTTGCCGGGCATCCCCTGGTGGATGGGCAAAAGGTGATCTGCATGGTGGGCGGCGAGAACAGCCTTGTGGTGGCCGTGGACAAAAATACCGGCCAGGATCTCTGGCACGCCCTGCAGGCCAGCGAGCTGGGCTATTGCCCGCCCATGATCTATGAGGCGGGCGGGCGCCGCCAGCTGATCATTTTCCATCCCGCTGGCCTGGCCTCCCTCGACCCCGAAACCGGTACCCCTTTCTGGAGCCAGCCCTATTCCACCAAGGTCGGCCTGACCGTGTCCACGCCCCGCAAAATGGGCGACCTGCTCCTGGTGACCTCCTTCTACAACGGCTCGATGATGATGCGCCTGGCCGCTGACCAGCCCACCGCCACCCTGGCCTGGCAGGGCAAAAGCGCCAGCGAAATGCAAACCGACGGCCTCCACAGCATCATCTCCACCCCGTTCCTCCACAACGGCCACATCTACGGCGTCTGCAGCTACGGCCAGCTCCGCTGCCTCAACGCCGAAACCGGCGAGCGGATCTGGGAAACCCTGGCCGCCACCACCGCCAGCGGCCGGCCGGTCCGCTGGGCCAACGCCTTCCTGGTCCAGAACGGCGAGGTCTTTTTCCTGGCCAACGAATTGGGGGACCTGATCATCGCCCGCCTCAGCCCCAAAGGTTACGAGGAGCTGGGCCGCGCCCACCTCCTGGAACCGACCAACCGCGACTGCGGCCGCCTGGTGGTGTGGTCCCACCCGGCTTTCGCCAACCGCTGCCTCATCGCCCGCAACGACCGCGAAATCATCCGCGTCTCCCTGGCGGAATAAGCCGCCCGCCGCTGGGTTTACGATTTCGCCGGTGGCCGGTGATTGGCTTATTGTCCTTCAGCACTGGCTTTGACCGCCGTGCTTGACCGCCGGCCACTACCCGGAGATCTGCTTCCTTCTTCAAGTGCAGGCTCCGCTGGCATAAACATCGCCTCGGAGCCGGAAGGCTGAGATCGGATGCCGGGTAATTTATGAATTGCTGTCCGGACCCGCGCCGCCCGGGCGGCGGCTTGACGCGGGCCTGGCGGCCGTGACATGTTGGCGCGGCGGTTGAACGGTCGATTCGGGTGAACACCCCATCCTTTGATTGGTCGTGGCAGGCGCCAGTCATGCAGGAGTGCCTGCAAATGCTGGCGCAGGGAGGGGTATTGCCCGTTTCCGGGGTCTGCCCGGGCGCCCAGGCCTGCCTGGCGGTATGGCTGCGGCAGCATTGTCCGGGCCGCGGCGTGGTGGCCATCACCGACGGCCTCAAAAGCCAGGAAGCCTTCCAGCAGGACGCTGAAACGTGGTTCCCCCTGGCGGCCTCCGGGCCGGGCCAGCCGCTGTTTTATCCCGCCTGGGAAAACCTGCCGCAGGAAGGCAAATTGCCCCATGCGGATGTGATCAGCGAACGCCTGGAAACCTTGATGGCGCTGGCCACCTGGGATCCGGCCGGCCGCGGCGCGGCCCCCTTCGTGGTCACCAGCGTGGCGGCTTTGCTGCAGCGCACCTTCCCGGCGGAGACCCTCCGGAAACACCTGCGCCCGCTCCGGCGCGGCGACCGGGTCGACCCGCTGGATCTCGTGGAATGGCTGGAGGAGGAAGGCTACGAGCCGGAAGCCAAAATCACCCGCAAAGGCGAACTCGCCCTGCGGGGCGGAATTTTGGACGTCTATCCGCCGGCCTCCCCCTGGCCGGTCCGCCTGGAGTTCTTTGGGGACGAGCTCGACTCGCTCCGTTTCTTCGATCCCTACACCCAGATTTCCCGGGAAACCGTGGCGGAGGTGACCCTGACCCCCGCGGGGGAACTCGGAGTGCTCCGCCAATGGCTGCAGGCGCATCCCGATCCCGCCGGGGCGGCGGTTCGCCCCGGGGACCGCCTGGGCACGCTCCTGGATTACCTGCCCGCTGGCACCTTGCTGCTCGTCTGCGAGCCGGAAAGCGTCGCCCGCCACGCGCAGAATTATGCGGCCCAGGTGGCCCCCGGTGATCCCTTTTTCATCGCCTGGCCGGATTGGACCCGCGCCGCCAGCGAGCTGGGCCTGACGCGGCTGGATCTTTCCGAGGCGAACTTCACCGGGCCGGTCGTCGATTTCCCGGCCCCGGAAGCCGGGGACGAACCGCCCGCCGATCCCGCCCCCGACTCGGCGCCCCGGGCGCCGTGGGCCGGGCCAGCCGCCAGCTCCGCGACCCGGCTCCTCGATCTGGGCCTGGCCAGCCTGGACTCCTACCGGTCCATCCTGGCGCAGCCCTCCGAGCCGGAAGTGGCGGAGCTCCAACGCCGGGAGTTCCTGGCGCAGATCCATCGCTGGCTGCGCCAGGATTTCCGCGTCTGGCTTTTCTGCAACAACGACGGCGAGCGCCAGCGCTTCGAGGAAATCTGGCACGGACAAGGCCCGGGCCGGGGCGCGCCCACCGCGGCGGATCCCGGCGCCAGCCTGCCCGGGGGCCCCCCGGCCGGGGCGGCGGCCTTGGCGCCGTTTATCCAGGTAGGCTCCCTCTCCCGCGGTTTCCTGTTCGAAGCCGGCCGCCTGGCCGTGGTGACCGACGCGGAGATTTTCGGCCGCTACAAGGTGCAGCGCACCCGCCGCCTGAAATCCAAACACGCGGCCGCCATGCGTTCCGCGCTGGATATTGATTTCACCGAGCTGGAGGAGGGCGACTATGTGGTGCACCTCCAGCACGGCATCGGGCGGTATCTCGGCCTGCGGGTGCTCCCGGTGACCGCCGGCACCCAAAAAGCCGAGCTGGGTGGCCTCCGCGAGGAGAGCCGCCAGGAATGCCTGGTGATCGAATACGCCCCCCGGGAGCCGGACCAGCCGCCCCCCAAGCTGTACGTGCCGATCACCGAGGCCCACCTGGTGAGCAAATACGTCGGCGCGGGCCGGGCCCGCCCCCAGCTCCACACCCTGGGCGGCTCCCGCTGGGCCAAGGCCAAGGCCCAGGCCGAGCACGCCGTTCGCGACCTGGCGGCCGAGCTCCTGTCCATCCAGGCGGCCCGCGCGTCCCAACCCGGGCGCGCCTTCGGCCTGGACACCGCCTGGCAGCTCGAGTTCGAGAGCGCCTTCCTGTTCGAGGAGACCCCCGACCAGCTGCGGGCCATCCGCGAAACCAAAACAGACATGGAAGCCTCCCGGCCCATGGACCGCCTCATCTGCGGCGATGTCGGCTTCGGCAAGACCGAGGTGGCCATCCGCGCCGCGTTCAAGGCGGTGATGAGCGGCACCCAGGTGGCGATCCTGGTTCCCACCACCGTCCTGGCCCAGCAGCATTTCAATACCTTCCGCGAGCGCCTGGCCGATTATCCCA
>CAIMWS010000355.1 GCA_903845125.1 uncultured Verrucomicrobiota bacterium
AGGAGATGTTTGATCAGCGCTGCTGATAATAATTGCTTGAACAGGGTCTTGAAGACCCCACCGGAGATTGGCACTTTCGTTTGCATCCCCAGTGTAATGGGACATTCTGTCTCATTGTACAAGGCATATTTTGCCTAGTTGCAACTATTTATACATTATTTCTATTCTCTTTTTCTTGCCAATTTCTAAACGGCATTGCGGTTAAGGTGGTTGCCCCACGCTTTGGCAAGCCGATCATCGTCCAGCGCGATACGCCCGGCTTGGGCGGCCAATTTGGTGGGATCATATTCCAGGCGCATCCTGATGGCGGGTTGATCGTTGTTTGCCGTCAGGGACAAGGTGACCAAGCCCCGTTGCCGGGTGTCCGCTTCAAGGGGGGTAAGGAAATTCAAGGATGTATCGCCGGTGATTTCCGCCAACTCGAACGCCTCGGTCAGCTCGATGTTTTTACCCCGATTCAATTTCACGGTGCGGAGCCAGGATCGCACCCTGGCGGTGGCGGGGTAAGCAGAAGCGAGGTTCATTTGCAGCTGGGCCATGGTGTCGCTGGTTTCGCAAACCACCTGGGCGGCAGCGAATTGGCGGCCCGCACCCTGCATCACGCTGTTGATGGTGGGCAGGTTGTGGAAAGCGGATTGAAATGCCCAGTGATCATAGCGTTTCGCGCTGAAAGTCTGGGCGGTATAGGTGGGGGCGCCGGCGTCCACGAACACCGGCTGGCCATCAGCAAAGACCAGGAAATTGCCCACATCGTTGTGGTTGTGGCTTTGGGCATTATGGGCGCCTCATGCCGCCAGGTAGAGCCCATGGCTGGAGCCGGTTTGGGACCGCGCGGCCATCAGCTGCAGATCCTCACTGCCCAGCCAGGCATCGCGCAATAAGGGGGGCGAAGCAGCCTTTAAAGCGAGCATTTCGCGGGCGGCGAAAATCGCCCGCAGTTGGCGGTCCATGAAGCGGTCGCCCAGGATCGTATCCAAAGTGGCCCCGGAAACGGCCAGAGCCTGCAAGCTCGAGTCATCGATGCATTTGCCAAAGCGGAAAATGAGGGCGCGCTCAGGCTCAAAGCGGGCGGCGCAATCCCCAATCGGCACGAAGTAGTCCCCTGCGATGTGCGCCCGGCTGATGAAACGGCCGATTTCCCGCACCAGCGGATCGGCGAAAACATCCAGCTTCCCACCGGTGGCGCTGTGCAAGACCTCCAGGCAATCCAACAGGCTGCCGCCGGCGTGGCCCCAATAGCCCGGCCCTTCGTCGCAGCCGCCGTCCGCGGGGTGAAATTTCAGGAAACCATCGAGGCTGCGCATCATTTTGTGGACGATTTGCTGCCGTCGATCCGGGGCGGATTCGCACAGGAGCGTGGTGGTCAGCACGCTGGCGGCAATCCACGGGGTCCAGTTGTTGGGCCGGTGAGCGGCACTGGTTACGTTCAAGGCCATCCAGCCGAAATCGTTTCGCTCGAAAACCGGTGTGAAAATACGGCGCTGGAGTTCGGCGGCGGCACGGCGGCGCAGCAGGGGGGAGACCCGATCCAACTCCGAGCCTAGCAAGTGAAGCGTCCACGCCACCGTGACGCCGCTCTCGGCGGCGAACAAATCCACAATCGGCTCGGTGATGTCGGCCAGGCCCACTCTGGCTTTCTGGACCCCGACATGTGCCGGGAGGCACCAGGTGGATTCTTCGCAAATGGCCCAGAGCGCATCGGCCGCCGCATCCAGAAAACGCCCTTCGGACTCAACGCACTCGGCAAAAACCAAATCGTGCAGCAGCGCGCGCCGTGCAAAGTAGGCGGACTCGAAGCGGGCCCGGTTGCCCTCCCGGGCGAAGGCGAGATAGAGGGTGGCGGGCAAGGGCGGAAACGGCTTTTTCAAGGCCGCCACCCCCCGGGCAACCAGGTGGGCAGCCACTGGCTGCGGCAAGGCTTGCCACTGGGCGCGGTCTTGGAGGGCGGGGAAGGGATGCCATTGCTCCCGCGGGATCAGGATGTCCGGCAGTTTTTCGATGGGGCAGGAGCGGACCAGCGAAAGATTGCCGGTTGCAGAGCCTGGTGAGGGAGCCTGGCCGAAAACGCTGGCCGCCCAACCTGCCAGGGCGAGGCTGGCCGCCAGGAATAAGTTCCGGATGGGGCACGCTCGTAAATGGTGTTTCATATGGATTAATCAATGTACGACGCCCTCTTTTCAAAGCAAGCGCGCCATTATGATTTTTCAGGGACCTGTGAAATCCGCCCTGACAACCACCGGGGTGGATCTGTAGGCTTATGGACATGGCTCAAATTTCAACCATATTCAGGCGATACAACCTGGTGGATTGGATGGCCCAAGCCTATTTGGCTGGGGTGGCCATCTGGATTCTGTTTTTGCACAACCAGACCGTTCCCGCCTGGAAATGGCTTTTGGCGGGCCACTGCCTCGCCGTGGTGTTGATCCATGCCTTGGTGGGCGCGGCGAGCCTGTCAGCTGCCAACGGAGTCGTGCGGTTCTTCAAACTGGTTTATCCCTTGATCCTTTTTGTACCCTTTTATTGCGAGAGTGGGGTTTTGAACCGGTTGGTGGTCAGCGATTATCTCGATCCGGTATTCAGCCAATGGGAACAGTGGCTGTTTGGCTGCCAGCCCAGCCTGGAACTGATGGCTAAGTGGCCGCACCCGATCGTCAGCGAGCCGCTCTATGCAGCCTACTGTTCCTTTTATTTAATGATCGTCGGGGTGGCGATCGGCCTGCTCCGCCAGGATCCAAAAGCGTGCGGCGAGTACGTGACGGTCACTGCCTTGGTGATGTATGGGTGCTATGTCTGTTTCCTGTTATTGCCAGTGGTGGGGCCGCGCCTTTGGTATTCGCCTCCAGATGGGTGGCAAAATGCCACCACCTGGTCCGCCATTCCCGCCTTTCCTCCGGCGGTTCAAGCGGGCTGGTGTTACCGACTTACGCAGTGGTTGTATGCCTTGGAAGTGCCAGGCGGGGCGTTCCCGAGCAGTCATGTGGCAGGGGCGCTGTGCACACTCCATTTTTCGTGGCGCCACTTCAAACGCTTCCGATATGTCCATCTGCTTCTGGTGGCCATGCTTTGCCTGGCCACGGTGTATTGCCGGTTCCATTACGCGTTGGATGTGGTGGGCGGGTTGGTGGCCGGGGTGGTCTTGATTCGCCTGGGCTGCCGGCTAAACGCCCAATTTGCGGCACGATCCCAGACTTGACCGGTCGGGCGGTGATACCGCTGCCCACCGGGGAGTCCTGAGAGTGCCGGATTGAAATTTAAATCTTTTGCCCGGTCGGGTGGCGGTGATAATCTTCAGATACGACCCTGACCTTTGGAGACGATAGCCGGACGTCGCTGGTGGCAACCAACGAGCAGGAGGATCGGCCGTGATGAAGAACCTGTTCCATAAGCATATAGGGCTGCGACTGGTGATAGCCAGCTGGAGCACGGCGGCAATCGGCGCGGGGGCCTTGGGCGTGGCTGGCGCCAGTTTGCCAGCCGCCAACGGATTAACAACCGTCGCAAGTCAAGCCGCCGCCTCGTTCACGCTTCCCGCTTTTGCCTATGATCGGGGAACCAACATACGAGTACGGCTGGTGGGGGCCACACCGTGGACCGATACCCAGCCCATGCTGCATTGCACAGGCCAGTTTCCGGCGGAAGTTGAATACGATTTCGAATTGCCGGCCGCCGCCGTTTATACCGCCAGCGTGCTTTATTCGGCTGCCACGGAGCGGCCGCTGGAAGTTTCCCTGGATGGCCGCCGATTGGGATTGGCTTGCCGCAAAACCACCGGCGGATGGAACACCAGTCAGGCCCAATGGGAACCGGCCTTTTCTCTCGAATGTGCCCCGGGCAAGCACACCCTCAAATTGTGGCGCAACGCCGGTTTCCCCCACTTGACGGGCCTGCGCATCGAAGCTTCGGTTCCTTTCCCCCCGGGCTGGAAGCTGCAGCGGCCCGGCGCCAGGAAGCTGCCGGAAGTGATCACGCACGTGCCCACGAGCCCCAGCTTCGCTGCCTTGCGGCTGGCCGTCGAGGATCTGCACCAAACCTACGGCGAAGGCTATGCGAAAGCGGATTGGTATCTACAGCGCTTGAATGAACTGGAACAATCACGCCTCCGGGCGGATGGCGATCGACAAAAGACGGAGGCTGCCGCGGTGGATTTTGAGACTCTGGCCCGCGCGGCGCTCCTGGCGAATCCACTCCTTGACTTTGGGAAGTTATTGCTGGTCAAGCGCCCGCTGGGGGCGCCGAATTTGGGTCTGCCCCAAAATTGGCAGAGCAATTCAAGTTTGCCCAGATCCGGTTATGAGGACTCCCTCGAAATCCTGCCCTTGGGCCAAACCCCGGGCGGTTTGCGGACCTTGTTCAAGCCAGGTGGTGGCCGGTTTGTCGGCGATGTGGACCTGCATTTTGACGCCGGCCGTTTATTGTTTTCAATGCCGGATGACCGCGGCCGGTTCCAAGTCTTTGAAATCGGTGTGGACGGCCAGGGTTTGCGGGCCTTGACGGGCACCCAGGCGGATGTTGACAGCTACGACGCGTGCTACCTGCCCAACGGGCAGATCATTTTTAGTTCCACGGCCTGTTTTAATGCAGTTCCCTGCACCGGCATCGATGATGTGGCCGTGCTTTATTTGATGGATGGCGATGGTAAAAACATCCGGCAACTGGGTTTTGACCAGGACCATGATTGGTGCCCCACGGTGCTGAATAACGGGCGCGTCCTCTATACGCGTTGGGAATACACCGATTTGGTGCACTGCCACTCGCGCCGGTTGTTCCAAATGAATCCCGACGGCACCGGGCAAAGGGAATTTTATGGGAGCAATTCGTATTGGCCCAATGCCATCTTTTTCGCCCGGCCCATACCCGATCATCCAACGCAGGTGGTGGCCGTCATCAGCGGGCATCACGGGGATCCGCGCATGGGTGAATTGGTGATATTGGATCCGGCCCGCGGCCGCCACGAAGCCAGCGGGGCGGTACAGCGGATTCCCGGCTGCGGGAAAAAGGTGGAGCGCGTGATGAAAGACCAGCTGGCCACCGATAGCTGGCCCAAATTCCTCCATCCCTATCCGCTCAGTAGTAAATATTTTCTGGTTTCCGCCAAACCCACCCCGGATGCTCTGTGGGGCGTTTACCTGGCGGATGTATTCGACAACCTGGTTTTGATCCAGGAACTCCCCGGTTTCGCCCTGCTGGAACCCATTCCTCTGCGGCCCACCAGCCAACCGCCAACCATTCCCAACCAGGTGGATGCCCTCGGCACGGAAGGGTTGGTGTCCATCCAGGATATTTATGCCGGCCGTGGTTTGCAGGGCATACCGCGTGGCACCGTGAAGGCGCTGCGCGTGATCACCTATCATTTCGGATACCGGGGCATGGAATCCAATCCGAACATCATCGGAGTTGACGGCCCTTGGGATATCAAACGCGTGCTCGGCACGGTGCCGGTCCAGGCCGATGGCTCCGCGCGGTTTCGCATCCCGGCCAATACACCCATTTCACTGCAGCCGCTGGATGCCGAAGGGCAGGCCATCCAGTTGATGCGCAGTTGGCTGACGGCGATGCCCGGGGAACACGTGGCCTGCATTGGCTGCCACGAGGGGCAAAACGGGGCTCCTCCGCTGCAGGCTGCCATCGCCGTGCGGCTTCCCCCGGCGGAAATAAAGCCGTGGTTTGGCCCGGTCCGCGGCTTCAGTTTCCGCCGGGAAGTCCAGCCGGTGCTGGATCGCTATTGTATTGGCTGCCACCACGGTGGCGAACCCGCGCGGGGCGGGGCCAAGCCGGATCTGCGCGGAGATTTGAACGTCAACGATTATGCGACCTCGCTTTCCTGGCAGCGGGCTCCTTACGCGGGCAAGTTTTCCGTCGCCTATGTCGAATTGCAGCGATTCGTGCGCCGGCCCGGGGCCGAGAGCGATATGCATTTATTGGAACCGATGGAATTCCACGCCGGCACCACCGAGTTGGTGCAATTGCTGCGCAAGGGGCATCACGGTGTGGATTTGGATCCCGAGGCGTGGGACCGGATAATAACTTGGATCGATCTCAACTGCCCGTTCCACGGAACCCGTCACGAGGAATTGAGCGATCCGGGGAGCCAGCGGCAGCGCCGCCGCGAGTTGCTGAAACTCTATGCTGGTGTGGAGGCCGATCCGGAGGCCATCCCTGCCGCAGGCACAGGCTTTTACAATTCCGGGCGCCAGGTTCAGCCGGTTTCGTTTCCGCTTCGCCCCCAAAAGCCGGTCCCGGCTGCCGGGGCCGACTCCTGGGCCTTTGGCCCGGCGGAGGCCCGCAGCCGGCAATCGGCCGCCGGTCCCGCCACCCGGCGAAGCATCCCGGTCGGAAAGGCGGAGCAAATCGAAATGGCCTTGATACCGGCCGGGGAGTTTGCCATGGGCAGCGCGGCCGGGCCCACGGATGAGCAACCGTTGGCCCGGGTGCGGATCGGACGGCCATTCTGGATTTCAACCCATGAAATAAGCAATCGACAATTCCAGCAGTTTCAGCCGACTCATGACAGCCGGGTGGAGTCCAAGAACGCCACTCAGTATGGTGTCCAGGGTTATCCCGCGAACGAACCCGAACAACCGGTGGTGCGGGTTTCGTGGGCGGAGGCGATGGCCTTTTGCCGCTGGCTCTCCGGCCAGTTGGGCATCGGTATTTCGCTGCCAACCGAGGCGCAATGGGAATATTCCGCCCGGGCTGGCACGGCAACGCCCTTTTATTATGGCGGATGGGATGATGATTTCTCCGGATTCGCCAACCTGGCCGATGCCAGGCTGGCGGAATTTGCCAGCGATGTGTGGGACAACTCCAAACCGCTGGCGAACGCCACCCGTTATGATGAATGGTTCCCCAAAGACACGCGTTTCAACGACGGCGCCCTGGTGTCGGTGCCTTCGGGCCGGTACCGCCCCAATGCCTGGGGGCTTTACGATATGCACGGGAATGTGTCGGAGTGGACCCGCTCGGCCTATCGCCCGTATCCCGTCCAGGCCGGCGATGGACGGAATGATCCGGCAGCCGCCGGGTTGAAGGTCGTGCGTGGCGGTTCCTGGTTCGACCGGCCTCAACGCAGCACCGCCAGCTTCCGCCTCGCTTATCAGCCCTACCAGCGGATTTTCAACGTGGGATTCCGGATCGTTTGCGAGGAGTCCCCTCCGAATTTCGCCGGCCCGCTTGCCAGATAATGGCCGCCCTCATCTCCCGGCCATGGGTGCGAAAACCTGGAATTCCCAAATGGTGGGTGGCGCAATAAAGGCTTTCATCTCCAGGCGGAGTTCCCTGGCCGTGACGGGCGGGAATTGAATAAGCCGATGTTCACCCACCCGGTTGCCTTTGAAAAACGGTTTCCATTGGCCGCCTTCTTTGATCTGAAGCTCATAACGCAAAATGCGGCGCGCATGTTCATGCAAATAGATGCGGTCGAAGGCAACCGGCTTTTGCATATCGACTGCCAGCCAGCACGATTCGCAATCTTCCGGGGCCGCCCAGCGGCTGGTGATATCGCCATCGAACGCTTGCTCCGCGTTCAAGCCTTCCTGGTTGCGGTGAAATCCGGATGCCGAACAAGGTTTGCCCTCCGCCAGGGAATTGAGCGGAATTTTCCCAGTCAAATCTGCGACGGGCCCGGCCAGTTCCAGTTCGATGACGGTGTCATACTCGTCCCTTTGCTCCACGGGGACGGTCAGTTCCACCCGATCCTCGTGTTGATTAATCAGCACCTGGCCGCAGGGCAGGACTGAGCCCGAAAGGATTTTCTTCCCCAGGCCAGGCAGTGATACGGAGTTGTTGAACCAATCCAGGACGTGGACATAAAGCTGGTTGCCACGGTGGGTGGTCGCCACCGAGAGCGAAGGGGCAAAAGGCCCCCCCTTGGTGCCATATACACTTGGCCCGTGATCCGCCAGCCACCGGCCCATGGTTTTCAAAACCGAAACCTGGCTGGGATCCAATTGCCCGGTGGGCAGAGGACCCAAATTAAGCAATAAATTCCCGCCTGACCCCACCACCCGGATCAAGGTGTGAATGGCCTCCTTGGCGGGCATCACGCGGCTGTTGGGATTCCAGGAGAATTGATAATGCTGAATCGTGATGCACGATTCCCAGGGCGTTTTCAGTTCCATTTTTCCTATGCCCCCTTCGCGGGTGGAAAAATCTCCAACCGCCCCGCCCAACCGATCATTGATGAGGACTTGGGGCTGCAACTTGCGGATCGCCGGCATCAATTGGCCGGCTTCCCATTGGTTTCCGTGGGCCATATCAAACCACAGGATATCCACTTGGCCATAATTCGTGCATAACTCCTGGATCTGTCCGTGGAAATACCGGTTGTAGGGCTTGGGCTCTCCGCTGTTGCCGTAATGCCAATCGGGCGGGGAGTAATACCACCCCAAAGCAAGCCCTGCTTCATGGCAGGCCTCCGCCAATTCTTTGGCCACGTCCCGTTTGAATGGTGTGTTGGTGATTTTGTAATCGGTCAGGCGGCTGTCAAACAGGCAAAAACCATCGTGGTGTTTGGTGGTGAACACCAGATATTTCATGCCGGCTTGCCGGGCGATCCGAACCCATTCCCGCGCATCGAATTGGGCGGGATAAAAACTTTTGTAAAGTTGGTCGTAGATGGTTGAGGGGATATTTTTGCAGTCGGCGTCATTATTCGGAGGTCCACCCACTCCATTGCGGCACCAGCTGATTTCGCCACCCGTCATGGACACCGGGCCCCAATGGATAAACAAACCAAATTTGAAATCTTGCCAACGTCCGATTGCCTCGGGGGCAACGCCCGGAAAACTGGTTTCGGAACTGGCGGAGGCGCCCGGCTCAGGAAGCGCAATCGCCTGCATGACAAACCAGAGGATCCAGCATGCCACGCCGGCGCGTTTCCGCCGATGGATCTCGATGAAGGATGGATTCATAAGGATGATTTAAACATGATTTCTGATACCGTTCAATAGCGCTCAACAGGCCTGCTACCTTCGTCGTGGGGATTTGTCGATTGCCCATGATCCCCAGTAAATATTCCAAATCCTTATGATCGGGCGCTCCAAAAGTGCCCATGCCCGTCGATTGGCGGCTGTCGATTTGCGGCTTGACCCCATGCCGATGCGCCTTCACCCTTGAGCGAAATCAAAAAAACGTTCGCCGCCATCAGTGGCGGGGCCTTTTTTGAAATACCCGGATACGAAAGAAATAATGCCATGAATGAAATGATTCGAAATACTACCCGTCGTGACTTCTTGAAAAACACCGGCCGTCTGGCGGCGGCTTCCGCTTTGGTGGGCGGCCTGGCATCCCGGTTGGAGGCTGCTGATGGCCAGCCGATCAAGCTCGCCTTGGTGGGTTGCGGAGGGCGCGGCACCGGCGCGGTGGCGGACGCTTTTACCACCAAGGGTGGCCCGATAAGCCTCCACGCCATGGCGGACATTTTCGAAGCCCGGCTGCAAGGCAGCTTTAATCAGCTCAAGAAAGCCTATCCGGACCGGGTGGATGTGCCGAAGGAAAGGCAATTTGTCGGTTTTGACGCCTACAAGAAGGCCATCGACTCCCTCTCGCCGGGCGATGTGGTGCTGCTGACCACCCACGCAGCATTCCGGCCCATCCATTATGAGTATGCCGTTTCCAAGGGCGTGAACGTATTCATGGAGAAATCCTTTGCGACCGATCCGCCCACTTTGCGCCGGATGCGCAAGGCCACCGAGTCAGCCCTGCAAAAGAATTTAAAGGTCAGCGTCGGTTTCATGTGGCGCCACTCCAAAGCGCGGCAGGAAGTGATCCGCCGCATTCATGACGGCGCCATCGGCCAGGTGCATACCTTGCGCATTTATCGCGTGCATGGCCCGTGGTATTGCCAGCCGCAGCCGGCGAAGGCTAACGAGGTGATGTTCCAACTGCAACATCCCAACAGTTTCACCTGGGTATCCTCGGGTTTCTTTATTGATTGGCACTGCCACAACATCGACGTGGCCTGCTGGGCCAAAGGCGCCTGGCCGGTTTCCGCCCAGGGAATGGGGGGACGATGTTTCCCACAGGCAGGCAACCAATTCGATCATTACACGGTGGAATATACTTTTGCCGACGGCGCCAAATTATTCGTCTTTACGCGCCATATGAACAACTGCTGGGAAACCTATTCGGATTATGCCCATGGTTCCCAAGGTTCCGCCGTGCTGATGGCCAGCCTGGGGGCGCCCAAGCCCAAAATCTACAAGAGCCAGAACATGGCGCCGGATCAAATGACTTGGGAATATGAACCAGCTGATTGCAATCCTTACCACGATGAGTGGCAGGTACTGGTGGACGCCATCCGCCAGGATAAAAAGCACAATGAAGCCGTCCGTGCCGCCGATGCCAGTGTGGCAGCCTTGATGGGGCGCATCGCCACGCACACCGGTCAAATGGTGACTTGGGATCAAGTAACCAACTCCAATTTCCAATTTGTCAAAGATATAGAAAACATGACGTTTGACACCCCGGCCCCGATCCATGCCGGACCGGATGGATTGTATGCAGCTCCCGAGCCGGGCATTTATCAGGAATTGTGATCCGGATGGTTGGTTTGGTTTTACTGGGAGATAATAATCACCTCACCGCTTGTCGGGAATTTCTGGGAGCGGTGAGGTGTAAAAAAATCCCGAGTGAAACCACGAGCGCGGTTGGATGGGGTCCGAGAGTGTAAAGTTTTGGATACCAATATTTTATGAAATCCAAATGCGGCTTTACCTTGATTGAATTGCTGGTCGTTATTGCCATCATCGCCATATTGGCGAGTTTATTGCTGCCCTCGCTCGCCAGGGCGCGGGTCAAGGCGCAGGCTACCAAGTGCATTTCCAACCAAAAGCAGCAATATATTGGCTTCCATATGTACGCCGATGATAATACGGATTGGTATCCGGTCCATGCGGATTGGGGCACTGCAGGTGGCTTTATCCGGCCCAATGTCCGGACCACGCCCATCGTGCACGACACGCAAGGCGAAACGAACCGGCCGCTCAATAAATATGTGTCGGCTGCGGAAACATTCCACTGTCCCTCTGACCGCGGGGATTCCTATTGGCCTGAGGAATCCAAACCCAGCTGCTACGCCGCTTGGGGCACGAGTTATCTTCCCATGTGGGCACTTGATTGGTTTGGAGTGAAACATACGACGGCGGATAGCAAAGCGCGCGGAACGCCGGCCGGGACTCCCATCAAAACCAGCGAGATTTCCCTGGGGGCGGTCAGGAAGATCATCCAAGGTGACTGGCCGTGGATGGGGTCTCGGGATGCTGGAGATGGCGTAGTAAACCGGGCCGCCTTGGGAAAAAGTCTCTGGCACAATAATCGGGGCCAGCGCGGATGGAATATCATGTGGGGAGATGGGCATGTATCCCAGTTCCGGTTTCCGGCTAACTTCGGTCCGGCTCAAGTGAACATGCCCGTCAGCCGGACCAATGCCTGGTGGTGATTTGCCGCCGGAAAGCAAAGGCGGATTCCTGACCTTAGGTTGAACCCCCAGGTGTGAATCGGCCTCCGCCCCGCCTGGGCCCGATTCGCGTTTATGCGAGGCCCCCTGCAGTCCCGGCCGCCACCCGCCGCCAAATCGGTCTTTTCAAGCTCTGGAAAATCTGGTTCAGTGTGGGGACGATTGATGAAATATTACGCAACCATAACGGTAATTGGCAGGGATAAAACAGGGGTGGTGGCCCGCGTCACAAACTACTTATTTGAACAAAAGGCCAACATCGAAGAACTGGAGGAGCAGGTTACCCGCGGGCAGTTCAGCATGACCCTGCAAGCTTCCTGGCCGAGTGCTTTTTGGGATTTTGAGCGCATTAGTTCGGGCTTGGTCAAATTGGCGCAAGAATTGGCCATGGAAATCAAATTCCGGACTCACGATCCGAAACAACTGCAGCGGGCAGCCATTTTGGTGACCAAGGAACCCCATTGTCTGCAGGGCTTGCTGACCGCCTTTGGGGCTCGCCAGCTTAAAGCCCAGCCAACCGTGATTATTTCAAACCGGAAAGATCTGGAGTCGATCGCCAGGAAAAACAAAGTGCCTTTTGAACTGGTGGATAAAGCGGATCGCTCCGAGGCGGAAAAGGAGGTGCTGGCGGTCTTGGAGCGGCATGGTATCGATTTCGTGATTCTGGCCCGTTACATGCGGATACTTTCACCCAATTTCGTGTGGCGCTATAAAAACAAGATCATCAATATCCATCCTTCCTTGTTGCCCAGTTTTCCAGGCGCTCAGGCCTACCGCCAGGCTTATGAAAGAGGAGTGAAAATAGTGGGCGTCACCGCCCATTTCGTGACCATGAATTTGGATGAAGGCCCCATCATTGCCCAGGATTCATTTCATGTTAAGCCCAATATGACGCTAAAGGATATTGTGGCCCGGGGACAGGAATTGGAGACCCGGGTTCTGGTCCAGGCGGTGAAATTATACCTGGCCAAGCGGCTTGATGTTTACTGGGGAGTGGTAAAACAAGTCTAAAGGGCGGTGCCTTTTTGGTGGCCGCCATTCCATCAACCTGGATCAAAGCAACTTAACCCGCTGGGTGGTGTTGATAATTGCGTTGGAAGCGCAGACAAAATCAAACTGACTGGGGCAGAGGCATCGCCAATGTTATGGATTGGCAACCCCGGCCAAACCGTCGAAAAGGAATAAACAATGTTCAAATGGTTGATCCGCAAGCAGGTTTTGTTTCTGCTGGGTTGTGCCTGCTGGTTTGCTGGTACCCAGGCTTGGGCACAAACGCGCGTCCTAAACAATAATAACGGCATCGCTTTGTTGGAAGCCATTCAACAGGGAGGGGACATCGTCCTCAATTTTTCCAGCACTTATATTTACGATCCCATTCTGATCACCAAGGACACCGTCTTGAGGGCGGCTTCGACTGTATCCGGACCGGTGACCATCAGCGGGCAAAACGCCCTGAATATATTTACGGTCAACCCTGGGGTGCGTTTCGGGATGGAACGAATTGCGCTGGTGGATGCCACCAACTCAGCCGGTGGCGGGGCATTGAGCATCAACCAAGGGCAGGTTTATATGACCAATTGCGTCGTCAGCAATTCGTTCAGCGGATTGAATGGCGGGGCGATTTTGGCGGTTTCCAGCGATTTGTTCATGACCAATTGCATCCTGCAACAGAATGCCGCCCTGGAAGGGGGCGGCATCTATATGGATAAAGGCAAATTAACCGCTTTGGGCTGCCAATTCAACGGCGATTTGGGGACGAACCGGGGCGGGGCAATTTTTCTGGCGCAAGCTTGGGCGGCTTTGACCAACTGCACCTTTAGCACCAATAACGCCATCGGTGCGGATGGAACAAATGGATTGGTGGGGGCCGCCCAAAATGGTGTGGGCAAGGATGGTGGAAATGGGGAAACCGGACAGGATGCTTTTGGAGGGGCAATTTGGAATGATGGCCCATTGTCATTGGATAATTGCCAATTCCAGCAAAACAGCGCCCTGGCGGGGGACGGTGGTGCCGGTGGTAACGGCGGCGCCGGGGCATACCAAGGCGGCGATGGTGGTTTTGGAGGCTATGGTGGTATAGCCAAAGGAGGCGCAATTTTCAACGCCGCGACCGGTGTCCTCAAAATGACCAATTGCCTGTTTGCGTCAAACCGGAGCGTGGGAGGGGTTGGCGGAAGCGGCGGCACTAAGGGCTCCGGTGCTTTTACCAGCTATTCTGGACGAGGAGGAGCCGGGGGGGGGAGCATGGGGGGCGGCGTCTTTAATCTGGGATCTCTGGTCTTTAGCGGATGTAATTTCAATGGTGGTGGGGTGACGGCCGGAAACAGTGTGGGAGGTGGGACTGACCGCAAAACCAGCTTTGGATTTGACGGCCAGGATGGCACCCTGGGTCAAGGCGGGGCCGTGTGTAACCTGGGTAACCTGGTAATGATCAACAGCACTATTTGCAGCAATACGGTTACTGCTGGAAATGCCGGCAATGGTGGGGATGGCTCATGGAAAGGGGGGAATGGCGGCGATGGAGGGCATGGTTTTGGCGGCGGTATTTACAACCATGCCAGCTTGGCGATAACCAACTGCACCCTGGTCGGCAATGGCGTGACAGCCGGTCTGCAAGGAACCAATGGCGGAGGGCTAAGCAAGGCGTCAGCAGGGGCAGCGGGGACCGCCAATGGTGGCAACTTGGCTAGCGATAATGGATTGTGCATCATCAAAAACACGCTGATTGCCAACAGCACAGCCGGCACCAATTTTTTCGGTAACTTGTTGGATGCTGGTAATAATTTAAGCTCTGATTATAGCTGCGCCTTTGCATCGGCCAATAGTTACAGCGGCCTGGCTCCGAGGCTGGGAGCAATGGGGAATTATGGAGGCAATACCCCTGCTATTCCGTTGTTAGTCCGAAGTCCCGCGATTGGCAAAGGCGACCCTTGGGCATGCCCTCTATACGACCAGACCGGGGCCCGGCGGGCCATTGGATTGATTTGCAGCATTGGAGCCTATGAGTATGATAGCGCCCACCAGGCCCAAGGAACTCTAATGCAGGGACCAAGCCCTCTGGCGGGTGCTAAAATCACGGCCACCAGCCAGGTTTATTCCAATATCCAATATTGCTTGAGCGCCACCGATGGGTCTTTTCTGATTTCCAACTTATTCGCTGGAACCTGGACTTTTACCGTCCAGTTGGGGGATTGGCCAGGTGTGATTGCTGGCTCTCAGTTTGTGAGTGATGACCTGACAGGTTTATCGTTATCCGTGGGTTATTGGATGTCAGGACAAACTATTTATAATGGCTTTGGCATAGGCAACGTCTCCTTGACGCTTACCAGCCAAACCTCAACCAACTCTTTTTCCAACACCACCAGTTCCACGGGTAACTTTGCTTTCACCAACCTCGCCGCCGGTGACTGGAACTTGGTAGTCGTCCACCCGGATTATCAAGTCATTACCCAGGCCATAAACATCCAGAAAGATCTCAGTAACTTCGCCATCCTCCTGACGCCGAAAGGAGGAAATTCAAACTCCACGCAGCAAATCAGTTTCACCATACAGGGAACGCCTGATACGAATTATTCGGTGGAATACGCCACCAATCTTATCGCCCCCGTTTTTTGGTTTCCTTACTCTGTGGTCCATTCCGGGGCCAGTGGCCGCATTGATTTGGTGGTTACCAACACCGGCACAAATCCTCAGGTATATTATAGGCTGAAGCCTTGAACCCGGGGGGAAATGGGTAAGCAGTAGCCTGTAAATAACCTATGCAAGAATAACCTGGGGATTTTGGCGGCTGGCAAGGCCTGCGCGAGGAACCGATCCCTTGCGATCTGAAACGAGCGCGCAACGCCGCCAAAAATATCAGCCAGGTTGAAAAGGTTGTTTCCTGGCGGTTCTTACCTTTTCGCCGTTTGGCGTGAGGTGCCATGCGGGATGAGGTGAATTTGGGGGACTTTGATTAAAACGGTGACTTGGGCGTTTTTTTCCAAGGAGAGTTCGTTTTGAGCGTTTTTGGTTAATAAAGCTTTCAAAGGAAAGCCGCAGTCTACTTCCACGCGAACCAATGCGCCTTCCGGGGTGAGGCTATGTATGGTGCCAGTCAGCTGGTTTCGCGAACTGATCTGGCTCATTTCATGTTTGGCCACCACTACATCCTCCGCCCGGATGCAGACCAGCACTTCAGTGGTCCCGGATGGTAATTCGCCTGCCATGGCCACCAACAGCGTGCCCGCTACATTGACTTTTGCCAACCCATCAGAAACTTCAGTGATGTGGCCCAATTGAACAGTGTCCATGCCAAGGACTGCGGCGGCAGCCAAATTGGCTGGGTGGTTCAATACATCCTGTACAGACCCTGTCTGGATATTCTGGCCGGTGTCCATGACCACCAATTCATCACCTAATATCATGGCCTCCAGGCGGTCGTGGGTGACAATGATGATAGGGATACCAAGTTGGGGTAAAAGACATCTCAAATCAGTGCGCAAGCGCTGGCGGGTGGGAAGGTCTAAAGCGGAAAAGGGCTCGTCCAGCAGCAAAAGGCGGGGTTTGGCTGCCAGAGCTCTGGCCAAGGCTACTCGCTGTTTTTGTCCGCCCGATAATTCTCCGGGGAGGCGGTTTTGCAGCCCACTGAGTTCAAGCCAGTCGAGCATCTCCTGGGTGCGAGATTCCCGCTCTGATAAGGACCAGCCTTTCAAACCATATTGTATGTTTTGAGCCACGCTCAGGTGGGGAAATAAAGCGTATTCCTGAGGCACGAAGCCAATTTTACGAAGGCGAGGCGGCAGTAACAGCCCCTGCTTTGCATCAAACCAGGTTTCGTTGCCAAAACAGATCGATCCTTCATCAGGTCTCTCCAAACCGGCCAGGCAGCGGAGCACAGTGGTTTTTCCGCAGCCCGAGGCGCCAAAAAGAATGGTAATCACCGCCGGGGTGCCCAAGGTTAAATCGGCGATGCGGACCGAAATCCCGGCCGCAAAAGTTTTAGTGAACGAGGCTTTTAATAGTTGTGGCATAGGCACTTTCAAAGGGTATGAATCAGCCTCTGATGCATTTTAATCCAAGGCGCATTGCTGCCTTTGGACGGGAAGAAAATTGCGCCAAAAAACCCAGCAGAAACGACCGATCCAATCGCCCGGGCAGGGCCAAGGTGGCGATGGATTACGTGTGTTTTCATTACCGCTATATAATACTAGCGTCAGATAAAGATTCCAAGGCTGTCGGCGCCACCCCATGGCGAATTTGAGTAGAGGCAAAATATGGTTATTTTTTGACAAAATTGGATGGTAGTATGGCTATGTTTGTAGTTTGACAATCCTGCAAAATGAGCGATATTAAATTTCACGATCAGCCACCGACTGCACAAGCACCGGAAATATGACGCTAAACCAGGCCAACAGGAAGCCATTTGAGCTTGAGTCTCTCGAGCCAAGAATCCTGCTTTCGGGTGATCCTATTCTCACCCCTGGGGCCGAAATCAGTGCTGGCAATGCGGTTACAGCGGAGGTGGTATCTGGTGAAAACGCGATCTCCGAGGCCAGTCAACTCGGCATCAGCGACACTTTTCAAGGACTCTCAGAACAACCATTAACCTCGCCCAATCTTCAAAATTTGCCTGAACAACTCGATGCAAACAAGGATTCTGCGGAGATTAATCAGGCTGGGATTCTAATGCCTTTGAGCGAAGTTTCCTCTGAAACAGAGCTTTTGACGGATTCATTAATACCTTCCAGTTTTGGCGCCGAAAGCAATTCGCAGGCCCAAATACTGGTTGAGACCTTGCATGCTGCCAACTCCCCCCCGGAATCCGCTGGCAGTGGTGAGTCATTGAATTCCGGAAATCAGATTAAAAAACATGGAATAACGGCTTCTTCTGTTGTTATTCAAACCTACAACTATGCCAATTTATCGCTTGGGGAAAACGATAAAATTTCAGTCAAGATTGGCGGTACTGCTGGTGCTGGGGTAAACCCAAACGGCTTTGATCGGATCAGCGTTACAACTTCAGCCACGCTGAACGGAACTTTGGAGATAAAGCTGGTTAATGGCTTTGTTCCATCGGTAGGGGATAGCTTCTCAGTCATCACTTGGGATAGCTATAGTGGTGAATTTTCCAATTATTTGGGGACTGCGGGCATTGCCGGACACCCCGAATTAGCCCTACGCGCCGATTACGCGGCCCATTCCCTGACCCTCACAGTTATTCAAACCCCCAGCCTGATACCCGGAGCCAGGGCAACCATCGATAGCGGATTGGACGTCCTTTCCCAAATTGGCACCGGTTTGAACAGCATCGGTGACTTTGCCAAAACGCTTCCTTTGATTAGTGGCAGTGTGGGCAGTTTGGTCAATCTTGGCACAACCTTGGCCAATTCTCTTAAACAACGGCTATACAACTTACTAGGCACACCTTTGCCTCAAGCCGGGATTACTGCGGCTATTGAAGGCTGGAATAACACCACTTTCGCTGGTTTTACCTTTGAAGTCAAAGGAGTCCGGGGGCTATATGGCGTCATAGATACCGATCCATTTGCCTATCAGTTGGATTTGGTGATCAAACCGGGTTCCGTCAACCGGGCGCTACAAACCGGGGCGGGGGCGGTATTGGGAGCCTTGTTCTCCCCGGCACCCAATGTCCAAGTGGACAGTGCTTTGGAACTGGATTTGACTTTTGGCATCGATGGGACGTTTTACGTTCAGATTGATCATTTGACTGCCAGCGTCAAAGTGCAGACCTCGGCTTTAACAGCCCCGATCATAAACTTTTCCAGTCTGCCAGGCGGCGTATCTTTGAACATCGCGGGCGGTTATGTTGATTTTCAAGCATCAGTAACTGCCACGCCAGATCCCAGTGTGATGGTTGGGAATCGAATCACCGCCAGCAGTTTGTCAACCATTGCGAGCAGCGCTACCAATGTAGGCAATGCCTTCAATTACACGAAGGTTGGGACCGTGGATGCGTCGCTGATTCTCACTGGAGCCTTGGGGTTGGTGGGGGTTGTTCAATACTCAGGCACCCATACGCTCCACATTCAATCAGCGAATCTTTTCAGTGGTGCCGATCCGGATGTCACTCTGACCATTGATGGGTCGATGACAGTTTTGAGTCAAACCTTGCAGGGTATTTTTACGCTGAAGAAAACTTCAACCGAAACGGTGATTGAAGCCAGTGGGGTCAGTTTTGACCTCAATGCCGGTGCGGGAACCTCGAAAAAGCGGATTCTCCGATTGACCAACGGGTCCGGCAAATTCCTCCTTTTGAGTGGTGAACTTGCAGGTACCCTTACCGCAACTTTGTCGGCCGGATCAGATATTGCAGGAATTAATATTACTGGCACCAATCTTAACCTGGCGTTCAACACTTCGTCAGGGAGCATAAGTTCGATCGATGGGACATCAGTCAGTTTGCCGGTGGGTTCTTATTTCAGAGCCTCAGGCACCGTCGCCATTGGCTTGGCTATACCAGCGATTTCCTTAACCGGCAGTTTCGCTTTTGAGCCATACGATCCAACACCCCTGGCGCCCGGCAGTGGTGATGAGTTGGTGACCGTGGCGGTTTCGGGATTAAACTTCGCATTATCTGATGCAGTATCCAGTTTGTTGCAAATTTCAGCGGGCACCGGGGTGCTTGTTTTCACCAACCAGGGACTGTTGGCACAAGGGCAAGCCACCGTTGGTATAGGTGTCACAGGAATGACCTTGACTGGCAGTTTCGGTTTCAAACTTAATACTACGGGCAACCCATACAATAGTACGATAACCGTAGCGGGTTCTCCTGTGGCGATTGATTTGCCCGGTGGACCATACATCAGCATTTCAGCCACCGGCGCAACTTTGGGTGTCATGGGGCTTGATCTGACTGGGGATTTTGCGTTTGAACAAAAAAACACCTCTACTGGCGGTGAAAAGGTGGTGACCGTTGCGGCCAGCAATGTGCAGTTCCCCTTGGGAACTTTGACTCGCAATGTATTGAATGTCACAAATGTTTCTGGTGGCTTTATCCTCACCAATGCTGGCATTGCCGGAAATGCTACAGCAACGGTCGGTATCAGTTTGGCTGGCACCACTTTGGGAGGGGTCTTTGGCCTTCGCGTAAACAGCACCAACGCGGCAGTCAATGAAACAGTCCAAATAGGCGGGATTTCCAAAGTCATTAATGTTCCCGTGGGGCCCTATTTCCAAGTCAGTGGCACCGGTGTATCCTTCGGATTGCTTGGGCTTTCCCTGACGGGAGACTTCAGCTTCGAGCGTAAGGAAACTACGGGAGGCAAAAAGGTGGTGACGGTGGCGGCGCAACATGTCGCTTTTAATTTTGGCACCAGCTTGATCAATCTTACTGAAGGACAGGCCCTATTCATATTAACCGACACCGGTTTGGCTGGCCAAGCCAGTATCACGGTGACGATTAACGCGTTCGGGAAAACCTTTGAACAACCATTCGATTGGAGCTTTAACGATAATCCAAATGCCGTCGATGAGACATTTGCAGAAAGCCCGGCGATGCCTGCCCCCATGGAAGCCACCTCCGGAGAGCACATTTTAAGCGCGCAAGGATCCCCTGACCTCTTCCATGGAATCGATTTGCCGCAAGGGCCTTTCAATCGCTTGAGCAGCCATGGGCCAGTTACGTTTTCATT
Source organism: uncultured Verrucomicrobiota bacterium (assembly GCA_903845125.1). Taxonomy (GTDB): domain Bacteria; phylum Verrucomicrobiota; class Verrucomicrobiia; order Limisphaerales; family UBA1319; genus CAIMWS01. The sequence continues at coordinate 20,086 of CAIMWS010000355.1, forward strand.
CAGTGTGGGAGGGCAGACACAGACCGTTACGACGGAAATGGTGCTGGAGTTGGTGGATGCAGATCCAGATTATGTGGCGGTTGGATTATCAAGTTTTCAGACCCGGTTGGGTGGTGGATCGGTTTACCTGGATATTCAAAATGGAACTGGCGCACTGCGCCTGAATGGAGATGGGATAGCGGGGGAGATAACCGTTGGGTCGGTGACGCTTCATGGCGCTTCTTTGATCTCATTGACGGCTAATAATCTAAAGCTTCGCGTCAATAATACTGGCAAGGATGTGGCTTCAACCACGATCAGCATTTCGGATGATTCTTCCCAAGACGTGACCTTCTCTTTTACCGGGAGTTATTACCAAAACTATTTTGCCATCGGCGGAGCGGCTGAAATTGGATTGACCGATTTCAATTTTGTGACGCTAAAAGGCGTTTTTACCTTTGAGGTGTCGGGGGCCACTCCCAATCAACTGAAAGTTGGGGGCACGGATATTCAGTTGGAAATACGGGCGGATTCCAAATCGGTATTGTCACTGCAAAATGGCCACGGCGCTTTCCTGATCACCGGAGGCGGCTTGGCTGGCATCGCGGATTTGGAATATGAAGTAGGCATCATAGGCATCAGTGGCAGCATCAAATTGGAGGTTAATACTACTGCCTCGGCGGTAAGTACAACAGTAACGACGGGAAGCGGGATCACCACGCTTAATTTGCCCAATACGCACTACGTGCGCATTCTGGTTGATGGTTACATTCATTACGGCGGATTGGCCCTGCCGTTCGGTTTTATTGTCCAGGTGAATTCGGCCGATAAATTGGTGGAATTCCGACGCTTGGATAACAATGATTTGCTGCTTACCATCGATAAAGATGGGCACATTGATTTGAAGATTTCTGTGGGGAGTTTTGATTTCGGGGCTCCCGGCCCATTTGAGTTTGTCAGCATGCTGCGGCAGGTGGTTAACTGGCTTGGCTTGGTCCAGGGATCTGATTTGTTTGATGTGAAAATCCCGTTTACCTCAGATGCCACACTCGGGGATGCATTAAACTGGTCACAGCTGTTTATTGACCGCATTTACAGCAGCATGACAGGGGTTGAATTACAGGGGCAGGTCGATCTCGCGGCCCATAGTTCATTCGGGAAAAACTTCAGTTTCAATCTGGTATTAAATGATGCCTCACCGGTCACGGTCAATATTTCAGACGCTGCGTTTTCAACGCTGCAGCAAGTCGTTGACCATTTCAATGCCGCGCTTGCTACCGCTGGCCTGAGCACCAAAGTCGAGGCTCGTATCAACAACTCTGGAACCCAGCCGATTTTTGCCATTGCGCTGACTCCTGCGGAAGCGGCCAAACACAACAAATTGAGCATTTCCTTTACCTCCACGACCGCCGATCCCAACCCCCTGAAAACCATTTTTACTTTCAATGACGGGCAGATCGGTTTGGCGACTTCAAAATACAGCACCAGTGAATTTATCACTGAATTGGGCCGTTTGTTGACCGGAACTCCAGGAAGCTATGACGCCGCCATTCAAACGTATTCGTTCCCGATCAATATCAACAAAACTTACACGACCAATGTGCCATTCAATTTTGGCGGAGATGTGGGATCCATCGCAGGAGCCAAACTAACCGGCACCGTAAATCTGGGAGCCACGGTGCGCCTCACCTGCACTTTGGGATTTGATTTGAGCGCCAGTGAAGTGCCGAGGGTTTTGACCGCCAGCCTGGTTCCGGTGCCTGCCAATGGCAGGTTAACCACCGATGCTCACTTTGCGTTGTCCATCAACGGCGATACGGTTCCCGTCTGGTATACCCTTACCGCCGCCAGCACCAGCACCAATAATAGCATTTACGATTTGGCGAACGATTTCAACGACTTGTTTGCCGCCAGCACCTACAAGGGGACGGCCTTAAATTCCTTGGTATACGCACAAAAGGCGGGCAGCGGGTTGGCGATTTCCGCCATCCAGGAAACCGATGCGGATCACGATGGGGTGCTCGAAAATGAAGATCTTAATCGCAATGGTGTATTAGATTCGGGAGAAGATACTGACCACGACGGTGTGCTTGACTTGGAAGATCTGAACAACAACCATGCGCTCGATGCCAAGTTGGGAATAGTTAACCGTCTGGACATCATTTCACTGCAAAACGATGCTTTTGCCACTGAGTTGGGATTTGGCACGCAACCCTTTAGTCAAAGCGGTCAGAACTTTTTCGTCTCCGCCGCAAAGTCATCGATAAAAGGTCTTTTTTTGGACGGGGTGAACCTGACGGGTTCTTTATCGGTCACCGTTCCCTCGATCAGCGGTTCGCTGCGTTTGGGATTTGTCGAAATTGGCACTTCCGGAGGTAGTTTGGGGACATTGGCATACAATGGAACGACCAGCAACCCGATCACAGCCACAATTTCACTTCGGGATAAAACCACCGGGGCCTCGCGATTTTATGTAAGCGAGTTGTTCAGCAGCACTTCCTCGGTCAATCTGGCCAACATGATCACCGGGCCGGACTTGCACGGCAGTTTCCTGGTCCGTTTGAAAAACATCAGTGTGACCGGTTTCAGTTTTCCGTTGTGCAGCAGTCCTGAAATATCCCTTTGGATACCCGACATTACGTCCCTAAGTTATAATGCAAATCCCTATGACGCCGTTACCAACAACAAGGGATTATTCATTTCCATGCCATCGCTTGGGCATTTGTTGAATTTCGACCAGATTACATTCAGCAGCATGGTGCAGGCGATCAGCAAGGTTTCCGAAAATCTGAGCCAATTAAGCGCCTTTTCGTTTTTAGATGAAAAACTACCGCTGATTGATATCAGTGTGAATGACCTTCTCGATTATGCCGCCAAATTCGCTACGTTCGTGGATTCTTTGACAACCGGCAATGCTGATTCTCTGCAGACAAGCATTTCGGCCATGGAAGATGAGGTCGAAAAACTGTTCGATTTATCACCCGATGTTTTGAAAATTGAGCTGGATAACGGAGGTATTACTGATTTCTGTACCAGCGGAGCCGTTGACGGCAGTAGTCCGGCCGCTTACATCTTTAATCCAAGTGGCAGCAATAATGGGATCAGGATCAGAAGCGCCGCCAACGACGTCCGCTTCAATAATGTCAGCATTTATTTTGTGGGGAGTAGTTCGGTCACTGGCAATTCTGCCCAAGCCGCCTACGATGCGGTGGGCAAACTGTTGCGAGTGCAATATAATCCGGGAGTCACCACCGCCAATGCCGTCATATCCGCCATCAATGGCCTGGCTGGAGGATTGTGGATTGCGGATTTAGTGGCTGGAAATGACGGTACCGGGACCTTTTCCACCACCGCTTTGAAGTTTTCCCTTACCTTTACCACTGGATATGCCAACTCACTGCCTTTCCAGTTGGATCTATCCAAGCTAATCAGTCAAATCGCTGGTGATAATACTGCCGCCAAGACTTTCCTGGACGTGGCGAAGAATTTCATCAAGGTTTCAGGCAGCGGGGTTTTGACGGTAAGCGCCAGCGCTGCTTTGACCTTGAAGTTCGGTTTGGATTTGTCGAATCCGTCGAAGATCAGGCCGTTCCTTTATGACGACACCGGGGTTAAATTATTAGCCAAAGTCCTGGGAACGAACATTGATTTTGAAGCCTCTCTGGGCTCAGTGGCCGGCATTTTCATTAAAGGTGCCACCATCACCATCGATTCGGATGGAAATCCGGACACCGGCCCGGCTCAACAGGATCAGGGTGCTTCTTTCGTTTTGGGATTGCGGGACAACAATGGCGATGGGCGTCATTATTTTGATGAGAACTGGTTTAATCTTCAAAATATAAACCTGACCTTGACTGGTGGCGTCAAGGCTACCCTGCCTATTTTTGCTCCGCTGGCAAGTACCCCATTAGGTGGTGATACAGATGCCAACGCCGACGGTTATCCTGACAATTATATGGTGTTGGATATTCCGGATTTGGTTCGGTTGTTTGTGGATGATCATGCCACCGGCCACAATGCGACGATCCTTTTTGCGGGGTTGAATAATGATTTTGTCGTGGTTAGTGCAGCGGTCAACGATTACCAGGTCAAATTCGTCAATAATCCTTCATTGAGCTCCAGCGCCAGCGCTGTCTTTTCGGGTAATACCCTCACGGTTACGATAAAGAATGGCATTACGAAGGCCAGCGAGGCAATTACCGCCATACAAGCAGTCGCCGGATTTTCGGCAACCCACCTTACTGCCGACGATGATGGGAACACGATTACGACCACCAATAACGGCAATGGCACCCTCAAAAAGATCGACATCATCACGCCTGATTTTAGGACTATTTTCGACAATATTGGAGTATGTGATATCCTGGACAGCAGCGCGGGACTCCTGTTGGACGGATTGGATAGTTTGCTGGAGTCGGTGCAAAACGGTTTGAACGATTTGCTCTCGTCAACCAGCCTGCCTCTGATTGGCGATGGCCTGTCCGGTGCGGCCAATTTCATTGAGAATTTTCGGGGCGGCTTGCTGGCCCGGCTTAGAAAGGCCTTGGACGATGCCGGGGGCAGCGCCATTACCGCCATTGAAAACGCCATCAAGCAGGCCTTCTGGGAGGTTTTAGGGCCGGATGGCTTGAACTTGCTCGTCAAGACGGACGGCAATCCTTTGAATCCGGCTTTGGGATATCAGCAGTTGGAGGTTACATTGGATTGCGACGAGGGCCTGGTGGTCAATCTGCGCTTGAAGAAGGAGCAGGCCTTGGTTGATACCACCGCTAATCCCATTAACTTCGACATTGGTGTCCCCGGTTTGGGTTTAAGCGTCAA
>CAIMWS010000356.1 GCA_903845125.1 uncultured Verrucomicrobiota bacterium
CTTCACCTGGCCATCGGGGGCCGGTTTATGTTTAGCCTTGAACGTCGGAATTCTGTTCGGCCAACAAGCGGTGCAGGTAGGCACGCAGGGATGGCCAATGCACTAAGCGGCACCCCTTTTTTTGCCCTCGCTCGCGAAGGCAAACAGATTTGATTTTCCCAGCGTTGATCAGCTGATAGATCTTCGCCCGGGATAACTGTGACCGGGGGCAGAGTCCGCGAAGGGGCAACCGGATAAATTCCGGCTCGCCAGTGGCTGATGGTTGCGTCGTTATCGGATCAGTCGTGAAGCTCACGCCGTCCGCCGCCATTTTCGACTTCTGTGTCGTCATGGCGAAACCTTGCCACTACTGACGTCTAACCGCTGTCGGCGAAATAAAGCGGAAAATTCAGGCTTTCATCGCCGACATCTATTTTACCTGAAACGGCTGGTGATCTTTTGCACTCTATCCTTGGCCTCACTCCAATCCTGGCGGTGATGGTAAAATGAGATCCTAAAGTATTGCGGGATCAGTTCAGCGCAATCTTCGACTGAAAGCTCAACCACACGCATCAGGCGAACCGCACCCAAAGCCGTCAAAAGGTCGCGTGTGTTATCACGCCCACGGTGATCGGTGTGGCTGGGATTCTGGTTCCTGTGGGCTTTCCTGGCCTTGGCTAACCAGGCGGAAAAACCGCGCTTAATCGTCTGATCATTAGCATCCAGGTTGATTTGGATGGTGCCGCATACCAATGGTCCTGGTATAAGCCCAGTCTCATTGATGGCAATTAGGCCGCGATCCGCTTCCTGGTATCTTAAAAGCTTAAAGGGTGGATTCAGCTTTTGCTGGATGCTCGTTTTCAAATCAGCCGCATGGATCTTGGCTGCTGCTGTGGCCCGCAATTTGGCGGGGATGCTTAACCATGGGACTTCAGGAAAGAATTCCAGGCAGTCGGCAATGACACGCAGGCGGTCTTTGGCCATGCACAGCATGATGTTGGATTCATGGCTGTGGCCGTTCTTGGAAACCCCAAGTGTGGTTTTGAAGCTTCTGGCCAGGTTGATCATTGATTGCGATTCCCGGGCGAATTCGTAAAAGGCACAGGCGGGAATTTCCTGGTCGGCGCATGGGCGAAAATCCCAGTTGAGCCTGAACAGTGGATGATCAGTGTCAGTGAAAAACCGCTTCAAGCTCTTTAGGTAGGCGGTTTTCTGCGCCAGGGATTTGCCCTTGGGTGGACTAATCCGCTTTCCTGGGGGATGTGTCATGGGACTGACCGGCGGACCGGGATGGCATTCCCCAGGCTCAAGTGCCAACTGGTCATGGGCATAGGCTGCCTGGATGGTGGGGCTGGGGTGTTTCTTGATGGCTGTGGATATGGCCCGCCGCAATCCAGTCAAAGCCTTTGCCTTGGTCTGCGCTTTGATAACGATGGGCTTACCGCCACCCTGTTCACCGGCGAAGGGATCATCTGTGCCGGTGGCTGGGAAGATTGCCTCAAATCCGCCCTTAACCTGGCGGATGCCGCATTGTAGGATCAGGGTTTTCACTGGGTGACATCCGGCAACTTGTTCAGGGCGGCGGCCTTGGTGGCGGATTCGATGTGCGTGTAGTTGCGGCTGATAGCCTCGCTGTCGTGCCCGACCAGATCCATGGCGATGGCATTGCTCACCCCAGCATTTTTCAACCAAGATGTCAGGCTATGGCGCAGGCAATGAAAGGACAAGGCATCGCCTTCCCGTTTGGAGGCGCGCCCTTTGCCGGTGGATTGGTGCGTCCGTGCGGTGGCCAAACCTGCCCGCACCAGGATTTCGCGGAACTCATTTGATAGTGGGCTGGTGCGTTTTGCGCCCAGTTTGCAGGCGGCAGGGAACAAAGGCGCTTTGGGATCATCCGGCGCGGGCAGGGTCATCAAATATCCGTGGAGTGGCTTGGCCAGCGGGATGACCATGGGGCGCTTGGTTTTGCCAGTGAGGAATTTCAGCTCACCCTGGAGAAGATCCACACTCTGCCAGGTCATACGTGCCACGTCCCCCAGCCGCTGGCCAGAGTATAGGCCAAGCAGCACCAGCCCGCGCCATTCCGTATCGCCACACTCGGCCAGGATGCGCTTGATTTCATCCAAGGTGAAAGCCCGGCGTATCTGGGTCTTGTTGTCCTTCACCATTTTGATGCTGCCAAAGGCATTTTCCCTCAAAAGTCCATCATCCATGGCCTGGCTCCATGCCCCGGCCAGGATCTTGAGCAGCAAATTGGTAGTGCCGGGGGCCAACTTGCCCGCCAACCAGTTGCGGAAGGTGGCGACATCGGTCTTGGTGATATGGTCGAGGGAGTTATCCGCTCTGGTGCCCAGGAATTCGATCAGGGCATTGGCGGCATCCGTGTAGCGGGCATGGCTGCCTTTGGATACCTCAACCTGTTTGATGTCCAGCCAGGATTTCAGATACTCGCGAACGGTGCTGTTGGGCAGGCTGGATTGGTTGGCGACTTTGAAGATGTCGGCCAGGACTTCCCGGGCTTGGTTCTCCGTCAGTCGCTTTTCCTTGCCCAGCTTCGCGGCCTTCTCAAATTGCAGGGCCACCGCCATGGCCTGGCTCCGGTCGCTCTGCTTGGTGGAGCGGAAACTGCGCCGCCCATCGGGCAGGGTGAAAGCGGCGTAAAAGTAGGGAGACTTGCCGCGCGGATCTTTGTGTATGGATGCCATATAGTCATAACATAGGTCATAACGGAAATGGTGTCAAAGGCGTTTTTTAGTGTCAAAAAAGCCAATTTATATCGTTATCGTGTTTGAGAAAACGTAACACGGGTTCGAATCCCGTTAGGGTCGCCACTTTCTTGTGTTTCCCTGCCAAATAAGGAGAAATCAGGAATTATCCCGGGTAAAAAGGCGGTGAAGGTGGGTGCAAACCGTAGGCAACCGGCTGGATTCTCCACCCAGGGTCCGGGGACTTCATTAAAGTGAAAACGCCATCCGCTGGCCACATTTTACCGCTTCCATTGCCGGAGGTTGGCTGGCGGCGGCATCTGGCAGGGGACCGTTGTCGTTCAACGCCACCCCAACGAAAATAGCCTTTTAAGCCCTCGGAGTGTTTCTTGCCCCCTGTAATCCCAGGCTGGGTCGGCCCAGAAGCGGTTTTTAGCTCCAATCCAAACGGCGCTGCCAAATTTCCCGTAGGGAGCAAAAACCTGTAGTGCAACCAATTTTCTCCCCACTTCATGAACACGGTTTGGCTGGTTTGGATTTTTTTCTGCGCAAAGTCAGATCCCATCTCGGCTTGGTGAGCGCGATGGCGGTGCCCGCAGCGAAAAGGAGGAAACTGCCGGCCAGCGCGGCCATGCCAGGAGGGGTGCTTTGCACCAGGCCGGCCAGGTTGAAGCTTTGGGCGAGGGCGAGCGTGATTCCGGCCGAGACCGGCACCACTCGGGGGTAGATGGATTGGGTGAGGAGGTAGCGGATGGCACAGACCGCCAGAACCAACAGCGTGGCATAGGAGACCAAGCGGATGCCCCTGTTTTCATCGGCCATCCATATCAAGGAATCTACCACCCAACTGAAGGCTAGAGCATGGCGAACGAAACGGGTGTCCTGGTCCTCTCTTTGCCAGCGCAGACTGTGCAACAGCAGGAAAACCAGGCCGGCCTGGATTGGCCAATAGCCCGACCAATCGAATCGGTTCACTCCAGCGGCGACCAGCAGGGCGCAAGTCAATCCTCCCCAAACCCCGGTTTTTGGGCATGCGCTGGCCAGGGACCAGAGCAGCAGGTAGGTGCCTGAACCAGCCAACCAGCAGGCCGGGCCGGGTTCCAAAGCGGAAAGACGGGGCCCCATGGCCATAGTCAAGGTCGCCACGCTGAACAGCAAGCCGTGTCCGGTGGTGGAATCTCCCTTGCGGCGCAGAATCAGAGTCAGGTATCCGGCAGCATTGGCCGCCGCCAGCAGTCCGAACAGTGGTTCGCTGGGGGCCGCGAGCACTCCCAGCAAAGGCAGCAGAGCGGGCAGGATCAGGGCGTTTTTCCGCCATTCCGCCGTCGGTAAGGGATGAAAGTCGTGCAGTCGGAAATGCAAGATCCAAGCCACCGCCCAGAGTGTGGGCAGGAGTTGCGGCCAACGCCAGGGGACACTGTAAACGTAGCCGACCGCCGCCAGGTGGGCGCCGGTCACAGCGATCCAAAGCAGGTAAAAAAGAAGGGGCAGCCAGCTTTTATCCGGAGCTTCGCCGCCCCAGTGGCTGGCTTTGGGCAGCCAGGTGGCGAGCAGCACCAGCAGGGGCAGCAAGTAAAGCCAGGAGTAAGTCAGGCAGCGGAAAAAACGGACTTCGTCCGTGCGGGGATCGCCATCGGCATAGATCCAGCGGCTGAGCATGGGGTAAGCCACGTTGATGGCCAGCAAAGCCACACCGAGCCATTGCAAGCGTCTCGGAAAATTCAAACGCTCGAAGTGGCGCAGCAGCCATGCGTGGCGGGTTCCAACCAACATCGCCCCACCGAGGCTGATGGCCCACAGCAGGCCCGCCCCCAGAAATACCGCCTGGCTGGCCAGAATGAATGGCACGAGCACCAGCAGGTTGTCCAAGCCCGCCAATAACGTCGCATCGTACCCGATTTGCCGGCGCCAGAGCATCACTGCCGTGGCGGTGAGCAGGACTTCGTAAAGTTGCAGCACGCAAAAATTGAACAGGAATTTGGGTGTTTCGTGGGGCAGGAATTGGGAATCGCCCGACAACCGGCTGACGCCATACAGCAGCAGGAACGCGCTGATGATGTAGGCCGGGTTGCCGGCCATCAGCCATTTCAGCCAGCGCCAGCCATCATCAGGGTTGCTGGTGGCGGCCAATTCCGCAGGGTGCGGGTCTGCCTGGGCAGTGGGAGTTGGAGTCGCCACCGGTTCGGGTGCCGGACCTGGCAGGGGCATTGGATCGTGGTTTTCCATGGGATCGCCTTTGGTTAATTGGTTCGTATTTGCTATCAAAATAGATCATGAACTATCATTTGCAATCAAAAACATTAATAATTTGATTAAATCGATCATGCACTGTAAATTGGACCAATAGAGTAAAAAAAGTTAAAGGATATCAAATGAGCGTAAACGAGCGTAAAGAGAAACCAGGTTGGTTTTCGATCAAAGAAGCAGCCGAGTATTTGGCGGTGGGGGAGCCCACCTTGTATCGTTGGATGAAAGAAGGCCAGATCACGTACCGCAAGGTGGGGGATTCCACCCGTTTTTTGCAGGAAGACCTGGACGCTGTGACCAAGGTCTATCCCAGCCAGGAGGAGGTGAAAAAAGTGGTTTGCTTATGCCCGGTATGCCACCACGATGAATTGGTGGAGGGCCGGGTGCAGAGTACCGGTTTGGTTTATTTCCGGCCGAAAAAGACCAAATTTTGGACGCTGAAGGACAGCAATATCGATACGCACGCGCGGATGTGCCCACGCTGCGGTTCGGTTTTCCTGTTTGGCGATCTGGAAAAATTGGCGGCTCTAAAAAGCGCCAATCAAGCCGCCGCCCATGCCGATCCGGCGCCGCCGTCGGAGGCGCCCCCTGTTTCTTAAATCAGAAGGGTTGGGAAAAGCCCGGGGGATGCGCAGTGGAACGACCGGTCGGCAAGGAGTCGATAGGCGATGGAACTGCGGTCTTGGCAGTGGGGAGCGCCCCCTGCAGTCTGCCGAAACCTCTGGAAAAAATCGGAAAAGAGAGGCAGAGTGCTTTTGCGCTATGAGAGAAAATCTGAAAACCCAACTGGCCTCCTTGTGCTTTGCCTTGTCCATCCTGCTGCTCCTGATTCAACCTCCACTCACCGCCGGCGAAGAAATTCCGGGTGCCGAGGGGACCCCGGTGGCAAAACAGGAGCGGGAGATCGACAAACAGCATTTGTTGAAAATCTACGATGCTTTAAAGGCTTATCGCCAGGATCAGGGGCGTTTTCCAGATTGGCTGGCGGATTTATTCCCCAAATACCTGTCTGATCCGGACCTCCTGATTTCGCCGGTGGAAAAACGCACCGGTGAATCCCGCTTGTTTGGGTATGCCGATCCGAAAATGAAATCCTCCTATGTTTATGAATTCAGTGCCGCTGAATCGGGGCGGCAGGAGGGGGGGCGGAACCTGCCCATGAAGGAGTGGAAAGCCCGCCAGATGGAAACTTTCGGACCAGCGATACCCATCTTGCGCTGCCATTTGCACGATCCGGTATTGAATGTGGCTTATGCCGGCGTTTTGTACGAAACCGCCATGATGTGGGAATCCGATCCCCAAACCTTGAAGCTCATGGAACGTCTGGGGGCCGGCCAAGGCCCCGCAGACCAGGCACAATTAAAAGTCCTGGCGGTCGAAAGCAGCAGCGGCCAGCCTCTTGAAGAGGTTGAAGTCCAAAGCCTCAATGCCAGTTCCAGCCTGGGTGCCCTGCCGTCCAGGAAGGCCCGCACGGGCGCCGAAGGCAAAGCCGTTTTACCCCTGGGTGCCAAAGTGGTTCAAAGCCTGACGGTGCGTGGCTCCAAAGCCGGTTATGCCCCCGCTCAAGTCGCCTTGGAAGGTGGCAGCCTGCCCGCCGGGATCACCCTGAAGCTCGAAAAAGCCACCCGGATCGGAGGGGTTGTGCGTTCGACCAATGGCCCCATTGCGGGGGTGAAAATCTCCATCAATGGCATCGCCAAAGACGTGGCCGGGCAAAGCGTGGAGGTGGAGCATGACTCGGCGGTAAGCGATAATGAGGGCAAATGGTCGAGCGCCTTGGTTCCTGCGGAATTCAAGATGCTGACTTTGCATTTGCGGCACCCGGAGTACCTGCCCGCCGATTATGATCTGACGGATCCGCCGGGAACGGATGAGTTCGCTCTGGATAAAAGCGTTTTGCTGGCGGCTAAAGCGAGCTTGTTGATGGAACCAGGGATCGTCATCGAAGGGGAGGTTCGGGATGAGCAAAATCAACCGGTTGCCGGTGCCCGAATGATCCTGGCCAGCGGCGAACAATTGGCCAAACGCACAGTGCGAACCACCACACCGGAAGGAAAATTTCGTTTTGTGGTTTTGGAATTAGGAACCATGCAACTGGCTGCCCAAGCTCCCGGCAAAGCGCCCACTCATCAGTCGGTAGAAGTAGAACGGGGGTTGAAACCGCTGGCCATCCAGCTGAAAAAAGGGGTGCAAATCCGAGGCCAGGTGAAGAATGAGGAGGGGCAGCCGATGCCCGCCGCGGAGGTGTCAGCCCGAGGCTCGGAAAGCCATCCGCTCCTGAGCTGGCGAGCCACCACCGATGCCGGGGGCCGGTTTGCCTGGGATTCCGCTCCCAGGGAGTCATTTACCCTGATCGTGAGCGTAGCCGGATACATTGCGTTCTCCATGCAGGTGGTGCCGGAATCAGCGGGTGACCTCCAGGTGAAGCTGGATCGTTCCTTCAAGCTGACCGGCACCGTCCTGGACGAGGCCACGGCCAAACCGGTCAAGGCGTTCAAGCTGATTCAAGGCATGGTTTGGACTCGCGATGATCCCAACCAGGTTTATTGGCAGTTCCAGAATGCGCCAACCTTCAGCAATGGCGAATATTCCATGGACCTTTCCCAGCAAGGTTCGCAATGGATCAAGTTCCTGATCACCGCCGATGGGTATTTGCCCCAGGAGACACCGGTGTTGACGGCATCTGGCTGGCATACCAACCACTTTAAACTCAAATCCGGCCACGGACCCGAAGGGAGGGTGGTTTTGGCGGACGGTTCGGCGGTGGAAGGGGCGGAAGTGGCGATGGCCGGGATTGGCTACTTGAGCTTAAGCAAGGGGGCGTTCAACCAATACGGCAGCGACACCTTAAGAACCAAAACCGATGCCCAAGGCCATTTCTCGCTGACCGCCATGTTGGCCAACCCCACTTTGATCGCCGTGAGTGCCAAAGGATATGGTGAAATCACCACCAGCGAACTGGCCAAAACCGGCAGGTTGGTCATTCAGCCTTGGGGCAGGGTTGAGGGAGTATTGAAGCTGGGATCCAAGCCGGGAACCAACCAATCCATCTCCCTGAATCCCGGGGATACCGGGCGGCCGAGCGTCAATTACGATTGGGGTTCGTTCAAGGTCCAAACCGATGACCAAGGCCGGTTTGTCTTTGAAAAAGTGCCGCCTGGCAAACGGACTTTGGTGCGCATGATCCAGACTTCCGCCAATAGCTGGCAGCACAGCGACACGGAAAGCATCGAGGTGAAAGCCGGAGAAACCACCAAGTTTGTTTACGGCGGCAAAGGCCGTCCAGTGATGGGGAAGGTGGTGTTAAGTGATCCCAAGCGCAAAATCGACTGGCGCTCCGGCCATCATTCCCTGAATAGCCGGATGCCCATGCAATCCATGCTTGGGCAGGCCCTATCGGCCTTAACCCCAGGGCTGGCATCAGGCAGGCCTGCCGCGGAAAACCGCCGGTTTTACAGTTTTACCGTGGAGGAGGGGGGGACGTTCCGAGTGGAGAATGTCTTGCCCGGCAAATACGACCTGCAGATGAATTTCACCGAGCCTTCCAAGAACAATCCCGTCAATGGGGAACCGATCGGAAACCTCCACCAGGAATTCACCATTCCCGAAATTCCGGGCGGTCAAACCGATGAGCCGTTGGACTTGGGAGAGTTGAAACTGTTTTTGAAGGCCACTTTGGAGATTGGCGACTCGGCACCCGTGTTTGAGGTTAAGAACCTGGATGGGCAAGTGCTCAAGCTGGAGGATTTCAAGGGTAAATACCTGCTCTTGTATTTTGGATCCATGGGACCAGCCGGGGCCGTCCAGGATACGGCCATGCTGAAAATCTTGAACGAAAAATATGGAAAAAACAAACTCGCGATCCTGAGCCTGGTACAGCACGATTCCTCAGTGAAGCTGGGCGAGTTAGTCCAAAGAAATGGGCTGGACTGGGCCCATGTCAGCCTCGGCATGTGGGGACAGTCTCCACTGCCCACCCTCTACGGCATCAACAATTGGCCTTCGGGCTGCCTCGTGGGACCGGATGGCAAGGTAAGGGCGAAAAACCTGCGCGGCACGGCGTTGGCAGCCACCGTGGAAGCCACTTTAAAGGAATCCGGGCTGGGACAATGAAACGGACCCAGGCCAGGATTTGGCTCGGTTGCTGGCTGCCGGTGCTTTGCCCCGGACTGGTGCTGGCCCAAGTGCAATTCAGCGAGATCATGTATCATCCGGTGGAGCAGCCTGCGTTCCTCACCAATGGCGCACCCGTATTGGATCTATACGAGGATGTTCATGAATTTGTGGAATTATACAATCGCGGATCCAATGCGGTTTCGCTGGCGGGCTGGTCGATCGCCGGGGGTATTGGTTTTAATTTCCCCGATTACGAGTTGCGGCCCGGCGGCTACCTGGTGATCGCCAAGGATCCCGACCGCCTGGCGGCAGTGACTAATTATGCCCTGGCAAGAAGTGATCTGCTGGGGCCATGGCTCGGCCAGTTGGGAAATAAGCAGGATGTTTTACGCCTGCTGAATGCGACCGGCCAGGTGATGGAAGAGGTTGCTTATTCGGCCAGCTTTCCGTGGCCCATTTGTGCCAATGCCTTGGGGGCGGACGAGGAATGGCTCGGGTTCAGCCCCGCCAAATACCAATACCGAGGCCGCTCCCTGGAGCGGGTCAGTTTTGTGCATTCCACCCATGATCCTGCCAATTGGCTGGCCGCTCCGCTGGATAGGGGACCCAGCCCTGGGCAGCCCAATGCGGTCCAACGCGAAACCCCACTGCCGGTGGTCCTTCAGCTGTTGGTTTCACAGGCCGTCGATGGCCAGCGGATCATCCGTTCCAACCAGCCGGTGCGGGTGGATGCGTTTTTTTCCGCTACCAGGCCATTGAGCGATCCACGGCTGGAATATTTTGTGGATAACATCGACCAAACCAACGAAGTCCGCACCCTGCTTCCCATGGCGATCCTGGGCCATCCCGGCGAAGGGCGTTTCCGCGCCGAGTTGCCAGGCCAAAAGGACCGGAGTGTGGTGCGGTTCCGCCTTTGGGCCAACCGGGGTGGCGGGGATGAGGTGGTTTCACCGCGGACGGATGATCCGTTTTCGTGGCATGCCTATTTTGTGACGCCCACCCGCACTTCCACCAACGCTATTTATGACGTATTCGTCTCCACCCGCAGCCTGACCACGCTGTCCACCAATATCAGCCAAAATCCCAGGCGCTATTCCACACCGGACCCGCCCGGCAAACCCCGTGCCTGTTGGAATGCCACGGAGCCGGCGGTATTTGTATATGATGGGATTGTGTATGATGCACGGATCCGCTACCATGGAAGCCAGTTCCGCCGGGATGTCGGCCGGCAATCCTATAAAATCCAGTTTCCCAGCTATCAGCTCTTCAACGGCCGGGCCAGCATGTTTGTCACCGACAAGGATTACCAAACCGTGGCGGGCCACGCGATCTTCCGGGCCGCGGAAATCCCCACCTCATTAACCCAGTGGGTCGATTTTTTTCTGAACAGCAAAGCGCGGTTGGTGCGGTTGGAACAGGAGGAATGTGACGATTTCATGTTGGAGCGTTATCACCGGGAACAGGAGCGGTTGCATCCCGGCCTGCCGCCCGAGGAACCGGGCGAGCCATACAAGGCCGAAGGCATCTTTGAAGCGTATGGCGGCCCATACGGACGCGGGGATGGTTCGCAATTGCCGGCGCGGGGAACCAATTGGACCGCGTTGCAGCGGTACGAGTGGACTTATGCGATCCAAGCCCACGCCTGGCGCGGACACTCGAATTTCAAACAGATGCTCGATAAAATGTGGGTGGCCCGGGGCAACAAAACCGCCATTACGACCAATGAGGCGCCCAAATTACGGACTTTTTTTGGGGACTGCTGGGACATCGATAAAACCCTGACCTACCTGGCCGTGATTAATTGGATGTGCGTCTGGGATGATACCGTGCACAATCACTTCCTTTGGCAGCGGCGTAATGGTCTTTGGGGCATGATGCCGTGGGATTTTGATAATCAAATGAATGGGCAATCCGCATCAACTTCCATCTATGATGCGGCCCCTTTTGCCGGGCCCAATTTTTTTAAACAGAGTTTCATCACCGCCTACCGGAAGGAGTTTGCCGAGCGCGCCTGGTGGTTGAACAATACCACGCTGCATCCGGACAATCTGGCGCCGCTGGGTGTCAATTCCACCATCCAAACCTGGGCCAGATCGCGCCTGGCCTCGGTGAACAACCAGACCAAATTGGGCAGCTTTAACCGGCCGGTGCGCCCGGTCAACCAAACCCCCAAGTCGTTTCAAGCCGTTGCCCCGGGAGCCGAACTTCTGGCTTCCGCCTATGCCTATTCCACCAATCTCGTGGCGCCCCATGCCACCACCACCTGGATGATTCGTAGCGCCAGCGGAACCTATTACGATCCAGCCTGGCAAATTACGACCTCGTATCAACTGACTAATATCCCGATTCCCTTTCAAGACCTGACTTGGGGAAAACCATACTACTGGCGTTGTTTTTACACGGATACCAACGGCCATCCGTCAGTCATTTCGGCGGAAACCTCCTTTAGATTCGATCGGCCACCGATAACCACCAACCAAATCCTGATCAATGAAATCATGGCCGCCCCGGGAGCTGCAGAGGCCGGGCAGGAATATGTCGAACTGCTCAATCCGGGGGCCGAACCCCTCAGCCTGGACGGCATGAGCCTGACCGACGACTTGCTGAAGCCGGAAAAATTTCTATTTCCCACGGGCGTGATTATCGCCTCCCAAGCCTGCCTGGTGGTTTGGTGTGGAAAGGATTATTCGGGCCAGGGTTTGCGGGCCGGATTCAGCTTGAAGCCCGGGGGGGAAACCGTTGGTTTATATAGGACCACCAATGGCACCCCATTGTTGATCGATGCCGTGCAATACGGCCTGCAGATTCCTGGCTTCGCAGTGGGCCGCAACCCCGAAATCAGGGAGAACTGGACTTTGACCACCCCGACACCCGGGACCGGAAATCATACTGTGGCACCCAGCCACACCTTGCAGGTCAAGTTCAACGAATGGATGATGGACACTGCGGATGGTGCGGGCTGGCTGGAATTGTTCAACCCGGCCAACGGGCCAGTTGAAATCAGTGGCTTGGGGGTGACGGATAACCCCCGGGAACCCTACAAATGGATGGCGCCGCCCCTTTCCTTTATTCCAGCCCGTGGTTTCCTGGTGCTGTTTGCCGATGAGCATGCCTCCCACGGCGGGAATCATTTGAATTTCAAGCTGAATCCTGCTGGCTCGACTCTGGGCTTGTATGGAACCAATGGAATGGCCCTTGATCTCATTATGACCGGCCCCCAAACGGTGGAAACGGCCCAAGGCCGCCTGCCTGATGGCGGGACGGCAGTATTTACCTTTAAGAGTCTGCCTACGCCTGGTTTTTCAAACGAACAGGATTTGGACCACAATGGTTTGCCAGATGCCTGGGAAAGAGCCTATGGATTGCCCGCCAATGATGGGGAGGCGGCATCGGCCGATAGCGACCTGGACGGTTTGACCAATGAGCAGGAATTGATGGCGGGCACCGATCCGTTGGATGCGCAGAGCCGGTTGAGTCTGGCGATTCAGCCCCCCTCCACGCCCGGAGGCAATTTTCTTTTGCAACTCACCGCCATGGCGGGCCGCTCCTATGTTGTTGAATACTGTGAGGTGTTTGAGAATGGGTATAAGTTCTGGCATGCCTTGGCCACGATCCCGGCTTCGGAAACCACCCGGATGGTGTCGGTAAATGATGCGCCCGGTCAATGGGTCCGATTTTACCGGATCCGCTTGGTTGCAGGCCCCACAGTTGGCCATAATTGACAGCGCAGCAGGCGGTTTGGTTCCTCCCGGCTTGGATCCGGGAAGCCGCTTTTGCCGTAGCGATGGTCGGTGTGAAGGTCTTGCGAAAAGGGTTTCAGCCAGTATGATGGATTCCAGCATTAAACAAATGCTCAGGATTTGGAACAGGTATCGATGATAATAAGCAAAAGGATCCCGTAATGGTAAGATTCCCTTGCCATGGGGCCAGATTTCGAGTCCAATAGATCGACCACAGGTTATGCAACCGACTGATAATTCGAGGACAGATTTGGTAGAGCGCGCCCTGCCATGGATGATAGCAGGAGTGGCTTTGGTTCTGTATATTTTCACTTTGAACCACTGGGTGACAGTGGCCAGTTTGCAGGCGCTTTCCAAGGTAACCCAATGGGATTGGTGGTCGTTCAGTGTTCAGTCGATACAGGCGCCTTTGTTTTTCCTTTTAACCGTGCCTTGCCGGCTGGTTCCCCAATGCTGGCAGCCGCTAATGGCCAACCTAATCACTGCCCTGTGTGCGGCGGCTTCTTTAGGCTTGTTAGCCCGGATTGTCATCCTTTTGCCGCACGACCGCACCCATGAACAACGGTTGCGGGAGCGTAGTGAATACTCTCTCTTATCCATTCCCGCGGCTTGGGTGCCACCGGTGCTGGCAGCGGCGGCGGCTGGACTGCAACTGACCTTTTGGGAGCACGCGACTGCGTGCACCGGTGAAATGCTCAACCTGGTGCTATTCGCTTATGTTTTCCGCTGTCTGCTGGAATACCGTATCGATCCACGCGATTCCTGGATGTATCAGGCGGTTTTTGTCTATGCTCTGGGCTTCACGAATAACTGGGGCATGTGGCCATTTATCCTCCCCCTGATCACCGCCATGGTTTGGATCATGGGCCTGCAATTTTTCCGGATCGGATTTTTGTCGCGGTGCTTCGGCCTGGCCTTGTTGGGGTTGTGTTTATACGTGGTCATGCCGATGGTTACGCGGCTGAGCATGGTCACGGATGCCTCCTTCAAGGACCTGCTGTTCATACAATTGTCGCTGCAGTGGGATGCCATCTGGGCGTTCCCGCGTTATGCCATCTTTTTCTGCAGCCTGACCTCCCTGCTGCCGATGCTCATTATTGGCATCCGGTGGCCTTCCTCTTTTGGAGATACTAGCGCCATGGGAGTGCTGCTGACCAATGCGATGTTCCGGATTGTCAACGGAGCTTTCCTGATCGCTTGCGTGGCCGACATGTTCGATCCTTTTTTCAGCCCGCGCATGCAAGGATACGGGGTATCGCTGCTGCCCTTGTATTTTATGGCGGCCATCAGCATTGGTTATTTCAGCGGATATTTCCTCCTGGTTTACGGAACTGAACCCGAGCGGCGCCGGCATGCGGTCTCCAGCGGTGTCCGGATGTTCAATCGCGTGGTGGCCTCCTTGATTTGGGTGGCTTTGGCCACTGTTCCTGCGGGATTGGCTATTAAGAATTGGTCCGAATTGAAGGAGAACAACGGTCCTCACTTGGCGCGGTTCAGCGAGCGTTTGATCAAGGACTTGCCTGAAAAAGGAGCAATCCTAATGAGCGATGAACCGCTGAATCTGCTTTTGATACAAGCCGCCTATGCCAAGGAGCAAAAAGCCAATAACCACATCATGGTGGACAGCCGTTTCCTGAGCAGCCACCCTTACCATCGCAGTCTAAACCGCCGGCATCCGCAAAAATGGCCGGACATTACCAGCTTGCCCAATTTGCCCCATTCCATCCCCCAAAGGACCATGCTGCAATTCATGCTGAAAATGTCTCGTAGCAACCAGGTATTCTATCTCCATCCCCCCCTGAACATTTTCGCCGAGGCGATGGAGCCGCGCATCCGCGGACTGGTATTTGAGATGAAACCCTATTCTCCGGGGGTGGTAACTAATGCTCCTTTGTCGGCGGAAGAGATCAAACAAAACCTGGCCTTTTGGGCCGAAGTCAAAGCTGATCCTTTGGGCATGCCTCGCCTGGCCTATGTGAGTGAGCGGATCACTGCGAAATCAGACGAGGAGTTGATTGCACCCCTTTATTCCCGCGCTGCAAACTATTTTGGCACGGAACTCCAAAAGCAGAATATGCTGAAGGAAGCTGGGGATGTCTTCCGCCTGGCCAAGGAATTGAATGCGGAAAACCTGGTTGCCTCCATCAATGAGCAATTCAATCAGAACCTGGCCAAACAAAGTACCCACCCGGTGGAGGTAAAGCCCGACGTGGAAATGCGCCTCAAGCAAAAGTATCGATCGTGGTATGATCGGCAGGTGGAAAATGGCCCCTTCGACGAACCTCGTTTCTGCAACGAAACCGGTGAAAACATGGCCACTTTCCAGCCAGAACCTTTCCTCCGCCAAGCTGCCCTGCAGTTTCAGCGATTAAGCACTTTGGATTCCACCAATGTGGAAGCACAAATCTGGCTGGCCAACTTATATCTGCGTTCCTTCTTCATTGAGCGGACGTTTGAAACCATCCAGCAAATCCGTAAAATCGGTCAAAAAACGCAATTGAGCCTGGCCCACCAGATCGAGTTGGTCCGACTGGAAGCCTTTGCCCACTTTGAATCGAACAATACGAATAAAGCGATTCAATTACTGCGGGAAGAACAGGTGAAAAACCCTGGGGTGGCTGCCATACCCGAAACCCTCGCCAATTTTTATGTTAAAATGCGTGATTATACAAATGCTTTGGCAGCCATTGAGCAGCAGCTTCGGCTGGAGCCTGGAAAAACAAAGACTTTGGTGAATAAAGGCGCCATCAATTTGCGCATGAAACGCTACGAGGATGCCATACAGGCTTCCACTTTGGCCTTGGAGGCCGATCCCCACAACGAGGCCGCCCGGATCAACCGCGCCCAAGCCTGTCTAAATAGTGGCCAATTGGATAGAGCTAAGGCGGATTATGAAACACTTTTGGGCCAGCTTCCTCCCAGCCTGCATTACAAGATATATTTTGGTTTGGGTGAAGTGGCGCATTTGAAAAAGGATTCCGTAGCGGCAGCGGAATATTACGAGAAGTTTTTGAAAGTTGTTGCCCGAAGTAACCGGGATCAATCTTTGGACGAGGAGACTGCCGCCATGGCCGCCTTGGCGCGTCAACACATCGATGAAACCCGCTCCAACAAGAAGTGAATTGGGATATCGTTACAAGGCCAGGAGGGGTGTCCTGATATTAGCGGTTTGATTTCTATCAGGGGCCATTCCTTGGCGTGAGCTAACCAATCCCCTGTATGAGTTTTTTATGGCTGTATCTGGTGGCCTTTGGTACCGCTTTTGGGGTTACTTTCCTCAGTTTGCCGTGGTGGCGTTCCTTTTGCGCAGCCAAGGGATTGATTGATGATCCCGGGCATCGTAAGATTCACTCAACCCCAGTGCCTTTGGCAGGCGGTTTGGCGGTTTTCGGTGGCGTTTTCCTATCGCTTCTGGCAGGTGTTTTGCTGGTTCGGCTACAGCCTTCTTTTTTTACCCAAAGCCACCTGTTGACGCACGGTATCGAACGGCGTGGTCTGCAATTGCTTTGCCTTTTGGCGGGAGCGGTGATCATGGGGGGGATTGGCCTGTTGGATGACAAAATAGAATTGCGGCCGGGCTTCAAGTTTGGCGGTCAATTTGCGGCCGCTTGGTTGGTGGCGTTGTCCGGGGTTCGGGTCACCTTGTTTGTCCACAGCTATTGGTTCAGCATGGCGGTTACCGTGCTCTGGGTGCTGACCGTGGTGAACGCTTTCAATTTCATGGATAACATGAATGGCTTGTGCGCCGGTTTGGGATTGATTGGCGCCTGGTATTTTAGCTGGAGCGCGGCTGTTCAGGGGCAATACCTGGTGACTATGCTGGCCGCGGTGGCCACGGGCGCTCTGGCGGGATTCCTGCCTTTTAACTACCCGCGTGCCACCGTGTTTTTGGGGGATTCCGGCAGCCACCTGGTGGGGTATTGGATGGCCGTCCTGGCCATATTACCCCATTTCTACACCCCTCAAACCGGAAGGACTTGGGCAGTCTTAAGCCCGCTTTTCATTTTAGCCGTGCCGCTCGTGGATCTGCTTTGGGTGGTGGCTATTCGTTGGCGGATCGGCAAACCATTTTATGTAGGCGACACCAATCACCTATCGCATCGCCTGGAACGGCTTGGCCTGAGCCGGGCCATGGCGGTGGCGTTGATTTGGCTGACCTCTGTCGCCTGCGGAGCGATTTCCTTTTTACTCTTATAATCACGCAAGCATCTTGATGGTTCGCATTCGGGATCGGGTATCAGCGCCACCAGAAGCTGACGGTGGGAAAGGGTTGTGACGGCTGGAAAAAATGGAATTAAACACCGGGAGGTGCCGCAGTGGGTTGCCATTTCCACCTGCGCCCAATAGGCTTGCCCGGTCTGGCAAATTATCTGGCAGTCCTCCTGCTGGAGATAAGCCGCCATCAAGATGCGCGCTAGGACCACAACGGCATTGCGTGCCGGCATTCGCCACGGGCATTTATTCACGCCAGTAGCTCTGTATTTTGGAGACTACCCCGATCCGTGGTCAGTTGGCTGCGACGGTTGGGCGCGTGGGGATTAGCCGGATTGACTGAAGGCAATCATAGCAGGCGCTCCAGCCGTTTATCGGCGGAGCCAATGGCAGAGGGCCAAAGCCTGGCGGAATGCAAGTAATTGTATACGAGGGCGAAAGTCGATAAATCCAAGTCCCAATACTCAACCACCAGCGACTTTCAAAGGTTGACAGGTGAAAGTCAGGCTATCCGCTTGGTTCTCAAAAACCCTTTTGTCTCAAGAACCTGTCATTAATTGGTCCTGCCTTTTACTGGGGGGAAGCATTTTTTTTTGGCCTTGCGGAGGGATCAGGTATAGGCTGCGCCAAAATTAATTTCGCGGACCGCCCGCCGGGCAGACCAGGAGCTGGCCGGGTGTTTTGTGAACTAAAAACTCAATCCATGAACAAAATCCCGATTATATTGGTGGTGGAAGACGACTTTACTTCCCGAACCGTGCTCACCAGCATGCTGCGGCAGGAAGGATTTGAAACCTTGGCCGCTTCCACCATCCAGGATGCCCGCCAAATGATGGAGCAGAAGTCCTTTGACATGGCGATCATGGATGTGAATTTGCCCGATGGGAATGGGCTTGAACTCTGCCGGTGGCTCAAAAACGAATCACCCAGGCGCGAGGTTCCCGCGTTGTTCATTTCCTCGGATGCAACGATCCAAACCAAGCTCGCTGGTTTCGATGCCGGGGCGGTGGATTATATCACCAAACCTTTCAACCGTGCGGAGGTGCTGGCCCGGGTGCGCATGCATTTGAGGCTCTTCCAGGCCTACCAATCCATGCTGGAATTGCAGGCCATCAAACTGGCCCAACTGGCCAATGCCCAACGCGCCATGTTGCCCCAGCCGGAAAGCCTGCCGGAGGCCCAATTCCACGCCTTTTATCAGCCCCTGCAGGAAGCCGGGGGGGACTTTTACCAGGTGCTGCCCATCGGACGGCGCATCCATGATTACATCATTGCCGATGTGTGTGGGCACGATGTGGGGACGGCGATGACCACCGCCGCTCTCCAAGCCTTGATCCGGCAAAATGGCTCCGTGCTCTATGCGCCCAACGAAATCCTGAAAAACATCAACCAGGTCGTACGCGGATTCATGGCGGAGGGGCAATATGTCACCTTGATGCACGCCCGCTTGAATCGGCAGACCAACCGCCTGGTGCTGACTGGGGCGGGGCACCCGCCAGCCATTCTGCAAAAGATGGATGGCGCTTTTGAACTCCTCTGGCTGGAAGGGGACGTGGTGGGGGCATTTGACAACCCTGATTTCGGCACGGTGGAGCAGGCAGTTCGGCCGGGCGACCGCCTATTCTTATATTCAGACGCTTTGATCGAGTGTGGCGCGTCCGATTGGCGGGCGGGAGCGGACCGGGTGATCGCCCATCTGAAGCAGTTGCCCCGCGCCTCCTTGGCGGACACAATTTTGGAAATAATCCAATTTCGGCTAAAGTCAGGGGGGGCAGCGGACGATATCACTCTCATTGGCACTGAAGTATGAAACCGAATAGGTGCCTTAAGCGCATGATTTTGGCAACCCCGGAAGCGATTGATGAGCTGAGAGGCCTGGCCCGGCAGTGGCTGGAGGATAACGGCTTGGGAGCGCGGCGGTTCGCCACGGACCTTCTGCTCTGTGAGGGGCTGAACAATGCCATGATTCACGGTTGTGGCGATGACCCCACCCGGACTATCGCTTGCGAGCTCCGGCGTGGCCGGAAATGGTTCTCGATCACGATTGATGATGGCGGGCCAGGTTTCGATTGGGCAGCCCGCCAAAAACAGTGCGCCCGGCCGCAGGACGATTCCGGCCGGGGGCTGAGCATATACCGCCTCTATGCCGATGAAGTGAGGTTTAACCGGCCAGGCAGCCAGGTCGTTTTAAGGTGTCTCCTGAAAAGCAAATCCAATGTCAACCACACAGATTGAAAAAAACGGGACCCAAGCGCGCATCACGGTGCAAGGTGATCTCACGGTCGCCGTGGCCAGGGAGTTGCGGCCGCAGTTGCAGCAGGCGTTAAACGAAGGCTGCACCGCAGTGGTCTTTGATCTCGGCCGTGCCGGAATGGTGGATTCCAGCGGCATCGGCCTGCTGATCGCGGTCCACAATTCACTCAAGAGCAAGGGGGGCACGCTCAAGGTGGAAAAAGTGTCTGCCGAGATCATGCAGTTGTTCAAAACCATGCGTTTGAACCGGCATTTCCCAGTGGAGGCACAGTGACTCCTGCGAGGTCGGCATGAGCACTCACGAAGACGATGCGTTGCTGAACGAGTTCCTGGCCGAATCCCACGAGCATTTGGCCGGGATCGAGGCGGATTTGCTGACGCTGGAGGAGCAGGGGGCCAATGCGGATGACAACTTGATCAACAAGGTGTTCCGGGCCGCCCACTCGCTCAAAGGCGGCAGCGCGTTTTTCGGTTTGGTCAAGATCCAGGAACTGGCTCACAAAACCGAGACCGCCCTGGCCATGGTCCGTTCCCGCGAGATCACCCCCAATCCGGAGGTGGCCAACATCCTGCTTCTGGCTTTCGATAAACTCCGCGAACTCATCAATGACCCAGCCGGCAGCAATGATACGGATATCTCCGAGCAAGTGGTGGCTTTGACCGGTCTCAGTTCTTCCTATCTTCCCCCCGGCAAAAAAGAAAGCCTCACCTCCCACTCTGAAGTGACCTTTGGCGGGGGCCGCATCGCCTTGAAACTGCCAAGCTTCGATCTTAGCCACCAACTGGATTCCGGAAAATTCCTCAGCCTCCTGCGCCTGGACCTTATTCATGATGTGGAGCGCGCAGGCCGCACACCCCTGACGGTCATGCAAGATCTCATGGCCCTGGCCGAAATTGTGGATGTCAGTGTGCATTTGGAGGCGGTGGGATCGCTGGAGGATGAGCCGGCCAACACCATCCCTTTTGACATCGTCCTCAGCTCCTTGTTCGATGCGGCTTCCCAGGATTCCCTGGCGGAAATGCTGGGCTTGCCGGCCGATCATTTTTTCGCCATGGATGAGGCGCCGCCGACAGTGCCAGCCACTGCCGTTCCCGTGGCCCCATCAATTCCAACCGCAAGGCCCGCTCCGGCTTTGGACTTGGTGCCCACGGCGGAAGTGACACCGATGGCGGAATCCCGGGCGGATACCCGGCGGGAACCTGCCGCCGAGCCTGCCGCTCCGGCCATCGCTTCCGGCCTGGCTGAGGCTACGTTGCGGGTGAATATTTCAGTGCTGGAAACCTTGATGAATCTGGCGGGGGAACTGGTACTGAGCCGGAACCAATTGCGGGATGCTTTGGCCCGGCGCGACGAATTAGCTCTGGCGGCCTCCAGCCAGCGCATCAGTCTCGTCACCAGTGAATTGCAGGAGGCCATCATGCAGACCCGGCTGCAGCCAGTGGGGAACCTGTTCGGCAAGTTCCCGCGCGTGGTTCGGGATTTGTCCCGCACTTTGGGCAAGGAGGTCCAGCTGGAATTGGATGGACGGGAAGTCGAGATGGATAAAAACCTGATCGAGGGATTGAGCGATCCATTGACGCACATGGTCCGCAATGCCATCGATCACGGGATTGAAACGCCCGCGGAGCGGACCCGCCTTGGGAAACGGGTTCCCGGCCTGCTGCGTTTGCGAGCCAGCCATGAAGCGGGGCAGGTCGTCATCGATATTTCAGATGACGGCAAGGGCATCGATCCCGCCCGCGTGGCTGCCAGCGCCATCAAGAAAGGCCTGATTACCCAGGAAAAGGTGCAGTCCCTTTCCGACCCGGAAAAAATGGCCCTGATCTTCCTCCCCGGCTTGTCCACCGCCGAAAAGGTGACGGATGTCTCGGGCCGCGGGGTGGGCATGGATGTAGTTAAAACCAACCTCGACCGCCTGGGCGGCAAAATTGAAATCGAATCCCAGCTTGGGCACGGCAGCCTTTTCCGCATCCGGTTGCCGCTGACCCTGGCGATCATCCCCTCCCTGATCGTCGCTGCCGGAGATGAACGTTTCGCCATCCCCCAAAGCAATGTCATCGAATTGATCCGCGTGCCGGCGGATTCCCTCCAGGAACGGTTCGCGAGGGTGGGGGAGGCGGAGGTGTTGATGCTCCGGGGAGAACTGGTTCCAGTCTTGCGCCTGGCCAGCTTGATTCTTAGACCGCGGTCGGTTACCAGCGCAGATGCGGGGCCGCCCGGCCTGCCTACCCCTGCGGCCCCCAGCGATGCCAGCGTGGTCTTGGTGTCGGACAATGGCATCAGGTATGGGCTGATGGTGGACCAATTGCACAACACCGAGGAGATTGTGGTCAAACCCCTGGGGCGGCATTTGAAGCATTTGCGGGAGTATGCCGGGGCCACCATCATGGGGGATGGTAAAGTGATCCTCATCCTGGATACGGCAGGCCTGGCCGCCAAGGCAGGTTTGACAACCGGAATGGGATCCGGTGGCCAGCTTCCTGCCGCAGGGGGTGCCTTGGAGGCGCCGCCGTCGGATGTGCATTCGCTCCTGACTTTCCAAAATGCGCCTGGGGAAACCTGCGCGGTGCCCTTGGAATTAGTGTTGCGCGTCGAGCGGGTGGCGGCCAGCCAGGTCGAGATGGTCGGGGGGCGGCGTACGATGCAATACCGCGGTGTGTCGCTGCCCTTGGTCACCCTGGCCGACACGGCCAAGGTTGAATCTTTGCAGGCCGGTCAAGATTGGGCGGTTATCGTCTTTCAGGCTGGCGAGCGGGAAATCGGATTACTGGGAGCCCTGCCGGTGGATGTCGTGGAAACGCAAGCTCCGATCGATGGTTCCACCCTGCGCCAGAAAGGTGTAGCCGGATCGGCCCTGATCCGTGGCCAGACGGTATTGCTGGTGGATTTGAATGACCTGGTGGATGCGTTTTTCCCTGACGCGGCCGCCTTCCGGTTGGAGCGAACGGCCGGCACCGGCCGGCCGCACACGATCCTGCTGGCCGAGGATTCGGACTTCTTTCGGGCGCAGGTCAAGCAGTTTTTGCTGGCTGACGGCTATGAAGTGCTCGAAGCTCCGGATGGCGAAGCGGCGTGGGAACTGCTCCAGGACAATGCCGAAAAGGTGGAAGCAGTGGTCACGGATATCGAAATGCCGCGGCTTACCGGCCTGGGCCTGACCCAGCGCCTGCGCGCCGACCAGCGCTTTGCCCGGGTTCCAGTCATTGGCCTAACTTCGCTGGCTGGAGCGGAGGATGTTGCCAGAGGGAAAGCGGCAGGCATCAACGATTACCAGGTCAAGCTGGATCGTGATAAACTAACCGCCGCTTTGCGGGATTTGTTCAATAGCAATCCATGCCTGGTTGGTTAATCAATTTAAATTCAGAGGAATCAAATATGATCATAATGAAAAACGGCAAAATTGGTTTAAGATTGGCCATTGGTTTCGGAATTGTCATGTTAGGCGGCCTTTCGCTAGGCCTCTCCGGTTGGTGGGGGCTGAGGGTCGTGGGCGAAAAGGGGGACATTGCTGATAAGGTCATAACCTGTGAGAACGAATTCCAAACATGCCGGCGGTATGAAAAAAATTTCCTAATTCGCGGTTTTGAAAAATTTGAATTAGATACCAAAAATGCCGATGAGTTGTTTCGGGATTCCTCCGCCTCCTTATTAAGTGGCATGGACAAAGCCAACGCGATCAGCGGCCTCGACAAGGAGGATCGGGATTTTTTGGATGGTATCCAAAAGGAGTTGAAGGTTTATGTGCCCACTTTTAGCAAGTTGGTGGAGAATAAGAGGGTACTGGACGCCGCACAAGCAAAGTGGAGAAAACTCGGCATCGATCTAACAACAACAACTGAAGATGCTTTAATTAATAATATCGATAAGTCATTGAATGCATCAGTTAAAGCCCAAAACATGGTGGAACTGGCAAACGGTTTGCGTCTGGATACCAGTTTCCGCCATTTTGTATCCTTGCTGGTTAAACTTCGGGTCAGCGCGATTTACTACATCATGCATAAAACCGAAGGCCAATGGGAAGATTATCAAACCCAATTGAAGGCAATCAGTACGGAGTTGTCTGAACTCGGGAAGCAAATCACTTCTGTAGATTCCTTGGCTGCGGTGGCCAGGCAGTTGGTTGATCTCTCAAAGCAATACGAGGCGGCAGGTGTCAGCTTCCATGAAGGGGTGATGATCCAACAACAAGCGATCCGTAACATATCGGAATCCGGGCGTAAAATCGTTAACCTATTTGTTTCGTTAAATAATAATGTTTTGCAGGATCAAAAAAACTGCACAATCCTGGTTAAAAAGGTGGTGATCATTTGGTGTGTGTTTGGAACTCTAGCGGGCGTGGTATTGGCTTTTATCATCAGTCGCAGCATCACCCAACCGCTGGCCGTGGTGGAGGCCTACCTGGGCGAACTGGCGCGCGGCAACCTGACCGATGACGTGCCATCAACAACCCAGGCTCGGGGAGACGAAATAGGGGCGTTAGGGCGGGCGCTGCAAGCCGTAACCACCAGTTTGCGGGGAATGTTGAAAGAATTGGGGAGCAGCGTCGAGACCCTGGCGGGATCATCCACCGAAATGTCCGCCATCGCTACGCAGGTGGCGACCGGTTCCCAGGAGACTTCAGCGAAGTCTTCCACCGTGGCGGCGGCGGCGGAAGAAATGAGCACCAATACGGTCTCGGTGGCAGCGGGCATGGAGCAGGCCACCACCAACCTGGGCTCGGTCGCCACTGCCACGGAGGAGATGAGCGCCACCATCTCCGATATTGCCTCCAATTCTGAAAAAGCCCGGTCGATCAGCGCCCAGGCCAGCCAGCAGGCGCTCAACGTGACGTTGCTTATGAAACAGTTGGGAGGCGCCGCCCAGGAGATTGGCAAAGTGACCGAGACCATCACCAGCATTTCCTCCCAGACCAACCTGCTGGCGCTGAATGCCACCATCGAGGCCGCCCGCGCCGGGGCCGCGGGCAAGGGCTTTGCCGTGGTGGCCAATGAGATCAAGGAACTGGCCCAACAGACGGCCAAGGCCACTGAAGAAATCAAAAACAGGATCAGCGGCATCCAATCCTCCACCGGTTCCGCCATGGCCGATGTGGACAAGATTGCGCTGGTGATCAGGGATGTCGGTGAAATTGTGGCCACCATTGCCACGGCGATCGACGAACAGGCGGCGGTCACCAAAGACATGGCCCGGAACATTGCCGAGGCGACCGTTGGCGTAAAGGATGCCAATCAAAGGGTGGCGCAGACGGCGACCGTTTCCCAAGCCATTGCCAGGGATATTTCAGGGGTGCATTCCGCCTCCCGCGAGATGTCTTCCGCCGGCCAGCAAGTGCAGGCCAGTGCCAGGGAATTGTCCGGGCTGGCCGACCATCTCAAAGCCATGGTGGCGCGGTTCAAGGTGGATGATGTGGCCCCTGGTTTCAGCGCCGGGCACAAGGCCGCTCTGGCGTCGAAATCCGCGGGCGGGGTGTTATATCCCTGGAAGCCCGAGTATTCCGTGCAGGTGTCAGTCATGGATGAGCAGCACCAACGTTTTTTCGACCTCATCAACCAATTGCACCAGGCCATGAAACAAGGGCAAGGCACGCAGGTTCTCACCGGCATCCTCGACGAATTAGCCCGCTATACCGAGTATCACTTCACGGCGGAGGAGGCCTTGATGGAACAATACCACTACCCCGAGCTGGCCGCGCAAAGGGAGGCCCATACCCGGTTTGTCCAAAAGGTGGCGGAGTACCAAAGGCGGTTTGCCAATGGCGATCACTCAGTGGCGGTGGAAGCGATGTCGGTGGTTTATGATTGGCTGACCAGCCACATCCAGAAAATGGATGCGCGGTATGGCGCGTTTATCCGGGCAGCCAGGAATTCACCATCCTTTTCCCATAAATCCTAGGGAGCAAGCCTGGCCAGCATGCAGAACCCATCTGAATCAAATCCGGATACCCAGCGTTTGGTGGTGACTTGCGTGGTGCAGGGGACCCGGTGCGGGGTGGATGCCCAATCGGTCCAGGAAGTGGTGCGCGTGGCGCATTTCACCCCTGTGCATCACGCGCCGGATTTTGTCCTCGGCGTGATGAATTTGCGCGGCCGCATTCTCACGGTGATGGACTTGGCGGTGAAGCTGAACCTCGGGCGGACTGCCGTGACCGCCGATAGCCGGATCCTCATCGTCGAGTCTCAGGGCGAACCAGTGGGCCTGTTAATTGAACGCGACAGCGGGGTGACCGAGGTTGCTCCGCCGGATATGCGGCCCGCACCCGAAAACTTGCGCCGGATGTATGGCGCCCTGCTGGAAGGGGTGTGTTTAATCAACGATCAGCTGATTGCGATCCTGAATCTGGACGCGCTGCTGGGCGATGACCGGGGAGTTTGAGCCATGCCCATGCAAGCCGTAGTGGTGGACGATGCGGTCATTTTCCGGCGGGTGGTGGCGGAGGCACTGGAACTGTGCGGACTGCGGGTGGTGGCCACCGCCGCCAACGGGCGCCAGGGGGTGCAGCGCATCCTGGAATTGAAGCCGGAGGTGGTGACGCTGGACGTTGAAATGCCGGAAATGGATGGGCTGCAAGTGCTGGAAGCCTTGCGGGAAGCCCGGAGCGATGCTTCCGTCCTGGTTTTAAGCGGCCTGACTTCGCGGGCCAGCCAGTTGACCTTGCGGGCCTTGGAACGGGGGGCGTTCGACTTCATCTGCAAGCCCGCCACCCAGAGTGTTACCCAAAGCCGGGCGGAATTATTGCAGGCCTTGCGGCCCCGCCTGTCAGCGCTGGCCAGGCGCCGGGAGATACAATCCCTGCTGCGGCCCTCAGGCCCGGAGGCTGCCAAAGCCCCTCCCGTTCCGCCGCCCCCGGCGAAGTTGCCGGCTGAGCCAGCCATCCGGGCGGCGGCGCCCGGCGGGCAGAAACCGGCGCTGGTCCTGGTGGGGGTCTCCACCGGGGGACCCAATGCCTTGGGCCGCCTGCTGCCGGGACTGCCTGGCGATATCGGCGTGCCCATCCTGGTGGTGCAACACATGCCGGCCCTGTTCACGGCCTCCCTGGCTGAAAGCCTGGCGGGAAAATGCGCCATCCGGGTGCGGGAGGCCAAGGACCAGGAACCCCTGGAACCCAATACCGCTTATATTGCCCCCGGCGGCCGCCATATGCGGATTGCCCCGGGCGCCTCGGGCCGGACCATTCAAATAACTGACGATCCCCCGGAGCACAATTGCCGCCCGGCGGTTGATTACCTGTTTCGCTCTGCGGCCAATCATTTTCCCGGTCCCTGCCTGGCGGTGATCCTTACCGGCATGGGCAATGATGGGACTTTAGGCCTGCGCCTTTTGAAACGGCGAGGCTGCCCCGTGATTGCCCAGGACGAGGCCACCTGTGTGGTTTATGGCATGCCCCGCGCTGCCGTGGAGGCCGGGGTGGTGGATGTGAGCCTGCCCATTGAACACATCGCCGCCCGCATCTGCGCGTGCGTCCGGGGGGGAGCGCTGTGACGCCGGTGAGCCAGGATGAATTGCGCGCCTGGTCGCGCTACGTCTATGCGGTTTGTGGCGTCCATCTCGACGATTCCAAGGGATACCTCATCGAAACCCGCCTGGACCCGCTTTTGCGCGAAACCGGCAGCGCCACTTTCTCCGAACTGCATTATAAGGTCAAAGCCGACACTTCCCTGGTCCTGCGGCGCAAGGTGGTGGATGCCATCACGACCGGTGAAACTTCCTTTTTCCGGGACGCCTCGCCGTTTGAGTTGCTCAAGCACAAAATCATTCCCGATCTCATCGATCGCCGCCGCAAAGTTTTGGGTTCCGGCCGGCCGGTGCCCATCCGGATTTGGAGCGCGGCCTGTTCCTCGGGCCAGGAGGCATACAGCATCGCCATCGTGCTGAAGGAACTGCTGGGGAGCTTCCACGGATATGATATCCGCGTGCTGGGAACGGATATTTCAGACAAAGCTGTGGCCTCCGCCAGTTACGGGCATTACAACAAGTTGGAGCTTGAACGGGGTATGCCTTCGGATAAGATGCAGGCATATTTTTCGGCAGTGAACGGCGCCTGGAAGGTGCGCGACGATATCCGGGCCTTGGTGTCCTTCCGGACGTTGAACCTATTGGAGCCACTGGCGTTCCCGGTACGGCATGACATTGTTTTTTGCCGGAATGTGGCCATTTATTTTACCGAACCTGATCGTGCCCGGTTGTTTGAGAATCTCGGGCGGGTTATGGCTCCGGATGGCTATTTGATTATTGGCGCCACAGAATCGCTGACCGGCTTGTGTCCGCAGTTTGAGGCCAGACGGTATCTGCGCTCGGTGTTCTATCAATTGCGGGTTGGATTGTGATTGCCTATGTTTCGAACCTGGTTGATCGGGCAGGTGGACTATCTGCTCTGCTTCAGCGGCTTGGTATCCATGCTGCTGGTCCGGGTTTGTTTCCGGCCTGAAGCCCAATTCCCTGGTTTGCGGTTGTCCTGGCGCTGGCTGGGCTGGTTTGGGATCCTGCAAGGCATTCATCATTGGCTGGCGCTGGCCGATTTGAACCGGATGGCCCTGGCTGGGGCGGGCCAAAAAATCTTTCTTTGTGCGGCGTTACTGGCCCTCTGCGAATTCACGCGGCGCAGCGCAACGCAGGCTGCAGGCCACATTTTTCCCTGGTGGCTGGGCCCTGGCGTGCTGGCCGTTCTCATTCTCGGCCAGTTTGGGGGGATTGCGGGATGCCTGCCCGCCGGATGCCTGGGGTTGGGATTGGGCTGCGGCCTGTTGTTGGCCAGAATGCTCCGCCGGACGCAATACACGGATCCGGGCCTCTCGAAAAGCGGCCTGCATTTTTTCATTCTGGGGCTCCTCGCCCAGGCCATCCCCATGGGTTTGGTATTTCCCAAAGCCGCCTCCGGCCTGGCCAAATGGCTCAATGCTGAGGCGTTCCTGGATTACTTCGGATTGCCCGTTCAAGTCTTGCAAGGCGTGGGGGCCCTGTTTTGCCTCGCCGGTCTTTACCGCCTGGGGGAGTCCAAACCCGCCCCACCTTCGCCTGGTTTTGGAGCGCGCTGGCCGGTGGTGCCGGCGGCCCTGGTCCTGGTCCTGCTGGTTGGGTGGACCGGTGTGGAATGGCATCGGCGCCAGGCTGAAGCCACGCTGCGCCAGGATGTCATCCGCATTGTGGAAGGCGCTGCCCGGGCCATCAATCCCGATCTGGTGCGGGCGCTTTCCTTCACCGCCGCAGACCGGACCGCTCCTGAATTCCAGTGCCTGCGCCGGCATTTTATCGCCTATGCGAAGCTGCTGGATGGACTGCGGGGCATCTACAGCTTCACTTTACGCAACCAACAGCTCATTTTCGGCCCGGAGAATTACGATGAAAAAGACCCCCTGGCTTCCCCTCCGGGCACGGTTTATCGGCAACCTGATCCCGCCTTTGTGCGGGCTTTCGAGTCGGGAACCTCCGGCGTTGTCGGCCCTTACCAGGATGAGTATGGCACTTTTGTTTCGGCTTTTGCCCCGGTCATCGATCCCCATTCCGGCGAGGTTTTGTTGGAGGTGGCAGTGGATCTGCTGGCGGTGGATTGGCAAGGGCGCATCGTGGCCGCCCGCTTGGGCGCGATCCTGGTAACCCTGGCGCTCGCCGCCATTATCCTTGCCGCGGGAACCTTGTTGGATCGGCGCGCGAATGGGGCCGGGCCAGCGGCTCAAGCCTGGTGGTCGATGCATGTCGAAACCCTGGCCACCGCCGCGCTGGGCTTGACCCTCACCGCCTTGGTGGTGCTCGGCTTGCGGAAAATGGAATACCACCGCAACTACGAGGATTTCCATCGCTTTGCCGATGGCAAAGCGCAGACGATCCGGATTACTTTGGAAAGCTGGCGGTCGGATCTGGCCGATTTGGGCCGTTTCCTGGATCACGATCCCGGGATCACCTTGCGGGATTTGGAACTCTTTACTGCCCCTTTGGTGAGAGCTTCTTTGGTCCGCGCCTTGGGCTGGATTCCCCGCCTGCCGGGAACCAACCGCGAATCATTCGAGGCGGCGTTACAGCGCCAGGGCAATGCCGATTTTCGGCTGTCGGAAAAGGATGGCACAGGCCGGCTCGTGCCCGCGGCGGTCCGGCCTGAATATTACCCGGTTGCCTGCTTGATTCCAAAGGGCGAAGACGGCCTTCCCCCTGGTTTTGACCTGGCGGTTCAGCCCGTTCACCGATCCGCCATTGAGGAAACCATGCGGAACGGATTGCCCGTAGTGGTTCCTTTTGATCCCCGGCGCATGGCTGAGGCTTCAAACCTGTTTTGCGCCTTTCAAAGGATCGGCGCTGCCGGTGGCGCCGCGTCGCGCGGGTGTGCCATGGCGTTGCTGAACTTTCAAAGCGCCTTGGGCCGCATGCTGTCCGGTGGCAGCGGCGCCGATCCGCGCTTGAAGGTGGATTTGCTGGAGGTCAACCAGGACGGCGCCAGCCAGGTTCTGGCCCGTTATCCTGAAGCCGCCAGCAACGTCCTTCCGTTGGAGAAACGATCCTTGGATGCCCAATATTACGAAATCTATCCGGTCTTTGTTTTTGATCGGACCTGGGTGGTGGCCACCCGCCCCGGAAAGGACTTCCTGGCGTCCCACCGGAGCTGGCTGGGCTGGGCTTTTACCGTGGCTGGGTTGATCGTGACGGCCTCCGTGACAGCCCTGATTGGCTTTTTACGCACCCGGCAGCTGACCTTGGAATCCGAGGTGCTAACCCGGACTCACGATTTGCTTGAAAGCCAGAACGATTTGGCGGTGACGCTTTATTCAATTGGCGATGCGGTGATCGCCACCGATTTGGGCGGCCGCATCACCCGCATGAACCTGGTGGCGGAACGCTTGACTGGCTGGCCGCTGGCCGAAGCCTCGGGCCGGTCGGTGGTTGAGGTTTTCCGCATCCTGGACGGGCGGACCCAGAAGGCCGGCCCCTGCCCGGTGATGCAGGTTTTGGATACCCAGCAGCCCGCCGCCCTCGCCGAGGATTCCCTGCTGCTGGGCCGGGACGGGAGGCAGGTGCAAATCGCCGATAGCGCCGCTCCCATCCGCGATGTCCAAGGCCGGTTGCGCGGCGTGGTCCTCGTATTCCGGGATGTGACGGAACAACACCGCATCAAGGAATACCTGCGGGCCAGCGAGGAGCGGCTGCGCCTGGCGATGGACGCCACCCGCGAAGGTTTGTGGGATTGGAATGTGCGGACCGGTGAAATCTTCGTCAATGCACGCTGGGCGGAAATGGTTGGTTTCCCGCTGGAGGACCTGGAGCCGGTCACCCGCCAGACTTGGTGGAACCTGATGCATCCCGAGGACCAGCACCCGGCTCAGGAATTGCTGGATCGCCACCTCAAGGGCGAGTCCTCACATTACGATTTTGATTACCGGCTCAAGCATCGCCAGGGCCATTGGATCTGGGTCCGTGCCTGCGGCAAAGTGGTTAGCTGGTCCGAAGCTGGCGAGCCTTTGCGCATGGCCGGCACCCATACGGATGTCACCGGGCGCAAGCAGATTGTGGAATCCCTGAAGGCCAGCCAGCAAGAAGTGGAGACCATCCTGCGCTCCGTCCAAAGCGGCATTATTGTCATTGATGCGGAAACCCGCCAGGTGATCGACGCCAATCCTGCAGCCTGCCAGTTGATGGGCCTGGCCCTCCAGGACCTGCTCGGCCAATCTTGCCGCCGGTTCGCTTGCTCCGCCCAGCGGGAGGATTGTCCGATTGATAATCCGGGACAATCTTCGTCCAACAAGGAGCAGATCGTCTCCAAGGCCGACGGCAGCCAGATCACCATTTTGAAAACGGTGGTTCCGGTGACTTTGAACAGCCGCCATTGCCTCCTGGAATCCTTCGTGGACATCACGGAGTTGAAGAAAATGGAGCGCCTGCTGCTGGAACAGGGACGCCTGCTCGCGGGCCTGACGGATCTCACCACGGTTTTGCTGGCCGAGCGGGAGGTGGGGGAGGCGGCGGACGCCGCGCTGGCCAAGCTGGGCCGTGCCGCCGCGGCCGATCGGGCCTATATATTCCGCGCACGTAAAAACCCTTCCCGTGGCTGGCTGGAACTGGCCTGTAAATATCAGTGGGCCAACCCGGGCTTTGAACTCACCGCCCCTGATGATTGGCCGATATGGATGGTGGAGGAAGAGTGGGATCCCGATTTGCTGAAGCGGCTCGAGCATCGGGAAGCGGTGGCAGGTCTGTCGGCAGCCTTGCCGGAGTCGTTGAAAGCCGTGCTCGAGCCGCGCGGGGTCAAATCGGTGGCCCTGGTGCCGATCCATATCGAGACGGAGTTTTATGGGGTGATCGGCTTTGATGACTGCACCCGGGGGCATGCCTGGGAGGAATCGGAAATCAGCGTGCTGAAAGCAGCGGGCGCGGCGTTCACCATGGCCATCCGGCGCACCCGGATTCATAACGATTTGGAATGTTCCCGGCAAACGCTGGCGCAAACCAACTACCAGTTGGAGGCGGCCATGGCCCGGGCCAATGAAATGGCCTGCCAGGCCGAAATGGCCAGCATCGCCAAAAGCCAGTTTTTGGCGAGCATGAGCCACGAATTGCGCACCCCCTTGAATGGCATTATCGGCATGACCAGCCTGCTCCTTGAAACCGCGCTGACCGATGAACAGCGGCACCATGCCGAGGTGGCCCGCACCAGCGGCGAGTCGTTGCTCGCCCTCATCAATGACATTCTGGACTTTTCCAAAATCGAGGCGGGCAAGCTCGAATTGGAGAATTTGGATTTCGACCTGCAGGAAATGCTGGAAGATTTCGGCGCCATGGTGGCGAATCAGGCTTACGCGAAACGCTTGGCCTTTGTCTGTGCCGTGGATCCGGCGGTGCCGGTCGCGCTGTGCGGTGACCCAGGCCGGCTGCGCCAGATCCTGGTGAATCTGGCGGGCAACGCCATCAAATTCACGGCGAAGGGCGAGGTTGTAGTGCGCGTCAGCCTGGTTTCCCGAACCGACATCGATGCCTTGTTGCGGTTTTCGGTGCGGGACACTGGCATTGGCATCCCCGCTGACAAAATCGGTCTCCTGTTCAACAAGTTCAGCCAGGTGGATACTTCCACCACCCGCAAATTCGGCGGCACCGGCCTGGGCCTGGCCATCTCCAAGCAGTTGGCTGGCCTGATGCACGGCGAGATCGGGGTCCTGAGCGGGGAAGGCCAGGGATCGGAGTTTTGGTTTACCACCCGCCTGGGCATGCGGGGGAATCCACCAGACCATGCGGCATCGCCCGGCGTTTTTCAGAACCTCCGGATCCTGGTGGCCAATGGCCACCCGGTGGAGCGCGAGGTGCTGGGGAATCAGCTGCGGCTGCTGGGAGCGCGGGTGAGCGATTCCGGCGCCGGCCAGCCGGTGCTGCAGACAATCCTCGAAGCCGGTTCGCAGGGAGAGCCTTTTGCCGCCGTTATTCTGGATAATCCTGCCCCGAATTCGGCGGAATCCAACCTGTGCCTGGCCATCCATAACCTTGCTTCCCCTGGCCGCCCCCGGTTGCTGCTCCTGACGCTCCCCGGCCAGCGCCCGGGCTCCCATGCCTGGGAGGCGACGGGTTTTTCCACCTGCCTGTTGAAGCCCATCCGGATGTCTCAACTGGTCCATTCGCTCCAGGCGGTTTTGGGGGCCACGGCGCAGGCTGCCTTGGAGCCTGGCGCAGGGACCAGGGCCGGCATGGAGATCGCTTTCCGCCGTGATCAGCGAGTCCTGCTGGTGGAGGATAACATCACCAACCAGCAGGTGGCCTTGGGAATTCTCCGCAAGCATGGTTTGCGGGTCAACGCCGCCGCCAACGGCGTAGAAGCCATCCAAGCCCTGGAAAGCATTCCCTATCACCTGGTGCTGATGGACGTGCAAATGCCGGAGATGGATGGTTTTGAGGCCGCCCGGATTATTCGCGATCCGGATTCCAAGGTGCTGGATCACCAGGTGCCCATCATCGCCATGACCGCTTATGCCATGCAGGGTGACCGGGAAAAATGCCTGGCCGCGGGCATGAACGGTTATGTATCCAAACCCATTTCGCGGCGGACGCTCGTCGAGGCCATCGAGCCTTGGCTGGTGCTGGCCGCGGATGAGCCGCCAGCCATCCCTGGTGCGGTGGAAGCGGCGGCGCCGGCGGGCGATTTGCCCCAGGCCGGTCCTGAAGCCGTGGCCAGCGGGGCATGCATCTTCAACGAATCCAATTTCATCGATTGTGTCATGAACGATGGCGAGATGGCACAGACCATCATCCAGGGCTTCCTCGAAGATGTTCCACGACAGCTGGAGGCCATGAACCAGTTCATCCAGGCGCGGGACGCGATGAATGCCGGTAACCTGGCTCACCGGCTGAAGGGCGCTGCGGCCACCATCGGCGGCGAGGCGTTCAGCGCGCTCGCCCTGGAAATCGAAAAGGCCGGCCCCGCCGGCCAGGTGGAACGGCAGGCCCAGCTGCTGCCCGAGCTGCAAAAGCACTTTGACCTGCTGGCTGGCGAAATGTTAGGAATGGCGGCTCGAAGCTGGCCCAAGCCATGAAAGTGCTGATCACGGATGACGATTTGACCACCCGGTTGACGCTGGGCTTATACTTGAAAAAGTGGGGTTATCAAGTATTGGAAGCCGCCAGCGGGCCGGAGGCTTGGGAGTGTCTCAACCGTCCCGATGCCCCCTCCCTGGCCATTGTGGACTGGGTGATGCCCGGCCTCAGCGGCCCCCAGCTCTGCCGCCAGATCAAAGCCAGCGCCAGCGTCATCAAGCCTTATATCATCCTGCTGACTGCCCGCGGGGAACGCCGGGATATCGTGCAAGGCCTGGATTCCGGGGCGGATGATTTCATGACCAAGCCCTATCATCCCGATGAGTTGCGCGCCCGGGTGAGCGTGGGGGCGCGGGTCATTGGCCTCCAGGGGCAGCTGTTTGACATGAACCGGCAGCTGGAGGACCGGGTGCGCGAGCGGACCCGGGAAGTCGAGCGCCTGCTGAGGCACAAGGAGGAGCTGTTGCAGCATCTCAGCCACGATCTCAAAACCCCTCTGACGCCCCTGGTTTCCTTGCTGCCTGAGCTGCTGCGCCAGGAGGCCGATCCCGACCGCCGCCAGATGCTGGAGCTGATGCTCGATGGAGCCCATAATATCCGCTCCATGATCACCCGCGTTCTGGAATTATGCCAGGCGGGATCCGCACCGTTGCGCCTGAATCCCGGGGGTGAGGATTTGCGCGCCCTGGCCAATTCGGCACTGGAGGCTTTCCGCCATGCCATCCCCGTGGGCAGCCGGGATCTGTGCAACGAAGTGCCCGCCGGACTCCGGGTGCG
The DNA here is from genome assembly GCA_903845125.1 of uncultured Verrucomicrobiota bacterium. Lineage (GTDB taxonomy): Bacteria > Verrucomicrobiota > Verrucomicrobiia > Limisphaerales > UBA1319 > CAIMWS01. The sequence goes on from CAIMWS010000356.1 coordinate 34,527, forward strand.
GGCGGATGTGGCCTCCATCCGGCAGGCGCTCAAGCATCTTTTCGACAATGCGGTCAAATTCACTCCGGACCGCGGCCGCATTGTGGTGCGGGCGGAAACCGGGCCGGACGCCGTGACCGTGGCGGTCCAGGACGACGGCCTCGGCCTCGAGCCGCACGAATTGCCGCTCATCTTCGAGCCGTTCCACAAGGTCGATCCTTCCCGCCATCACCTGGGCGCCCCCGGGCTGGGGCTGTCGATCGTCAAAACGATCGTGGAGCAACACGGCGGGCGGGCCTGGGCCACCAGCCCTGGGCTGCGCTGTGGGGCGGTTTTTTACTTTACTTTACCATCGGAATCCAGTTAATTAAATCAAGCGAACCGATTATGAAAAACGTCATGGTAGTGGACGATGATCCCGGCGTGCTGAACACGATCGATCTGGTCCTGCGCCGCCACGGCTACACCGTGGTCAAAGCCCCCAATGGGCACCTTTGCCTGGAGCACTTGCGCCAGGGCTTCCGCGGGGTGGTGCTGATGGACATCATGATGCCTGGCCTCACCGGCTGGGAAACCATCCGGGAGATCATTGCCGCCAACCTGCTCGACAACATCCTCGTCTGCATGCTCACGGCCAAGGCTTCGCCGGGCACGGAAGGGGAGGGGTTGGAGGAGTTCGTGTTCGATTACCTCCCCAAGCCTTTTGACAACGTGGAATTGATGAGCATGCTGGATAATGCCATTGAATGTTTGGAGCCATGAACCCCGCCCCCTCTACCAACGGCCTGGCGCCGGCCAACCTGGTGGTGATCGGCGCCTCCACCGGCGGCACCCGCGTGGTCACCTATCTGCTGGACCGTCTGCCGCCGCTGCGGGCGGCGGTGGTGATTGTCCAGCACATGCCCAAATTCATCAACCTCTCCTTTGCGCGGACCCTGGCCCGCCACGCCCGGTCGGAGGTGCGCCTGGTTCAGGATGGCGACCCTTTGCAGGACGGAGCCTTTTACCTGGCACCCAGCGATATCCATTGCACAGTAGTGGCCAACCGCCGCCTTCGGCTCTCGCCGGGGCCGGATGTGAACTATGTATGCCCTTCCATCGACGTAACCATGCAATCCCTGCAATCTCCGGCCAGTGGCCAGCGGATCATCGGGATTTTGCTGACCGGCATGGGCCGGGATGGCGCCAATGGCCTGGCCTATATCCGGAAGCTTGGTGGTGTCACCATCGCCCAAAACGAGGCTTCTTGCGCTGTTTATGGGATGCCGGCGGAGGCCGTCAAGCTCGGTTGTGTCGATTTCGAGCTTCCCCCCGACGCCATCGTCACCATGCTGGCGGCCCGGTTGGCCCGCTGATCCGGGCGCGGGCCACGAGGCCCGCGCCAGGCAGATCGGCGGCGGCTCAGCGCCTCAGGCCTGGTGCCTGATTTCCTTGATTTCCACCGTGCCCGCTTTGGCTTCAAAAAACGGCTGCCCGTTTTTGCGCCCTACCAGGCCGTAGCCGGTGGCGGTGGCGAAAAAGGTTTGGAAGTCGCCCTTGATGGAGGGCTGCAGATACAGGATTTTTTCCACGGCATCGTAACGGGCGCCCGCCAGGCCCTGCAAAAGCCCGTAGGAGGACATGGCCCGGGCATACCAGTGGCCGCATTCGTATTCGTTGAACGGGTTGCGGATGCGGCCGTCGTAGCGATCCCGGCATACCCGGACGATTTCCAAGCCTTCCTCCACCAGGCCGAGTAGCATGAGGTGCGAGGCCACTTGGTATTCGATGCCGGTCCACACCTCGTTGGAATAGACAAACGGCAGCGATAGCTCGCCCCCTTTGGGCCAGGTGCAAAGCAGCAGCCCCCCCTCGGCGCCGCAGGCGTAGGAGGGCCGCTGCGGGTTGGCGTGGGCGGAGAGGTCGCGCTTCAGGTTGTATTTGTGGACGGCCCGCAGGTGGCTGGCCACCTTTTGCTTGTCCAATACCTGCCCCACACCGCAGACCAGCCCCAGCCAGGAGCCGAGCACCCCGTCCGCCAGGCAGCCGCTGCCGTATTGGTATTTGGGCCCTTCCTTCTCGAACAAGGCCCGCGCCTCGGTGGAGTAGGCCCCCACCATGCTTTTATTTTCCAGCGGGTTTTGGGCCTTCAAGTTTTTCCACTCGATGCGCTGGATGAAATACTCCCCGTCATACAACCCGGCCTCGGCCTGGCTGGTGCCCTTGGCCAGCAGTTCGGCATACAAGGGCACTTCGTCGCCCAGGGCCTTGCCCATGGCCACCGCGGCCATCAAGGCGCCCAGGTAGAAGCTGGTGCACATGCCATCCGGCCCCCAGAACTCGATGTCGTAGGTGTTGTGGTGCGGCTCTTCCACCCACCCTTTATGGCCGGGATCCCAAGCCTGGATGCAATAGTTCAAGCTTTGCTTCACTTTGGGCCAGAGGCGGCGCAGCCATTCGGAATTGCCGCTGATCTGCCAATCCCGGTGCACTTTCATGATGCCGCCCAGCTGGCCATCCGCGGCGGCGTGAAAATCGTGCTGCAGCGGGCGGATGGGCAGGGCGCTGCGAAATTGCTGGTGGCCGGCCGCGTCCTGCGAGGGGCCGAATTCGGTTTCGCGCAGCGTCCGCTCCAGGTTGGGGAAAAGGTGGGGCAGGGCTTGGGCGTAATTCCACACGTGGGTGCAGGTGCCGTGGCAGCAGCCCGAGTTGTCCCCGCACCCTTCCCAGCACCAGAGCCGGCCGTCCAGCTGGCGCAGCACGGTGGGGGACTTCAGGATGGTCAGATTGGCCGCCACTGCTTCCATCACCTCGGGTGGCAGCGTGGAGGCGTGGAAACAATCGCTGAACCGTTCCGACTTGGAGCGGAGTTCCTCGTAATGATCCCGCCAGTAATCCGTCACCTCCTGGAGGCTGGCATAACGGCCCGCATACCAGGGGCTGTAGTTTTCCGGCTTGGCCGAGGCATCCGCCAAATCCTTCCCGAAATGGATGTTGGTTTGCGGGACATACCAGGCCAGCCGCAGGCGGATGGTCCGGCTTTCACCCGGCTGGAGCTGGAACGGCACGAACAGCGTGGCGCCCGGCGCCGGGCCCCCTTCGCTCACCGGGGGCCGGTCGTAGGCCGCCCCTTCGGCGATATCTTTCCAAGCCAGGGTCAGCGGATCCCACCACCCGCCCCGGAACCAGGCATGGTTGACCTTCACAGCCGCGTCGCTGACCGTGGCGGAAAAGGAACCGGAATCCCAGGCCCGGTCCTTGGGGCCCGCGCCCCACAGGACGAAGCCGCCCGGCGTGGTCCGGATGGCCTGGTCCGCATTGTCCACCGCCATGAAATTACGGGCGTTGAAGGAAAACACCGCCTCCTGGCTGGTCCGGGAGCGGTTGGTGAACCGATATTCCAGGCCCGCCACCGGCAGGCTGGCGTTATCCGCATCCCCCGGTTCGAAGGGGCTCCAGCCCGTGATTTCCACCGCCAGCGGCAGCTGGGGATCCGTCAGCGCCACGGTGGCAAAGGGAAACCGGGTTTTGAAGACCGCCTTGGTGAAACGGGGCAGGCCGAACGCCGTTCCGGCGGCGCCGTTGCCAGTCCCCGGCGATCCGAACAACTTCCAACCGGGCACCGGCCCTTCCAGCACGCGGGCGGTGTTGGGCTTGCCTTTCACGCACAAGGCGGCGAAGGTGCATGGTTCCTTGTAAACCTCCGGGCGGTTGCGCAGCGAAAAGTGCGAGAGCGCCCCGGTGCCCTCCAGGCAGATCATCCCGGCACCCATGCCCCCCATCGGAAACGCCACCCGGTTCAGGTATTCCCCTTCGTAAGCCGTGTTGAAGGCGCGTTTGGGGGTTCGGCGGGCGGGCCGTCTCGGCGTTGCTTCCGCGGGTTCCCGGGCGGGGCCGGATTCCCCGGCCTGGGTTTTCAACATGCCGGCGGCGCCGATGGAAGCCGCGGAGATTTTGATGAACGCGCGCCTGGGCAGGGAGGATTTGGATTGGTTTTCGCTCGCCATAATAAGTTCTTTTCTGGTTGTTTCTTTCGAGTCCCCAATTTTCTACCGCGCTTCTCCCCGCGCAAGCAAGCAAAAGGTCGGGGGTGCCATTGGCTGGCGGTCACCAGGGTCGGGGCGCAGCCCGGCGGCCGCCGTTTCACCCGTTTTTGGTGATGCCAAAGGCTCGTTGAAAAGCCCCCGCAAGCCCCGGCTTGGAGAGGTCGGAAAAGCTTGTTTTCACCCTCCGGCAGAAGGTAAATTACCCCTCATGATGAACCCGAAACCGATGACTCGGACTATAAAATCCCGCTGGCTGGGCTGGGGCATGCTGTGGGCCTTATGCGCTACCCTGGCCGCCACCCTGGCCGCCGCCCAGACCACCCCTGCTTTCACCCGCACCGAAGATGTCGTTTACGGGCGCAAATTCGGCACCGCGCTGACCTTGGATGTTTTCCAGCCGCAAAAACCCAACGGCGCCGCCATCCTGTTGATGATCAGCGGCGGGTGGTTCTCCAGCCACGACAGCATCAATATCGGAACCTGCCAGCCATTCCTGGACCGTGGCTATACGGTGTTCGCCGTGGTGCACGGCTCGCAGCCCCGGTTTGTCGTCCAGGAAATCACCCAGGATATCCACCGGGCCGTCCGGTTTGTCCGTCATAACGCCGCCAAATATGGGGTGAATCCGCGCCAATTCGGCATCGCTGGCGCCAGCGCCGGAGGGCACCTGTCCCTCACCATGGGCACCCAGGGCGGCCCGGGTGATCCCCAGGCCAAAGACCCCATCGACCGCGAGAGCAGCGCCGTCCAGGCCGTGGCCTGCTTTTTCCCACCCACCGATTTCCTGAATTACGGACAGCCGGGGGAGGACGCGGTGGGGGTGGGCATCCTGAAGAATTTCAAGCCCGCTTTCGGCCCCAAATCGGACACCGCCGAAGGCCGCCAGGCGCTCGGCCGGGCCATTTCCCCGATCTATTTTGTCACTTCCAACCTGCCGCCCACCCTCATCATCCATGGCGATGCCGACAAACTGGTTCCCATCCAGCAGGCCGAGTCCTTTATCCAAAAAGCCCAAGCCGCCGGGGTGCCGGCTAAACTGATCACCCGTCCGGGCAAGGAGCATGGCTGGCCGGAGATCGGCGCCGATTTCCAGATTCTCGCCGGCTGGTTCGATGAACACCTTCGTGGCTTGAAAAAGTAACCCCCTCCGCCGTTTGCCAGCCTGCAGGCTGGGATGGGTGAGCCGGAGGGTAATCCGTGGAAAACCATCCTGTAACGGACCTCTGAGCCTTCCCACGTTTTGGAACCGGAATGGGGGAGGTTTGGAGCCTGTCCGCCCCTGCCCGAAAAGAGGGGAAAATATTTTATCCATCCCAAACCCAGGGCTTCCCCGCGTTCCCCCTGGGCGGGATTATTCCGCCCCTGCGGGGCTTTTTCGGCTGGCAGGTGCGGTTTGCTCCAATTCCAGACCAGCGGAGGCCGGTCCCGGGTTATCTTCCCCATTAAATTGAAGCGTGTTCCGGCCTTGGGGAGAAAAATGAAGTCGCAGCAGGCCCCAAGGAGCCGCCCTCTGCCCTCCGTAATGATCGGCGAAGGCTTCGACGAACTCGGCGACTTTAATTTGCTGATTGCGAGGCAGTTCGCTGGCTTTTTCAAAGACCTGGCGCAAGCGGCCGGCGGGTCCTCCTCGGCGGTTGGCGGGATTGTCGTCAGAGAGCAGGGATTCGACGCGCACGCCCAATATCCGGGCCAGCCGGATGGTTTTCCGGATTTCACCCCCGCTGCCAGATCAACTGCCCGTCTTTCAGCACTTCCCGCACCCGGTGCAACGGGATGTGCCGGGTATGGCCGGTTTCAGCATCCAACAATTCGAAGGCGCCGCTGGGGCCTTCCGGGAAGGTGATGGTCTCGAAAGCCACCCTTTGGATGGTGGCCTGGTGGCGGTCGAAATACCCAAGCTCAAAGCGCCCCTGGCCAAATTCAGGATCCCACCGGATGCGGCTGAGCAATTCGTGGATCGGGATCATGGTTCACCCCCTCATTCCCCCGGGTAGAGCGTCATGTTGTACAGCGAGGGTCGTTCAAACGGCCGGGCATTGGCATACACACCAAAGCCCCGCGAGCCGAACAGGATCACCTCCTCCCGGCTGTCGCCCCAGACATCCGCCGCCATCCCGTAGCAATCGGAGCAATAATCCTTTTCCCCCGGCAGCGGCTCGGAGGGCAGGGGGAAATAGTCCAGGATTTCCCCCTGGCCGTTGTACAGGCGGGCCGGTTTGGGCGGACCCTGGCGCTCCACGGAAAAGCCGTAAACCAGGGCGCAATCCGGCTGGCCGGGACCCAGCCATTGGATCAGGCGGGTGGCGATGCACCATTCGCCCTTGGCCATCTGGCGTTTCCAAAGCTCGCGCCCGTCGAGGCCGTAGAGGTAGAGGTGGGCCCAGGCATTGGCATCGCGGCGGTGGGCGGGCACGGGGGTGCGGTCCACCACCATGAATTGCAGCGGGGAACCGGTTTGGAAATGGCCGGCCACCACATGCTGCGCCTCGCCCAGGGGATGTTCCCAAAGGATGGATCCGGTGCGGTCCAGGCAATGGATGCCGCCGTTGCCGAACAATAGGCGCCATTGGCCATCCGGCGGTTTGACGATGAAGGTGGCGTCCTGGTGGCCCCCCTGGGCATCCTTTTGGAAAACGACTCGGCCATCGTGATCGATCAAGGCGAAACCCACGAATACCTCGTCCCGCCCGTCGCCATCCACATCGGCCACGGCCGGGTAATGGCCCACCGATCCGGCGTAGCTCCAGAGCGTTTTCCCCTCGTGGGACACGCCCCACAGGTTCCAGTAGCGATCCTTCACCACCAGATCCTCCCGCCGGCCGCGGCCGGTGAGATCCGCGAAGAGGAAGCTGTCATCCGCCGGGGCGGGCAGGGGAAAACGGGTTTTTTCCGCGCCGGTGCGGCCATCCAGGACCACCATGCTGGCGCTGCCCGCATAGCGGGGCGCCCGCTCGCGGATGTTTTGGGCCGTGGCCGGGGGGGAGTCCAGGTAGGTGGCCTGCTGGACATACAGCACCTCATTGACGCCGTCGCGGTCCCAATCGTAAATCTGCACCGGCAGGTCGCAATAAGCCCGGCCGTTGTCCTTGGAGGGGGTGCCGTGCTGCCACAGGATGTCCCCTTTCAGCGTGGTGGCCGTCAGGCAGGTGATGAGGCGCGGGCCATAGAGATCCTGGACGAACAGGACATCCGGCGCGCCATCGCGGTTGAGATCACCGATGCGGATGGTTTCCGAGAGGAAATCCTTCCCCACGATGTGGCTGGCGAGGAAGGTGTTCCCGGAGCCGTCCGGATTTTCAACCGCGGCCGGTCCCAGCGCTGGCCAGGCCATCGCCAGCATCCAGAGTTTGAGGTGTTTGAGCATAAGCAATTGTGTTCTGTGTTTGGAATGAGCCTGCCTCGCCCCAGGTGGTCCAGTCAAGGGATAGCCCGTACGAATTTAGCCGGCTGCCCGGCGCGGGTGAATCCCGCCATTGGGAATTGCCACCGCGTGCACTTTGAACTCCTGGATTCGGCAGCGCTAAAAAACCGCCACCCAAAGACGGGCCTTTGAGGGGCCTAAAAGTGAACCGGATTTGAACCGGGAAATGGGGGGTAATTTCCAGGGGTTGGGGTCAGGGTGAGGAGGAACGCCCGTGGCAGCCACCCGCCCTGATTGAGGATGGCAGGTTCAAAACATCCCCAATTCCAGTGTAAGCCAGTGCAAAAATGGAAATGCAGAGCGGTCAATTTCGGGATGGTCCCATAAAGGGGCTTTCAGGCCTGGCCCGGGGTCGTTTTTCTGATCCTGATGGACGGGCGCCTGCTGCCCGGCCGGGTGATTCTCTTTTGACGCTGTAACCTTTCGGCGAGCGGTTGCGACTATAAACCCGGCAAAGTTCTGTAATGCCTGGTGGAATGGTTTTGTGGTAATTTCAGGTGCATGGTAAACGATGGTGATCCCGCCAGCGGCGGTGTTTCGGGCGAAGCGATGAGCTTGGGCAACCGGATGCTGAGCATGTATGCCACCCCGGGGGAGGTTTTTGACCAAGTGCGGTCCAGCCCTCCCTGTGCGGGGAATTGGCTGTTGCCCACGCTGGTTTTGCTGCTGGCAATGGCGGCGGCGGTCTGGATCCGGTTTGCCAAGCCGGCGGTGATCCTGCAAATCCGGGAGCAAAGTGCCCGGCAGGTCCAAAAAATGGTGCAAGCTGGCAAATTAACCGCCGACCAGGCCGATGCCGCCGATGAGCGCACCCAGCGATTGCTGACGCCCAACTTCCTGAGGATCACCGGCATCCTGGCGGGGGGCGTGTTTACCGTGGCTGGATTGTTCCTCTACGCGCTGGTCTTGTGGTTGCTGGGAACCCAATTGTTTTCGGCGGCGATCGAATATGGTAAGACCCTCGAAATCACCGCCCTGGCGGGCATGATCCAGGTGCTTAATGTGCTGGTAACCAGCCTGTTGGTGGCGGCCAAAGGCAACGGCATGGTCACCCCCGGCCCCGCTTTTTTCGTGGAAGAGCTTGATCTGCACAACCCGCTTCATACTGTATTGACCGGGCTTAATGTCGTGACGCTGTGGCATGTGGCGGTGCTCGCCTTGGGGCTGGCCAGGCTGGGGCGCATTGCCTGGTGGAAGACGGCCGCTTGTCTATATTCGATCTGGTTTGGGGTGAATGCGCTCTTTTTCGGGTTGGGCCGTCTATTTTCATGATTTTTTTGAAATTTGAAACTAATGAGCGCCCCGTGTGTCTCTACCAAGGTATCGCATGAGTAACGGAAAAAAGAAGAGCCGGAAAAAGCTGGTTGTCCTCGGTTTAATCGCCTTGACCCTCGGAGGCTTGGGCGCCTATGCCTTTTGGCGGCGTCCGGAGCCGGTCACCATCGTGCAAACCGAAAAAGTGATGCGGCGCAATTTGACGGAGCTGGTGGTGGCCAACGGCAAGATCCAGCCGGTTGTTTACGTGAAAATCAGCCCGGAGGTCAGCGGCGAAATCATTGAACTGCCCGTCAAGGAGGGCCAGGAGGTGAAAAAGGGCGATTTGCTGATGCGCATCAAGCCCGATACCTATATTTCCGCCACCAACAGTGCCAACGCGGGCTGGTTGTCCGCGCAGGCGCAGAACACCCCTCGCCAAGGCCAACCTGCGGAAGGCGGAAGATGAAAGCCGGCGCATCGAGGGGCTTTTCAAAAACAACCTGGTGTCGGATTCGGCCTTCCTGGATGTGAAAACCACCTATGAGGTGGCCAAGGCCACCTTTGAGTCCTCCACCCACCAGATGGAGAACGCGCGCGCCAACCTCACCCGGGCGCTGGAGGATCTGGCGAAATGCACCTTTTTTTCGCCCCTGTCGGGCACCATCAGCAAGCTCAATAGCCAACTCGGTGAGCGGGTGGTGGGCACCGCCATGTATCAAGGCACCGAGGTCATGACGATCGCCGATCTGAGCAACATGGAAGCGCGGGTGGATATCGGGGAGGTGGATATCGTGCTGATCCAAACCGGCCAGAAAGCGCGACTGGAGGTGGATGCCTTCCGCGATAAAAAGTTCACCGGTGTGGTTTCGGAAATCGCCAACACGGCCAAAAGCTTCGGCATGGGCACGCAGCAGGACGCCACCAAGTTCGAGGTGCGCATCCGTGTTTCCGCCAAGGAATCGTTCCGGCCGGGCATGTCGGTGACGGCCGAGGTGGAGACCCGGTACCGGACCAACGTGGTCACGGTGCCAACCCAGAGCGTGACAACCCGCATGCCCGATGAAAAAGCCGGGAAAAAAACCGGTGGCAAGGATGTGGCTTCCGCGGCGGGCAAGGCCAATTCCGCCACCACCAACCTGGCTTCCACCAATGCCACTAATACCGTCTCCGGGCGTAAAGCCAATGAGCCGCCCAAGCCGATCGAAGTGGTTTTTCTGGTCCGGGACGGCAAATCCACCATGGCCCCCGTGAAGCGCGGCATCAGCGACGATTCCTACGTGGAAATCCTGGAAGGCCTGGAGGAGGGGCAGGAAGTGGTTTCCGGAGGTTACAAGGCCATCGCCCGGGATTTGAAAGACGGCGGCTTGATCAAGGTGGACAACCAGAAAAAAGATACCAACAAAGACGGGGAGAAGAAAGACGGGGAGAACAAGTAGGCCCTGGCGGGTGTGGCGGAGCAGCTACCAGGCATTGGTCCATGATCACGCTTAAGAAAATCACCAGACAGTATCTGATGGGCAGTGAAACCATCCACGCCCTGCGCGAAGTGGATCTGCATATCAGCCGGGGCGAATATGTGGCGATCATGGGGCCTTCCGGGTCGGGCAAATCCACCATGATGAACATCGTGGGCTGCCTGGATACCCCCACCTCCGGCGTTTTTGAGCTGAATGGGACGGACGTCAGCCACATGGACGACAACGAGCTCGCCGAGGTGCGCAACAAGGAGATCGGTTTTGTGTTCCAAACCTTCAACCTGCTGCCGCGCTCCAACTCGCTCCATAACGTCGAACTGCCTTTGATTTACGGCGGCGTGCCGGCGGACGAACGCCGGGAAATGGCCCGCCAGGCGCTCAGCCATGTGGGGTTGGGTGACCGGATGCACCACAAGCCCAACGAGCTCTCCGGCGGCCAGCGCCAGCGCGTGGCGATCGCCCGCGCACTGGTCAACAAGCCTTCCATCATCCTGGCGGACGAACCCACGGGCAACCTGGACTCCAAAACCGGCGAGGAGATCATGGCCATCTTCGACGTGCTGCACGGCCAGGGCAACACCATCATCCTGGTGACCCACGAGGAGGACATCGCCCGCCACTCCCGGCGCATCATCCGCCTGCGGGATGGGCGCATCGCCAGCGATGACACCCAGGCGGGCAGGCCCCCGGTCCCCGCCGCCGCGCCGGCCGCCGCATGAACCTCTTCACTGAATTCCGCGAGGGTTTGCGGGTGTCCTTCAGCGCCATCCTGGCCAATAAAATGCGCGCCGGGCTGACCACCCTGGGGATTGTGATCGGGATCGTCACCGTCACCTTGATGGGCACGGCCATCGAAGGCTTGAACAAGGCTTTCCTCAGCAGTATTTCCGCCATTGGCTCGGACATTCTTTACGTGCAGCGGTTCTCCTGGTTCGGTAACGACGAATGGTGGAAAATGCGCAACCGGCGCATCATCTATTTGCGGGATGCCTTGCAGGTGGCCAAGCAGGCCACGCTCTGCTCCGCCGTGGCGCCCATGGCCGAGGATTGGCGCAGCGTGAAGTATAAAGGCCGCAGCGCCAGCTCGGTCCAAATCGTCGGCTGCACCGAGGACACCGCCCGGGTCAGCAGCCTGAATATCAAAACGGGCCGGTTCCTCAATGCCCAGGAGGTCGATGGCTGCCGTCCCGTCTGCCTGCTCGGCGCCGACCTGGCC